>NZ_CAXTHR010000284.1:0-2005 GCF_964244095.1 uncultured Methylobacterium sp. | reverse complement strand
CCCTCGGAGGTGTCCATGGCGATGCAGCGCACGGTGCTCTCGCCGAGCTGGGCCGCGACCTCCAGGACGAGGCGGGCGCCGTTGTTGCGGGTCTCCAGCGCGTTCAGGATCTCCGGCAGGTGGCCGTCGAACTGCACGTCGACGACGGGGCCGATCACCTGGGTGATCTTGCCGACCTTGTTGGAGCCGGCGCCGGGGGAAGCGGTGTTTGCCATGATTCACGTGCCCTTGAAAGCTGTGCGCCCGGAAGCGCTTAGAGCGCCTCGGCGCCCGAGATGATTTCGATCAGTTCCTTGGTGATCATCGCCTGACGCGTGCGGTTGTAGATCAGCGTCTGCTTCTTGATCATCTCGCCGGCGTTGCGGGTGGCGGAATCCATCGCGCTCATGCGCGCGCCCTGCTCCGAGGCGGCGTTCTCCAGGAGCGCGCGGTAGACCTGCACCGTGAGGTTGCGCGGCAGCAGCGTCTCGAGGATCGCCTCCTCGCTCGGCTCGAATTCGAGCGCCGAGTCGGCGGGCGCGCCGGTGGTGCTCGCGGCCCCCTCCGGCAACTCGGCCGGGATCAGGCGCTGGGCCGTGGGGATCTGCGAGATCACCGAGCGGAACTCGGAGAAGAACAAGGTCGCTACGTCGAATTCGCCGGCCTCGTAGCGCGCCAGGATCGTCTCGGCGATCTCGGCGGCGAAGGGGTAGTCCACCGGGCGGTTGCCGCGGATGTCCCGCGACGCGACGATCTGCTCGCGGAACTGCCGGCGCAGGACATCGAGGCCCTTCTTGCCGACCGTCATCATCGTGACGGTCTTGCCCTCGGCCGTGAGCCGGTCGGCGTGGGCGCGGGCGAGACGCGCGATCGAGGAATTGAAGGCGCCGCACAGGCCGCGGTCGCCGGTGCAGACGACGAGCAGGTGCGTCTGATCCTTGCCGGTGCCGGCGAGCAGCTTCGGGGCGCCGACACCGCCCACGAGGTTGCCCGCGAGGTTGCCGAGCACGGACGCCATCTTCTCGGCGTAGGGCCGGCCGGCTTCCGCCGCCAGCTGGGCGCGCCGCAGCTTGGCCGCGGCGACCATCTGCATCGCCTTGGTGATCTTCTGCGTCGCCTTCACCGAGGTGATGCGGTTGCGCAGATCCTTCAAACTCGCCATCGGGTGGTCCGGTCTTTCAGGGCCTGTTCACGGCCGGGCGCCCGAAGGCTTCTCGATCGGCGCGGGCCGATCAGGCGGCGAGCGACTTGGCGACGCCCTCGACGACGCCCTTGAGCTTGCCCGCGCTGTCGTCCGACAGGTCCTTCGAGTCGCGGATGGCGCCCAGCAGGTCGGCGTGCTTGGAGCGCAGCGTCGCGAGCAGCGCCTCCTCGAACGGGCGGACCTTGGCCACCGGCAGCTTGTCGAGGTAGCCGTTGACGCCGGCGTAGATCACCGCGACCTGCTCCTCCATCTTCAGCGGCGAGAATTGCGGCTGCTTCAGGAGCTCGGTCAGCCGCGAGCCGCGGTTGAGGAGCTGCTGGGTGGAGGCGTCGAGGTCGGAGCCGAACTGCGCGAAGGCCGCCATCTCGCGGTACTGGGCGAGCTCGCCCTTGATCTTGCCGGCGACCTTCTTCATCGCCTTGGTCTGGGCCGAGGAGCCCACGCGCGAGACCGAGAGGCCGACATTCACCGCCGGGCGGATGCCCTGGTAGAACAGGTCGGTCTCCAGGAAGATCTGGCCGTCGGTGATCGAGATCACGTTGGTCGGGATGTAGGCCGAGACGTCGTTGGCCTGGGTCTCGATGATCGGCAGCGCGGTGAGCGAGCCGTTGCCCGCCGCGTCGCCCATCTTGGCGGCGCGCTCCAGCAGGCGCGAGTGCAGGTAGAACACGTCGCCGGGATAGGCTTCGCGGCCGGGCGGGCGGCGCAGCAGCAGCGACATCTGGCGGTAGGCCACCGCCTGCTTGGACAGGTCGTCGTACACGATGACGGCGTGCATGCCGTTGTCGCGGAAATACTCGCCCATGGCGCAGCCGGCGAACG
>NZ_CAXTHR010000283.1:0-2063 GCF_964244095.1 uncultured Methylobacterium sp. | reverse complement strand
CTGCTGGCGCTTGTAGCCGGTGGTGCGCAGGTTCGCGATGTTGTTCGAGATGACCTGGACGTTGAGTTCCTGGGCCGCCATGCCGGTGGCGGCGGCGTAGAGCGCGCGCATCGTGCCGGCTCCCGATCAGGCGATGTCGGCGAGGCGGCGGATCGCCGTGCCCCGCAGGTCGTCGAGGCGCGTGATCACGCTGGAGACCATCGCGTAGGTCCGGTTCACGTCCATCAGCCGCGTCATCTCCAGCACCGGCTTGACGTTGGATCGCTCCAGCGCCCCCGATTCGAGGCGGCTCCTGATGCCCGCGGGCTGGGGCTGGTCGGTCGCGGCGTAGAGGTTGGCGCCCGCGTTGGTGAGGCGCTGCGGGTTGGCGAAGGTGACGAGCCGCACGCGGCCGCGCACCCCGAGGTTGGTCGAGACCGTGCCGTCCGGCCCGATCGAAAGCCCCGTCTCCTGCGCGTTGACGGTGATCGGGCCGCCCTCGCCCTGCACGGCGTAGCCATCGCTGTTGACCAGCGTCCCCTGCGCGTCGATCTCGAAGGCGCCGTTGCGGGTGTAGCGCACGCCCTGCGGCGTCTGGACCGAGAAGAATGCCTCGCCTTGGATCGCCACGTGGATCGGGTTGCCGTCCGGCTCGATCGCGCCCTGGCCGAGGTCGAGCGCGGTGCCCTGGTCGATCACGTAGGAGAGCCGGCGGTCGGGCGCGGAAAACGAATCCGCGCTCGCCGTCGGCATCAGGTATTCCTGGAAGCGCGTCGAGCGGCCCTTGAAGCCGGTGGTCGAGACGTTGGCCATGTTGTTGGCGATCACGTCGAGCTCGCGCTGAAGCGCGACCTGGCTCGACACGCCGACGAAGAGGGCATTCTGCATCGTAGACCCGACCGTTCGTGCCGCGGTGGCGGCAACCACCCATCCGCATCCGCCGTGCCACGTCGACGGCGCATGGTTTCGCTTGTCCGGTCAGTCACTTGACCTGTCGCGGAGCGTCCGTCGGCCGGAACCGCATCGGCCCGGCGGCAAAGCCGACCCGGCAGATTCTGCCGCCTTAACGGCACGTTAACCCTGTCCATGGATACCGGAGGCTCGATCAGGCCCGGTCCTTCAGCGCGGGCGCCCCGGACGAACAGCGACGGATCGCGGAACCCCGCCCATGGCCAGGAAGCCCAAGAAAGCGGCCGCCGACGGCGAGGGCGGCGAGGTCGAAGTGCCGAAGAGCAGGAAGAAGCTCATCGTGATCGCCGCCGTGGTGCTGCTTGCCGGCGGCGGCGGCGGCGCCGTCATGATGAAGAAGCGCGCCGCAGCCCATGCCGAGGCGGAGCATTCCGAGCAGGCGGCGGAGGTGAAGAAGCCGGCGGTGTTCCTCGACGTGCGCGAGATGCTGCTGAACCTCAGCCCGGACGCCGGCCAGGACAAGGCCAAGTACGCCAAGCTCCGCATCGCCCTGGAACTCAAGGACGCCAAGGTCGAGGGCGAGGTGAAGCCGCTGATGCCCCGCGTCGAGGACGCCCTCCAGGTCTACATGCGCGACCTGCGCAGCAGCGACCTCTCCGGCTCGCTGGGCCTCTACCGCCTCCGCGAGGAACTGCTGAAGCGGGTCAACGTCGCGGTCTACCCCGCCCGCGTCGAGGCGGTGCTGTTCAAGGACGTGATCGTCCAGTAGCGCGCCTCCGACCCCCCGACGCGCCCGACGCGCCCGACGGGCCGACCCTGAAACGAGCGGATCATGGACCCCGACGACCCGAACGCGGAGGACGACTGGTCGGCGGCCCTGATCGAGCAGGGCGCCGAGGGCGGGGACACGTCGCTCGCCGAGGAATGGGGCGCGGCGCTGGCCGAGCAGGGCACCACCCGCACCGCCAGCGACGTCGCCGCCGAATGGGCGACGATGATCGAGGACGGGGAGACCGACAACCTCCCCGAACTCGCCGGCAACGACCGCATCCTCAACCAGGAGGAGATCGACGACGTCCTCGGCTTCTCGCTGCGCGAGCTGTCGGCCTCCGGCGCCGGCGGCGTGCGCGCCATCGTCGATTCGGGCGTCGTCCAGTACGAACGCCTGCCGATGC
>NZ_CAXTHR010000282.1:0-2130 GCF_964244095.1 uncultured Methylobacterium sp. | reverse complement strand
CGATGTCGAGCAGCACCACGTCCGGGTCGTGCCGGGCCATCATCTCCAGGGCGATGCGACCGTTGGAGGCGGTGCCCACGACCGTGAAGCCGGCCTCCCCGATCCAGCGGGCGACGAGGCCGCGCACCACCGCCGAATCGTCGGCGATCAGCACCTTGATCGGCGCCGGGGTGCTCGGGCGCGCCTTCGGCGCGGCATGGGGGGTGGCTGCCAGCATGGGTTCGGCGCCTCGGTGCGGGGTGACGGACGACGATGGGCCGGCGCCGGTCGCGCCGGACGGACGGGACCGAGCCGATGCGCTTGGCTTGCGCGACGCCCGACGCGGTGGGCGCCGGTTCGTCGTGGGGGAAGCGCGTCGAAGCGGGTACGGGTCGAAGCGGGTTTTCGTGGCCGCATCATGCTCGACCGCGAACCGTGAGACGCGTCGCGGAATGATGCTTAGAGCGCAGTCCGACGAAGTGGGTACCGGTTCGTCGCAAGAATGCGCGTCAAAACAAGAACTTAAAGTCGTGACCTGATCCAACGTGATCGGGCGCGGCTCTAGGCGGCGTCGGCCTGGATGATGCCGACCTGCTCCAGCTTGGCCGTCAGGATATCGCGGTCGAAGGGTTTCATGATGTATTCGTCGGCACCGGCGCGCAGCGCCCGGGCGATGGCGCCGACGTCGTTCTCGGTGGTGCAGAACAGGATCTTCGGGCTCGTCCCGCCCGGGCTCTGGCGCAGGGCCTGGAGGAAACTGTACCCGTCCATGTTGGGCATGTTCCAGTCGAGCAGGATCACGTCCGGCATCGTTTCGGCGCAGCGCAGCAGGGCATCGCTGCCGTCCTCGGCCTCGACCACCGCGAAGCCCAGCGTCTCGATGATGCGGCGCGCCACCTTCCGGATCACGGCGGAATCATCGACCACGAGGCAGGTCCGGGCGTCGTCTCCAGGGGTCTTCACGGCGTCTCTCCCTCTCGTTGCAGGTGGCGTCACGCCGCGGTGGCGCCGGCGCGCTCGGACCCGAAGACCAGCAGCGCGTCCACGTCGAGGATGACGAGCAGGCGCCCGTCGAGGCGGTGCACCCCGAGGGCGAGGTCGCGCCAGCGGGCATCGAGGTTGATCGGAACCGGCTCGTGGGTCTCGGGGCCGAGCTTCAGCACCTCGCCGACGCCGTCGACCACCAGGGCGAAGGTCTCGCCGCCCTGTTCGAGGCCGATCGCCATGCGGGCGGCGCCTTCGGCGGCGGGCAGGCCGAGGCGGCGGCGCAGGCAGATCGCGGTGACCACGCGCCCGCGCAGGTTGAGCAGGCCGACGATCTCGGGGGGACTGAGCGGTACGGGGGTGATGCCGGCCGGGACGAACACGTCGTGCACCCGGTCGATCGCGAGGCCGAACATCGTCCCGCCGACGAAGACGGTGACGAAGTCCGCCTGTCCGCCGGCCTCCGCGCCGTTGCTGTTGGCAGCTTTCATGGGGATGTCTCCGAAAGCGCCTCGGCGCCGTCAAACCGGGATGGGCGGTCCGCGCCGGTTCGGGCGCGGCTTGCGTCGGACGCGGGCGATCAGGCGGCGTTCGCCCGCGCCGGGATGGACGTTTCGGCATGCGACGGACCGGCGAGTTCCGCGAGCGCCGCGATGAGGCCGCTGCGGTCGAACTTCGCGACGAGGTCGCTGATCGCCAGCGTCCGCGCGCGCTCGACCGCCTCGGCGCCAACCGTGCCCGACAGGCCGATCACCGGCAGCGTCGCGAGCCGCCGCTCGTCCGCCCGCATCGCGGCGACGAGATCGAAGCCGTCGCGCCCCGGCATCTCCAGGTCGGTGACGACGATGTCGATGCGGGCATCGGCCTGAAGGACCGCCATCGCCGCGTCGGCGCCCGGGGCCGTGACGACGCGGTAGCCAGCGGCTTTCAGCACCGGGCTCAGCATGTCGCGGAAGAAGGCGGAATCGTCGACGAGGAGCACGGTCGAGGCCTTGCCGGCCGCCTTCTTCGGGCCGCGTGCCCAATCGTCGTAGGCCAGCGGCAGGAAGTGGGCGATGTTGACGATATCGGTGGCCCGCCCGCGCAGCACGGCCGATCCGATCAGGTCCGAACGCTCGGCCGCGATCTCGATGTCGAGGCGCTCCTCGACGATGTCGACGATCTCGT
>NZ_CAXTHR010000281.1:0-2220 GCF_964244095.1 uncultured Methylobacterium sp. | reverse complement strand
CTGCCGTGAAGAACGCCTGCCATAATGCATCCTCCGCCTGACGCGTCAGCGCCAATAATGCACCATCACACTCCGGGACTGCACACCTAGAGCCGTGCCCGACCACGTTGGGTCGGGCACGGCTCTAGGCCCTTGTTTTAACGCGCACTTTCGCGACGAACCGGCATCCATTTCGTCGGAGTGCGCTCTAGCCCCTCCGTGTTGCTGCTGCGCTCCGCGCTGCCCCACTCACTAGTGCCACTTCGAAGTGTCGACGCTGGGCTTGTCGCCGACGTTGTAAGACGTGTACAGCGCCAGCGCCTTGTTCTTCTGACCCACGACACCCAGCGTGTTCGTCATATCGTACTTGTTCTTCTTATTGCCGCAGCCGTCCGTCTCGCTCTTCACCTCGGCTCGCACATGAACCTCCTGCGCCCAGCCATAGGCGCTATTGTTCGAACTCTTCTCCTCGCCCGGCAGCATGCAGTACCAGTCCTTCTTCCCGTTGTGGCCGGCCAGCGTGTAGACCGTGATCCAGATGGCGTTCTTGGCGTTGTTCTTCGTCCAGATCTTGTCGGCCTGGGCCTCCCCGGCCAACCCGGCGAGCGTGGCGGCAGCGATGGTGAGTGCGGCGATCTTCTTGAGTGCGGTCATGATCCTGATGCTCCTCGTGTTCCGGGCGCTCCGTGTGGCGCCGTTCGGTGAAGACACTATGTGGGAGAGGGGTCGGCGGCGGAATTCGGTTTCATCTATTGCCGCGATAGGCTCCGACGATCAAGCTCGCCTGATGATCGATTTTGGCCCGTTCCGCTAAGGCTTCCCGCTATTCCAAAAACCCTGAGTTCTGCACCGGCCGCTTCGGTTGCCGTCCGAGCAACCAGATCGTCCACGCTTGCCGACGACCGGCGGATGCAGGGCCCTGCAGGGTTCCCGATCCGTTTGGCGCGAGCCGGCATCTGGTGTAAGGCCCGGCGCCACGAGCAGGCCTGCGCCACGCGCCGCTAGCGGCGCAGGTACGGTCCCGAACGAGGCCGGCGCCTGCAACAAAGAATCCCGGAATCCCGATGCAGACCGTCCTGATCGTCGTCCACCTCATCATCGTGCTGTCGCTGATCGGCGTCGTGCTGCTGCAACGCTCCGAGGGCGGGCTCGGGCTCGGCGCGGGCAGCAGCGGCGGCGGCGTCTCCGGCTTCATGACCGGGCGCGGCCAGGCCAACGCCCTGACGCGGGCGACCGCGATCCTCGCCGCCCTGTTTTTCGCCACCAGCCTGACGCTTGCCGTCCTGTCGCACCGCTCGGCCGCGCCGAAGTCGATCCTCGACGGCGCGGGCGGGACGACGCAGCCGGCCGGCCGGCCCACCGGCGCCGACAACCTGCTCGACACCCTGCGCCAGCAGAACAACGCCCCGGCCCCTCCGGCGGCCCCGGCTCAGACGGGCGTGCCCGACGCGCCGCAATCGCGCTGATCCGGCACGGGATGGACGGCCGGCTGCACGCTCGCGCCGTCGTCGCACGAGCGAGATCTTTAACGTCCCCACCCTAGGCATGCCCGACCCTGCATGGTGCGACATCCCGGGGGATCGCGCGGCGCGGGCGGCGTGCCGTTTGGCAAATCGCCCCGCCTTCTCTATGGACCAAGGCCCATGACGCGGTACGTTTTCATCACCGGCGGCGTGGTCTCCTCGCTCGGCAAGGGCCTGGCCTCGGCGGCGCTCGCGGCGCTGCTCCAGGCGCGCGGCTACGCGGTCCGCCTGCGCAAGCTCGACCCCTACCTCAACGTCGATCCGGGCACGATGAGCCCGACGCAGCACGGCGAGGTCTTCGTCACCGACGACGGCGCCGAGACCGACCTGGATCTGGGCCATTACGAGCGCTTCACCGGCGTGCCGGCCACGCGCGCCGACAACATCACCACCGGCCGGATCTACCAGGACATCATCGCGCGCGAGCGCCGCGGCGACTACCTCGGCGCGACGATCCAGGTGATCCCGCACGTCACCAACGCGATCAAGGCGTTCGTGCTGGACGGCAACGACGCCTTCGACTTCGTGCTCGTCGAGATCGGCGGCACGGTGGGCGACATCGAGGGCCTGCCGTTCTTCGAGGCGATCCGCCAGCTCGGCAACGACCTGCCGCGGGGCGCGACCGCCTTCGTGCACCTGACGCTGCTGCCCTACATCCCGTCGGCGGGCGAGCTGAAGACCAAGCCGACGCAGCACTCGGTGAAGGAGCTGCGCTCGA
>NZ_CAXTHR010000280.1:0-2271 GCF_964244095.1 uncultured Methylobacterium sp. | reverse complement strand
TCGACGTGGGCGATGATGGCGATGTTGCGCAGCTTCATGGTGTTTCCGAAGCGAGTAGAACCCGCCACGGGAACGGCCGCGGATGCGGCCGGCCGCGCCGGGTCGAGAGAGATCCGTGCTGTTGCGCCGCAATATAAGGACTCGGCCTCTGCGGCAAGGGGGCGGAGCCCCGGCGAAGCGCGCGAGCCGCACGGCCGCTCCGGCGCGGGTTCGGCGGCCCGCCCGCCATGTCCGGCGGGATTGCCCCGCGCCGGCGCAGGCGCCATGCAGGCGGTCAGGCCAGCCCCGAAGAAGCCGAGCCCCGTGACAAAGCCCGATCCCGAACCGGTCCGCCCGCCGCTCCGCTTCCGCGGCCGCTCGTTCCTGGCGACCGTGCTCGCGCCGCTGCCGCCGGTGGCGGACTGGCTCGCCGACCTCGACGCCCTGCGCCGGCGCGCGCCGGCCTTCTTCGCCGGCCGGCCGGCGATCCTCGACCTGACCGGCCTCAGCCTCGAACGCGACGACCTGACCGGCCTTGTGGCCGAACTCTCCGCCCGCGCCATCGCGATCCACGGGATCGAGGGCGCGCCGCCCGCGCTGCTGGGCCCCGGCCTGCCGCCGGCGCTCTCGGGCGGCCGCCCGGCCGGCGCGATCGAGGCCCCGGAAGCGGCGCCCGCCCCGGCGCCCGCGGCGGGCGCCGCTTCCGGGGCCTCGCTGATCCTCGACGCACCCGTGCGCTCGGGCCAGGCGATCCTGCATCTTGCCGGCGACGTGACGGTGATGGGCGCGGTGGCCTCCGGCGCGGAGGTGATCGCCGGCGGCTCGATCCACGTCTACGGGGCGCTGCGCGGCCGGGCGATCGCGGGCGCCGCCGGCAACCCGAACGCGCGGATCTGGTGCCGCAGGTTCGAGCCGGAGCTGATCGCCATCGACGGCCTGTACAAGGCCGCCGACGACCTGGAGCCGGGCTTCACCGGCCAGGCCGTCGAGGTGCGGCTGGTGGCGGACGCGATCCGCCTCGCCTTCCTGGAACGGGCGTGACGCGCCGTCACGGGATACCGGCATGAGGGGGCGACAGGAGCCGGGTCCTTAACCGTTCGGTAACCATACCCGCCGTCAATGGTCCGGTAAGGAATCGTTGACCCGTGAAAACACAGATCCTTCCGAACCTCGACCGTCCCGCTCCGGCACAGACTGGGAAAGCTGTGCCCGCCGAGGCGCCTACCCCTGCGGCGGCCGCCGAATCGGCCTCGCCCGAGCCGGTCGGTGCGGCCCCGGACCCGGCAAGACCTGCCGCCCGGCGCATGCTGGCCTTCCGCGGCCGCGCGTTCAAGGCGATGGCGCTGAAGCCCGAGGCGCCGCTCGCCGACTGGCTCGGCGACCTCGACGCGGCGCTCAGGCGCTCGCCGAGCCTGTTCGACGGGCGCGCGATCATCCTCGATCTCGGCGCGCTGCGGCCGGACCACGACGCGCTGGCGAGCCTGCTCGCCGACCTCGTCGGCCGCCGCATCCGCATCCTCGGCTTCGAGGGTGTCGAGACGATCGCTCCCGGCCTGCCGCCGCTGCTGATCGGCGGCCGGCCCGCGACCGATGTCGACCTGCCGAAGGTGCCGGACGAGCCCGCCTCGACCTCGATCACCATCGAGGGCTCGGTCCGCTCCGGGCAGACGGTGGTGCACCCGACCGGCGACGTCACCGTGATGGGCTCGGTGTCGTCCGGCGCCGAGATCCTCGCCGGCGGCTCGATCCACGTCTACGGGGCGCTGCGCGGCCGGGCCATCGCGGGCGCCGCCCGCAACCCGCGCGCGCGCATCTACTGCCGCAAGTTCCAGCCCGAGCTTCTCGGGATAGACCGGCTCGTGCGCACGGCCGAGGACATCGGGACACAGTTGCACGGCAAGCCGGCGCAGATCTGGCTCGACGGCGGCGTGATCCGCATGGCGAGCCTCGACTAACCCAACCCAATTCCAGACCTCGATCAAGGAGCGACACGCGTGGCAAAGGTACTGGTCGTCACATCGGGCAAGGGCGGCGTCGGCAAGACGACGACCACGGCGGCACTCGGTGCCGCGATCGCGCAGAGCGGACAAAGCGTCTGCGTCGTCGACTTCGACGTCGGCCTGCGCAACCTCGACCTCGTCATGGGCGCCGAGCGCCGGGTGGTCTACGACCTGATCAACGTGGTCAACGGCGACGCCAAGCTCAACCAGGCGGTGATCCGCGACAAGCGGCTCGACACGCTGCACCTGCTGCCGGCCTCGCAGACCCGCGACAAGGACGCGCTCACCGACG
>NZ_CAXTHR010000279.1:0-2288 GCF_964244095.1 uncultured Methylobacterium sp. | reverse complement strand
ACCGCGCGGGCGGTGAAGGCGGTGAGCGTCGCGGCCCCGTCCTCGGTGGAGAGCTGGCCCGCGAGCTTGTGCGAGAACCAGTTGCGGTCGAGGGACTTGGGCGGGCGCCGGACGAAGAACGGGTGGGTCAGGAGCCACGCCAGCAGCGGCTCGTCGGCGCGCCCGCGGGCGGCGGTGCGGCCGCCGTCGTCGAGGTTCCTGCCCGTGCGCTCCTGCATCCATTCGTCGATCAGCGCGTTGCCCGGCCCGGTGTCGAAGGCGACGACGCCGCCGCGGGAATCGATCAGGGTCGCGTTGGCGACGCCGCCGATGTTGAGGATGCCGAAGGCGCCCTCGAAGCCCGATGCGGCGGCGAGCGCCTGATGGAACACCGGCACCAGCGGCGCGCCCTGCCCGCCGGCCTCGATGTCGGCGCGGCGGAGATCCGAGACCACCGGGATGCGCAGGCGGTCGGCCAGCGCCTGGCCGTCGCCGACCTGGATCGAGATGCGCTGGTCGGGCCGGTGGATCACCGTCTGGCCGTGGAAGCCGATCACGTCGATGTCGGCGGCCGAGAGCCTGTTCTCGGCGAGGAACTGCTCGACCGCCTCGGCGTGCGCCTCAGTGACGAAGGCTTCCGCCTCCGGCAGCCGGCCGGGGCGGTCGGCCGGCGCGACCACGCCCTCGGCGTCCTTGGTGGCGGCGCGCAGCAGCGCCTTCTCGTCGTCGGAATAGCCGCGGTAGCCCGTCGGCCCGAGCGGTTCGAGGAAGTTGTTGCGGCTCCGGACCACGTGGACCGTCTCGCCGTCGGTCTCGATCAGGGCCACGTCCACGCCGTCGAGGGACGTGCCGCTCATCAGGCCGATCGCGCGCATCATGGTCATGGCCTATCCCCGTGCCTTTCGCCCCGTGCCTTTCGCCGGCCGCCCTGCTATGAGCCGCCTGATGCCCTTTTGCGAGCGGACGCGCCAGCACGCGGGCGTCGCCCCGTCCGGCGGCGAGCCGTTCCGCTTCCCATCGAGAAGCCTGACCCGATCATGACCGCCGAGCCTTTCGCGCCGAGATCCGAGTTCCTCAAGGTGCTCACGGAGCGCGGCTACGTCCACCAATGCTCGGACTTCGCCGCCGTCGATGCGGCGGCGGCCGAAGGCCGGCTCACCTGTTACGTCGGCTACGACTGCACGGCCGCCTCGCTGCATATCGGCCACCTGCTCTCGATCATGATGCTGCACTGGCTGCAGAAGAGCGGCGGCCGGCCGATCGTCCTGATGGGCGGCGGCACCACCCGCGTCGGCGACCCGTCGGGGCGGGACGAATCACGAAAGATCCTGTCGCTGGAGCAGATCGAGGCCAACAAGGCCGGTATCCAGAAGACCTTCGCCCGGTTCCTCGACTTCGGCGGGGCGGCCGACGGCGCGCTGATGGCCGACAACGCCGAGTGGCTGACGACGCTCAACTACATCGCGATGCTGCGCGACGTCGGCCGGCACTTCTCGATCAACCGCATGATGACGATGGACAGCGTGCGGATGCGGCTGGAGCGCGACCAGGAGCTCTCGTTCCTGGAGTTCAACTACATGATCCTCCAGTCCTACGATTTCGTCGAGCTCAACCGCCGCCACGGCTGCACGATGCAGATGGGCGGCTCGGACCAGTGGGGCAACATCGTCACCGGGATCGACCTCGGCCGCCGCATGGGCGTGCCGGGCCTGCTCGGGCTGACCTGCCCGCTGCTCACCACGGCGTCGGGCGCGAAGATGGGCAAGACCGCGGCCGGCGCGGTCTGGCTCGATGCGCAGATGCTGAGCCCGTACGATTACTGGCAGTTCTGGCGCAACACCGAGGACGCCGACGTCGGCCGCTTCCTCAAGCTGTTCACGCTCCTGCCGCTCGACGAGATCGCCGACCTCTCGGGCCGCGGCGGCGCCGGCATCAACGCGGCCAAGATCCGCCTCGCCACGGAAGCCACCGCGCTGATGCACGGCCGCGCGGCGGCGGACGCGGCCGCCGAGACCGCGCGCAAGACCTTCGTCGAGGGGACGGTGGCGGCCGATCTCCCGAGCGTCACCGTCTCGCGCGACCTCGTCGATGCGGGCCTCGGCGTGCTCTCCGCCTTCGGGCCGGAATACGCCAAGCTCGTGCCCTCGACGAGCGAGGCACGCCGCCAGATCAAGAGCGGGGGCCTGCGCATCAACGACGTGGTGCTCACCGACGAGCGCGCCGTGCTGCGCACCGCGGACTTCGCCAACGACGGCGTGCTCAAGCTCTCGTTCGGCCGCAAGAGGCACGTGCTGCTGCGGGTGGCGTGA
>NZ_CAXTHR010000278.1:0-2322 GCF_964244095.1 uncultured Methylobacterium sp. | reverse complement strand
TCGACCCGCTACGGCGAGAACAAGCGCGCCGTCGAGGAGAAGTATATCGGCCCGCTGGTGCGGACCGCCATGAACCGCTGCATCCATTGCACCCGCTGCGTGCGGTTCCTGGCCGAGGTCGCGGGCGTGCCGGATCTCGGCGCGATCGGGCGCGGCGAGGACATGGAGATCACGAGCTACCTCGAGGAGGCGATGGGCTCGGAGCTGCAGGGCAACGCCGCCGACCTCTGCCCCGTCGGCGCGCTGGTCCACAAGCCGCAGAGCTACAACATCCGCCCCTGGGAGCTGACCAAGACCGAGTCGGTCGACGTGATGGACGCGGTGGGCTCTGCGATCCGCGTCGACACCCGCGGGCGCGAGGTGATGCAGATCGAGCCGCGCATCAACGAGGACATCAACGAGGAGTGGATCACCGACAAGACCCGCCACGCCGTCGACGGCCTGCGGTTGCAGCGCCTTGACCGGCCGTTCCTGCGCGAGAATGGGCGCCTGCGCCCGGCCTCGTGGAGCGAGGCGTTCTCGGCGATCGCGGCGCGGATGAAGGGCGTCGATCCCAAGCGCGTCGGCGCACTGGTCGGCGACCTCGCCGGCGTCGAGGAGATTTTCGCCCTCAAGCACCTGATGCGCGCGCTCGGCGTCGGGAACATCGATTGCCGGCAGGGCGGCGAGGCGATCGATCCGGCCCGGGGCCGGGCGTCCTACGTCTTCAACCCGACGATCCCCGGCATCGAGGCGGCGGACGCGATCCTGCTCGTCGGCGCCAACCCGCGGATCGAGGCGTCGCTGCTGAACGTTCGCATCCGCAAGCGCTGGCGGATGGGGCCGCTCGCGGTCGGCCTGATCGGCGAGGCGGCGGACCTCACCTATCCCCACACCTATCTCGGCGCCGGCACCGATACGCTGGCGGCGCTCGCCCGCGGCGGGCACAGCTTCCTCGACGTCCTCAAGGGGGCGACGCGCCCGCTGGTGATCGTCGGCCCGGCGGCGCTCGCCGACCCGGCGGTGCTGGCCGCCGCCGCCTCCCTGGCAAAGGACATCGGCGCCGTCACGCCCGACTGGAACGGTTTTGGCGTGATCCACACCGCCGCCGCCCGCGTCGGGGCGCTCGATCTCGGCTTCGTGCCGGGGGAGGGCGGGCTCGGGTTCGGTGCGATGCTGGAGCCGGGCGCGCTCGACGTGGTGTTCAACCTCGGCGCCGACGAGGGCTCGGTGGGCGCTGGCGCCTTCGTGATCTACCAGGGCACGCACGGCGACCGCGGCGCGTCACGGGCCGACGTGGTGCTGCCGGGCGCGGCCTACACCGAGAAGGGCGCGACCTTCGTCAACCTCGAAGGCCGGGTGCAGCAGACCAACCGCGCCGGCTTCCCGCCGGGCGACGCCCGCGAGGACTGGGCGATCCTGCGCGCGCTCTCGGACGTGCTCGGCCACCGCCTGCCGTTCGACTCGCTGATCGCGCTGCGCCGGGCGCTCTACGCCGCCCATCCCCATCTCGCGGCGGTCGGAAGCATCGAGCCGGGCGACGCGGTCGCGGCGGTGGACGCCCTGGCCGCGCTCGGCGGTGAGATGCGGAAGGCGTCCTTCGCCTCGCCGGTGCTCGACTTCTACCTCACCAACCCGATCGCGCGCGCCTCGCGGGTGCTCGCCGAATGTTCGAGCCTCGCCCGCGGGCGCGCCCTCGAAGCCGCCGAGTAGGAGGCCGCCATGACCGCCTGGGACACCGTCGGCACCGTGCTGCTGCTCGCGCTGAAGAGCTTCGTGCTGCTCGCCTGCCTCCTCGTCTTCATCGCCTACGCGCTGCTCGCCGACCGCAAGATCTGGGCGGCGGTGCAGTTGCGCCGCGGCCCCAACGTCGTCGGCCCGTGGGGCCTGTTCCAGTCGTTCGCCGACCTGCTGAAGTTCGTACTGAAGGAACCGGTGATCCCGGCCGGCGCCAACAAGGGCCTGTTCCTGCTGGCGCCACTCGTCTTCGCGACGCTGGCGCTTGCCGCCTGGGCTGTGATCCCGCTGGCGGAGGGCTGGGCGCTCGCCGACATCAACGTCGGCATGACCTACATTTTCGCGATTTCCAGCCTGGGCGTCTACGGCGTGCTGATGGGCGGCTGGGCATCGAACTCGAAATACGCGTTCCTCGGGGCGCTGCGCTCGGCGGCGCAGATGATCTCCTACGAGGTCTCGCTCGGCTTCGTCATCATCTGCGTGCTGCTGTGCGCCGGCTCCCTCAACCTCTCGCGCATCGTGATGGCGCAGGACACCTGCCTCGGCCTGTTCGGCTGGTACTGGCTGTGGCTGTTCCCGATGTTCGTGGTGTTCTTCATCTCGGCG
>NZ_CAXTHR010000277.1:0-2437 GCF_964244095.1 uncultured Methylobacterium sp. | reverse complement strand
CACCACGACATCTACTCGATCGAGGACCTGGCGCAGCTCATCTTCGACCTGAAGAACGTCAACCCGGCCGCCGACGTGTCGGTGAAGCTGGTCTCGGAAGTCGGCGTCGGCACCGTGGCGGCGGGCGTCGCCAAGGCGCGCGCCGACCACATCACCATCTCCGGCTTCGACGGCGGCACCGGCGCGGCGCCGCTGACCTCCTTGAAGCACGCCGGCGGCCCCTGGGAGACGGGGCTGGCCGAGACCCAGCAGACGCTCGTGCTGAACAACCTGCGCGGCCGCGTCGCGCTCCAGGCCGACGGCGGCATCCGCACCGGCCGCGACGTGCTGATCGCGGCGCTGCTCGGCGCCGACCAGTTCGGCTTCTCCACCGCGCCCCTGATCGCGGCCGGCTGCATCATGATGCGCAAGTGCCACCTCAACACCTGTCCCGTGGGCGTCGCGACGCAGGACCCGGTGCTGCGCAAGCGCTTCAAGGGCACGCCCGAGCACGTGGTGAACTACTTCTTCTACGTGGCCGAGGAGCTGCGCGCGCTCATCGCGGCGATGGGCTTCACCAAGCTCGAAGACCTCGTCGGCCGCTCCGACCTCCTCGACAAGGTCGAGGCGATCCAGCACTGGAAGGCGCGCGGCCTCGATTTCGCGAAGCTGTTCCACCGCGTCGACGTCGGGCCGGAGGTGGCGATCCGCCACGTCGAGACGCAGCATCATCCGATCGATGCCGTGCTCGACCGGCGCCTGATCGCGGAGGCCCTGAACGCCATCGGCACCGGCGAGCCGGTGGTGCTGCACGGGACCGTCCGGAACGCGGATCGGACCACGGGCGCGATGCTGTCGGGCGCGGTGGCCAAGGCACACGGCCACGAGGGCCTGCCCGACGACACCATCGTGGTGAAGCTCACCGGCACCGCCGGCCAGAGCTTCGGCGCGTGGCTCGCGGCCGGCGTCACCATCGAGCTCACCGGCCACGGCAACGACTACGTCGGCAAGGGCCTGTCCGGCGGCAAGCTGATCATCCGCCCGAGCGACGCGCTGCGGGCGCCGCCCGACCGGACGATCATGGTCGGCAACACGGTGCTCTACGGGGCGATCGCCGGGGAATGCTACATCCGCGGGTCGGCCGGCGAGCGCTTCGCCGTGCGCAATTCCGGCGCGATCGCGGTGGTCGAGGGCATGGGCGACCACGGCTGCGAGTACATGACCGGCGGCGTCGTGGTCTCGATCGGCGAGACCGGGCGCAACTTCGCCGCCGGGATGTCCGGCGGCATCGCCTACGTGCTCGACGCCGACGGCTCGTTCTCGGCGCGCTGCAACCTGTCGATGGTCGACCTCGAACCGGTGGAGGAGGAGGACGACCTGATGCGCCGCTTCCACCAGGACGGCGACCTCGAGACCAAGGGCCGCGTCGACATCCTCGCCGACATGTCGGGCCACGACGAGGAGCGCCTGTCGCAGCTCATCACCAACCACCTCAAGTACACGGGCTCCCCGCGGGCCAAGGCGATCCTCGACGATTGGGCGGGCTACCGCACCAAGTTCGTCAAAGTGATGCCGGTGGAGTACCGTAGGGCCTTACGCGAGATGGAGATGGCGCGGATGCCGGTGGCGGCGGAGTAGGTCGTATCTCGGCCCCGTTGATTCAGCGTCGGGATGCGCATCGTCTAAGACGAACGGAAACGCGCTCGCACGCTACGCGAGCGCGGTCTCGATTTCGGACTGTGCGGAGAAATCTTCGATGGCACGGAGACGACGCGCGAAGACAAGAGGTTCGCTTACGGCGAGGCGCGTTGGGTTACCGCAAGCGGCCTCGATGGGCGTATGGTGATCGTCGTCTGGACCGAACGGGATGGCGAGTGCCGGATCATCAGCTTGAGGAAGGCCAATGAGCGAGAGCAAGCGCAATTCGGCGGCCGAATCCGATCGGCCGATGTCTCCTGACGAGATCGGATGGGACCCCGACGACGCACCGGAGCTCGACGCGGCTTGGTTCGAGCAGGCCGACCTTCGGGTTGGTGGACATCTGATCGAGCGGGGCCACCGCCCCGGCGAGACCGAACGCCTGGTCCTGCCGACCGACCTCGTGGAGCGGTTCCGGGCCGGCGGGCCGGACTGGCAGATCCGGATCGAAGCGGCGGTCCGGGAGTGGCTGAGCGAACATCCCGACCGGCTCTGAGCCGATCGGACGAGAAGACGGGCCGCCGGACCGATGCGTCGGCACCCGCGCAACGGGTCGGACGCAGCCGCAAGAGCCGCTGCAAGAGACGGGTACGATGGGCAAGATCACAGGCTTCCTCGAATTCGACCGGCAGGACCAGAAGTACCAGCTCGCGGCCGACCGCGTGCGGCACTTCCGCGAGTTCACCCTGCCGCTCGACGAGCACGACCTGAAGAAGCAGGCGGCGCGCTGCATGGATTGCGGCATCCCGTTCTGCCACGG
>NZ_CAXTHR010000276.1:0-2455 GCF_964244095.1 uncultured Methylobacterium sp. | reverse complement strand
TCTTCCCCGGCGGCTGCCTCGTCGGCGATTCCGCCGGCTTCGTGAACGTGCCGCGGATCAAGGGCTCGCACAACGCGGTGCTGTCGGGGATGCAGGCAGCCGACGCCATCGCGGCGGCGCTGAAGGCCGGGCGCCGGGGCGACGAGCTCTCCGATTACGATTCCGGCTGGCGCGACAGCCCGATCGGTGCCGATCTGCACGCCGTGCGCAACGTCAAGCCGCTGTGGTCGCGCTACGGGACGCTGGCCGGCGTGGGGCTCGGCGGCCTCGACATGTGGGCCAACACCCTGCTGAACGCCTCGCCGTTCGGCACGCTCAAGCACGGCAAGCCCGACCACGCCTGCACCAGGCCGCTGTCCGAGGTGACGCCGATCGTCTACCCGAAGCCCGACGGCCGGCTCACCTTCGACCGGCTCTCCTCGGTCTACCTCTCGAACACCAACCACGCGGAGGATCAGCCGGCCCACCTCCGGGTGAAGGACATCGGTTTGCAGAAGACCTCCGAGCACGACGTGTTCGGCGGTCCCTCGGCGCGCTACTGCCCGGCCGGCGTCTACGAGTGGGTGGAGGATGCAGCCGTTACCGACGGCGTGCGCTACCAGATCAATGCGCAGAACTGCGTCCACTGCAAGACCTGCGATATCAAGGACCCGAACCAGAACATCGATTGGGTGACCCCGGAGGGACCGGGCGGGCCGAACTACCCGAACATGTGATTCGGGCGGCGCGAGCGCCCCGGACCCGCGCCATCCTTTCGCCTTGCGGGCGTGGCGGGTAGAGTCCAGTGTCTCGCCGCAGTCGGCGCCGCCTCAGCCGCGACGGACAGGCGCCCGCAGGAGCCGTGAACGGTGCCCATGACCGACAACCGCGTCCGCCGCACCGCAACGGTGCTCGCCCTGACGCTCGCCGCGGGCGTCTCCCTCGTCGCCCAGGCCAGGGCCGCGCAGCCGCGCGAATCGAGCCCGATGTCGGAGTACGAGCCGGCGGAATCGCTCGAGGGCAACTTCCTGTCGGCCTACATCGCCGGCGCGTCGCGCGACACCGCGGCGGCGGCGAACTTCTACCGCGAGGCGGTCAAGGCCGACCCGCGCAACACCGAACTGCTGGAGCGCGCCTTTGTCTCGCTCCTGGCCGACGGCGCCCTGCCGGACGCCTTCCGCGGCGCCGAACGGCTGGTGAGCCGCGACGGCACCAACGGGCTGGCCCAGCTTTCGCTCGGCGTCCGTCAGATCAAGGCCGGCCAGTGGTCGGCCGCCCGGCAGAACTTCTCCCGCAGCGGCCGGGGGGCCGCCGCCGACCTCACCGCGACGCTGCTCACCGCCTGGGCCTATGCCGGCGCGGGCGAGGGCAAGCGCGCCCTGGAGACCGTGGGCAAGCTCAAGGGCGAGCGTTACTACAACACGTTCCGCGACTACCATGCCGGGCTCATCGCCAGCGTCACCGGCGATCAGGCCGAGGCCGAGCGCCGCCTGAAGGCGGCCTACGACGCGGACCGCAACACGCTGCGCATCGTCGACGCCTACGCCCGCTTCGAGGCCAATGCCGGGCGCACGGACCTGGCGATCCAGGCCTATACCGACTTCGACACGCTGATGGCGCGCCACCCGATCGTGCGCGACGCCCTCGACAGGCTGAAGGCCGGCAAGCCGCTCGCCCGCATCGTCACCACCGCGCAGGAAGGCGCGGGCGAGGTGCTGTACGGGCTCGGCTCCGCCGGCTCGACGCAAGGGGACGAGCTGCCGGCCGTGGTCTACCTGCGCCTCGCCCTCTACCTCGTTCCCGACCACGCGCTCGCCCGCCTCACGCTCGCCGACACGCTGGACCGGATGAAGCAGCCGGAGCGGGCGAACGAGGCCTACGCGCAGATCCCGGCGACCTCGCCGCTCAAGCTCAACGCCGACATCCAGATCGGGCTCAACCTGGAGCAGGCCGGCAAGGGCGACGAGGCGCTGCAGTACCTCGACGCCGCGATGAAGGCGCACCCGGACGACATCGACGTGATCACCGCGCTCGGCAACGTCCAGCGGTCGCGCAAGAGGTACGGCGAGGCCGCCGAGACCTACACCCGTGCCCTCGGGCTGATCGGCGACCGGCCGCAGGCCAATTTCTGGACGACCTACTACTTCCGCGGCACCGCCTACGAGCGCGCCAAGCAGTGGCCCAAGGCCGAGGCCGACCTGCAGAAGGCGCTCTCGCTGGTACCCCCGAGCCAGCCCGCCGCGCGGGCGCAGGTTCTGAACTACCTCGGCTACTCCTGGGTCGACCAGAAGATCAACATCGACGACGCGTTCAAGCTGCTGCAGCAGGCCTCCGACGCCTCGCCCCGGGACGGCATGATCGTCGACAGCCTGGGCTGGGCCTATTACCGCCTCGGCCGCTGGGACGACGCGGTGCGGGAACTGGAGAAGGCGGTCGAGCTTGAGCGGGGAGGTCGCGGGGATCTGCGCGTAGGCCT
>NZ_CAXTHR010000275.1:0-2456 GCF_964244095.1 uncultured Methylobacterium sp. | reverse complement strand
GCTCGGTCGATTCGACCTACCTGACCGGCAAGCGCGTCTTCATCTTCGGCGACGCGACGCACGCGATCGCCGCCGCCCGCATCGCCAAGCGCGAGCTCGGCTTCCAGGTGGTGGGGCTCGGCACCTATGCCCGCGAGTTCGCCCGCGAAGTCCGGGCGGAGGCCGCCGACCACGGCATCGAGGCGCTGATCTGCGACGACTACCTCGACGTCGAGGCCGCGATCCAGGCGGCAGGCCCCGAACTGGTGCTCGGCACGCAGATGGAGCGCCACGTCGCCAAGCGGCTGGGCCTGCCCTGCGCGGTGATCTCGGCGCCGATCCACGTCCAGGACTTCCCGGCGCGCTACTCGCCGCAGATGGGCTTCGAGGGCGCCAACGTCTTGTTCGACACCTGGGTGCACCCCCTGATGATGGGGCTGGAGGAGCACCTGCTCGGCATGTTCCGCGAGGACCCCGAGTTCAACGACCGCGCGCCCTCGCATCTCGGCGGCAAGGCTCCGGCGGAGGCCGTGCCGGCCGAGGCGCCGGCCCCCGTCCCGTCACGACCCGCGGCCGTCGAGGCCGCACCCGCGCCGCTGGTCTTCGTCTGGTCCGGCGACGCGGAGAAGGAACTGAAGAAGATCCCCTTCTTCGTGCGCGGCAAGGCCCGCGCCAACACCGAACGCTTCGCGCGCGAGCGCAATCTCGCTGTCGTCACCGTCGAGACGTTGTACGATGCCAAATCGCATTTCGGCCGCTGAGCCCACCCCGATGCGGGTCGTCATCGTCACGATGGACACCCATCTGGCGAGCGCCGTCGAACGGGCGCGCAAGCTCCTGCACCGCGAGATCCCCGGCCTGTCGCTCGTGCTGCACGCAGCCTCCGAGTTCGGCGGCGATCCGGAGAAGCTCGCGCGCTGCCGCGCCGACATCGCCGCCGGCGACATCGTAGTCTGCGCGATGCTGTTCATGGAGGACCACTTCCAGCCGATCCTCGCCGACCTCCGCGCGCGCCGCGATGCCTGCGACGCGCTGATCTGCATGCTCAGCGCCTCCGAGGTGACGAAGCTGACGCGGGTCGGCGCCTTCAAGATGGACGGCTCGCAGGGCGGGGCGATGGCGCTCCTGAAGCGCCTGCGCGGCTCGCCCAAGGAGCGCAGCGCGAGCGCCGGCGCCGAGCAGATGAAGATGCTCAAGCGCCTGCCCAAGATCCTGCGCTTCATCCCCGGCACCGCGCAGGACGTGCGCGCCTACTTCCTCACCCTGCAATACTGGCTCGCGGGCTCGGACGAGAACGTCCTCAACATGGTCCGCATGCTTGTGGACCGCTACGCCGACGGCCCGCGCAAGGGCTTGCGCGGCCTGTCGAAGGCCGCGGCCCCCGTGGTCTACCCGGATGTCGGCGTCTACCATCCGCGCCTGCCCGGCCGGATGTCCGAGGATGCCGGCGCGCTCCCCGGCGGCGGCCCGCGCGGCACCGTCGGCGTGCTCGGCTTGCGCTCCTACATGCTGGCCGGCAACAGCGCGCATTACGACGGCGTCATCGCCGCGCTCGAAGCGCGGGGGCTGCGCGTGATCCCGGCGTTCGCCAGCGGCCTCGACTCGCGGCCCGCGATCGAGCGTTACTTCCTTCAGGACGGCGTGCCGGTGATCGACGCGCTGGTCTCGCTCACCGGCTTCTCGCTCGTCGGCGGCCCGGCCTACAACGACGCCCGCGCGGCCGAAGAGGTGCTCGCCCGCCTCGACGTGCCCTACGTCGCGGCGCATCCGGCCGAGTTGCAGACCCTGGAGCAGTGGGGCGCCTCGGACCGCGGCCTGCTGCCGGTCGAATCGACCATCATGGTGGCGATCCCCGAACTCGACGGCGCCACCGGCCCGATCGTGTTCGGCGGCCGCTCGGACAAGGCGGGCGTCGCCTGCAAGGGATGCCACGTCGCCTGCGTCTTCCCGTCGGGCGAGGACGACCGCGACATGCACCCGTGCGTCGAGCGCGCCGGCATGCTCGCCGCCCGCGTCGAGAAGCTGGTGCGCCTGCGCCGCTCGGCCCGCGCCGAGCGCAAGGTCGGCCTCGTGGTGTTCAACTTCCCGCCGAACGCCGGCAACACAGGCACCGCCGCCTACCTCTCGGTGTTCGAGTCGCTCCACCGCACGCTCACGGCGATGAAGGCCGCCGGCTACGCGGTGGAGGTCCCCGAGAGCGTCGATGCCCTGCGCGAGAACGTCGTCGTCGGCAACAGCGCACGCTTCGGCGCGCAGGCCAACGTCCACGTCCGCATCCGGGCCGACGAGCACGTCCGCCGCGAGAAGCACTTGGCCGAGATCGAGGCGCAATGGGGTCCGGCGCCGGGCAAGCAGCAATCGGACGGCGCGTCGATCTTCGTGCTGGGCGCGCAGTTCGGCAACGTCTTCATCGGCGTACAGCCCGCCTTCGGCTACGAGGGCGACCCGATGCGCCTGCTGTTCGAGAAGGGGTTCGC
>NZ_CAXTHR010000274.1:0-2501 GCF_964244095.1 uncultured Methylobacterium sp. | reverse complement strand
TGCTCGCGGCAGGCCGCGGTGATCTCCTCCACCAGTTCGGCCGTCTTCTTGATGTCGGGGACGAGCTTGCCGAGCATGTCGCCGGCCTCGCGCGCCGCCTTCACCGTGTCGGACGAGAGCGTGCCGATCTCGGCCGCCGCCGCCTGGCTACGCTCGGCGAGTTTGCGCACCTCCGAGGCCACCACCGCGAAGCCGCGGCCGTGCTCCCCCGCTCTGGCCGCCTCCACCGCCGCGTTGAGCGCCAGGAGGTCGGTCTGCCGGGCGATCTCCTGCACGATGGTGATCTTCTGGGCGATCGTCTGCATCGCCTCCACCGCACGGCCCACCGCCGCGCCGCTGGCTTCCGCGTCCTTGGCCGACTGGCGGGCGATCTTCTCGGTCTGGCTGGCGTTCTCGGCGTTCTGCTTCACGTTGGCGGCCATCTCCTCCATCGAGGACGAGGCTTCCTCGGTGGACGAGGCCTGCTCCGTCGAGCCCTGCGAGAGCTGCTCGGCCGAGGCCGACAGTTCCTGGGAGCCGGCCGACACGTTGCCGGCGGCCGCCGTCGCCTCGGACACGACGGCCCGCAGCTTGAGCAGCATCTTCTCCAGCGCGATGCCGAGCGTGTCCTTGCCGGACAGGGGCTTGGCCTCGACCGTCAGGTTGCCGGACGCGATCTCGTCGGCGACCGCCGCCGTCGCGTTGAGGTTCGCGGTCATGACGTTGAGCGACGTCACGAGGTCGCCGATCTCGTCCTTCGACGTCACCACGATCGTCTGGCTCAGGTCGCCGACGGCCACGGCGTTGGCAAGACCGACGGCCTTGGCGAGACCGCGGCTGATCGCGAGGGCGATCCAGGTCGCGGCCGCGATGCCGAAGATCATGGAGGCCGAGAGAACGAGCATGAGAAGAAGCTTGGCCGCATCGGAGGCCGCGCCGCCCGCCTTCGCGGCCTCGTGCATCTGGCGCGCGACCAGGGCCGCGTAGTCGTCGTAGGCCTTGATGGTCTCCACGAGCGCCTTGCGGCCTTCGCCCATCGTGAGGTCCATCGCCTTGAGGTTACCGCCCTCCACCGCGATGGCGGCGACCCGCTGGACCGACGCGGTGGCGGACTCGTAGGCCGCGACCAGGTCTGCCGGCGAGGCGCCGGCGGCGGCGACGGCCGTCCGCGCCCTGCCGATCTCGGCCGACAGCGTCGACATCATCTGCTGGAAGGTCTTCTGGCCTTCGTCCAACTCGGCCAGAGAGCCGGCGCTGAATGTCGTGACCAGCAAGCGCGTCGCGCGGAGCCAACTCTCCTGGGACCGATTGATCAGGAGGGCCGCCCTGACCTGCTCGATCGTCGCGTCCGGCCGGGTGAGTTCGGCTGTCAGCGCATCCTTGGCCGCGTTCACCCGCGGCAGGATCATGCTGGTCTCGCTCTGCCAGAGCTGCAGCGCGCGTGCGTTGGAGTTGAGCCGCGCGTTTTTCATGGTTTCGTCTTGGATGCGATTGTATCGGTCGAGCAGTACGGCTGCGGCATCGAGCATCTGGCGGGCGTCGGCCCCGGCTCCTGCCTCGAGATCGGTCTTCAGCTTGAGAAGGGACGCCCGGCGCTGGCTGAGTTCATCGAAGAAGACGTCCATCTTCTTCGGATCGCTCTCCATGATGATGTTCTTTTCCGTGCGGGCCGTCGCGCCGAGCACGTTCTGCACATCGGAGGTCAGACTGATTCGGTTGCCGCGCCGGGCGAGATCCTGCTGCGTGTCGGCGAGTTCCGACAGCTTCATGTAGCTCACGCCGCCGGCCACCGCCGACAGAGCGAGAACGAGCCCGAAGGCTCCCGCCAACTTGGTCTTGATCGTCATTCGCATGGCACGCTCCTACTCTACAGGCACTTCGGGTTTAACTTAAGATTCGTTCCATCTCAGGAACGATGACGAATCCATGCTTCCACTTGACGATGGACCGGATGTATTCCGGCTTCAGCGCCATTCCGACGCGCGGGATCTGCTGCGCCGCGGCGCTGGAGATCTCCGTCACCTCGTGAACCTTGTCCGCCATGATTCCGACGGAGACCGCGTCCCCGCCGATCGGCACTTCGATCACCACGATACGGGTGTCGGACGTCGCCTCGCGCCCCGGCATGCCGAAGCGGATGCGCAGATCCGCCAGCGGGATGACGTTGCCGCGCACGTTGACCACGGAGCCGAGATGCGGCCGGGCGCCCGCGACGCGGGTCGGCGGGATCGGATCGATGATCTCCCGCACCATCGCGGCGTCGATCGCGAAGATCTCGTCGGCGATCCCGACCATGAGGACCTGGCAAAGGGTGTCGTCGGTCTCGGCGCTCATCACGCGGCCTCCGTCGAGGGGTGGGACGCCGCCATCGCCTGCGCGGCCGTTACGAGTTGCGGGACGTCGAGGATGAGGGCGGCGCTGCCGTCGCCCAGGATGGTGGCGCCCGAGAACATCGTGACGTCCGCATGCAGCTTCGACAGGGACTTGATCACCGTCTGGTGGCTGCCGATGATCTGGTCGGC
>NZ_CAXTHR010000273.1:0-2517 GCF_964244095.1 uncultured Methylobacterium sp. | reverse complement strand
AGTAGCGCGAGCGCCAGCACATCGGGCTCTCGATGATCTCGTCGCCGATCACGAGATAGGGATCGCGCGGGCAGGCGACGCAGAAGCCGCGCGACGACCAGCGCGGCGCCCGATATTTCTTCGAGAAATCGATGCTGTCGGGCCGGCGGATCGTCACGCCTTCGCCGGCGAGGATCGCGATGAAGTTGTCGAGCTCCTTCTGGGCGAGCTTCTTCATGAAGTTCGGATAGCGGAAGCCCGAGGCGAAGCGGTAGAACGGCTGCGCGGCGCGCGGCAGGTTGAAGATCACGGTGAGGTGATGGGTCGGGATCGTGGCGCCGTCGAGCGAGCCGACGATCACCTCCTCCAGCGGGTCCCACTCGTTCCAGGCCATCACCGGCGAGTGCGGCGCGGGCACGCTGCGACCGCCGTCGCGGCCGCCGACGACGCCGTCCGGGGCGTCGTCGAGCACGGCCTCGGCGGCCGTGTGGGAAGCGTCGCGGTCCATGGTGGGTCCCCTCGTGTCATCCCTGCGGGCGGTCTGCTCGGAGCGAAAACCCCCGGTGCCGCTTTGGTCCGCACTGTGTCTATCGGGTGATAGACATTGCCGATCGTTGCTGCAACTTGGGTCCGACTCCTCGTCCGCAGCGGTCTTCCTGGGTCGGAATCGCGGCGAGAATCCAGCATCAAGCCACCAGCGAGCTTGAAAGAGGATCATGAAGCGTCTGACGACCGTAGCCCTGATCGCCGGTCTCTGCACGGTCGTCGGCCTGTTCCTCTCCTCCGGTCTCGAGGATGTCGCCGCGGCGGTGGTCAGCGCCGGCTGGGGCGCCCTGGTCGTGGTCCTGGCCCGCGCCGTCGCCGTCGCCTGGGCGGGTCTCGGCTGGTACGCGATCTTTCCCGCCGCCGGCCGCCCGAGCCTGCCCGCCTGCATCAACCTGCGCTTCGTGCGCGAGGGCATCAACACGCTGCTGCCGGTGGCCGCCGTCGGCGGCGACTTCGTCGGCGCGCGCCTGCTGACCAAGCGCGGCGTCGCCGGGGGGCTCGCCGGCGCCAGCATGTTCGTCGACCTGATGACCCAGGCGCTGACGCAGTTGCTGTTCACGCTGGCCGGCCTCGGCCTGCTCATGTGGCTGTCGGGCGACGGACCGATCGTCCGGACGGTGGCCGGCGGCCTCGCCGTCGCCGCGCCGGCGATCGGCGCGTTCTACCTGATCCAGCGCCGCGCCGGGCACCGCCTGATCCAGGGCATCGTCCACCGCTTCGCCGCGAGCCGCGAATGGCAGGCGCTCGGCGCCGTCGAGATGCTCTACGACAACCTGCGCCGCCTCTACGGCGCGCCGCTGCGCGTCCTGTCGGGCATCGGCATCCACCTCGTCGGCTGGATCATCGGCACGCTCGAAGTCTACGTCTGCCTGCACTTCATGGGCTATCCGGTAAGCTTTGCCGAGGCGCTGGTGATCGAGAGCCTCGCCCAGGCCGTGCGCGGCGCCGCCTTCGCGGTGCCCGGCGCGCTCGGCGCGCAGGAGGGCGGCCTGATCGCGCTGTGCGCCCTGTTCGGCATCCCGGCCGAGGCGGCGCTGGCGCTGTCGCTGGTCAAGCGTCTCGCCGACCTCCTCGTCGGCGTGCCGGGCCTGCTGCTCTGGCATGCGCAGGAAGGCCGCATCGGCCGCGATGCGGCGGAGGCCGAGGCGAGCGGCCCGGCGCCGGGCCGGCAGCCGATCCGCCGGCTCGGTACCGCGGCCGCGACGCTGGGGCCGTTCTACAGCTATGCGCCGCCGCGCGGGACCGGCGCCCGTGTCGGCGAGCCGGAGGCGGCGGAGTTGAAGACATGCGCCTGACGCGCGCAGGCTCGGTCGCGCTGGCGCTGCCGGCCGTCGTGCCGCCGGTGCGTTCGGCGGTCGCCGCCGTCGATGCGCCCTACGCCCGCTTCGAGGCGACGTCCTCCGCAATGGGAACCTCGGCGAGGCCGCGGGCCAGCGGGCGCGCATGAGCCAGCCGCTCAAGGCCGACGGCGGTCTGAAATTCCTGCGCCAGCGCACCGATGGCATGCCGGCCGCCAAACCGGCGCCTTGAACCGACCGCACAGATGCCTCGCGCGCCGCGATGTCCGGCGCCATCGATTCCCGTCCTTCGCGACCGAGCGCCGCCCCCCATGGACCTCACCTGGCTTTCGCCGATCCTCCTGGTCCCCGCGGTCGCGGGCTGCCTCTACGCGCTGACCGCGGCGCTGCTCGCCGGCCGGTTCGCGGCAAGAGCCGCGCCGCGCCTCGACGCCGAGGCGGCTCGCCCCTCGGTCACGATCCTGAAGCCGCTCTGCGGCCTGGAGCCGAACCTCTTCGAGAACCTCGCGAGCTTCTGCCGCCAGCATTATGCCGGCCCGGTGCAGGTGGTGTTCGGCGTGCAGAACGCGGGCGACCCGGCGATCGGCATCGTGCGCCGCCTCGAAGAGGCGTTCCCACAGCTTCGCATCGACCTCGTGATCGACGCGCGCCAGCACGGCTCGAACCGCAAGGTCTCGAACCTGATCAACATGGC
>NZ_CAXTHR010000272.1:0-2524 GCF_964244095.1 uncultured Methylobacterium sp. | reverse complement strand
GTCGCCTTCGTGATCGGCGCCAACGACGTCACCAACCCGGCCGCCAAGACCGACAAGGCCTCGCCGATCTACGGCATGCCGATCCTCGACGTCGAGCGCGCCAAGACCGTGATCTTCATCAAGCGCGGCATGGGCTCGGGCTATGCCGGCGTCGAGAACGAGGTGTTCTTCCGCGACAACACCATGATGCTGTTCGGCGACGCCAAGAAGGTGGTCGATCAGGTGCTGAAGAACCTCTGATCCGCCATTGATGGACGGACGCGCGGGGCGGGCGGTGATGCCCGCCCCGCTGTCGTTTCCGGAGGACAGCGCGGCATTCGCGATCCGGCTATGATCGCTTCCGTGTCCGCATCCCGCCCCGCATCCCGCGCCTTCCTCGGCGTCGATCGCTCGATCCTCGGCCGCCCCTGGCGCGAGCGTTGCGCCGACCCCGCCGCGCAGGGTTGGGCCGCGACCATGGTCCAGGCGCACGGGTTGCCGGAGCTGCTCGCCCGGGTGCTGGCCGGGCGCGGCGTGCGACCGGACGCGTCGGCGGCGTTCCTCAAGCCGCGCCTGCGCGACCTGATGCCGGACCCGGCCTGCCTCCTCGACATGGAGGTCGCGGCCAGGCGCCTCGCGCGCGCCGTCCGCCGCGGCGAGAGCGTCGCGGTGTTCGGCGACTACGACGTCGACGGGGCGGCGAGCGCGGCGCTGCTCGCCGGCTACCTGCGGGCGCTCGGCGTGCCGACGCACATCCACATCCCCGACCGCATCACCGAGGGCTACGGCCCCAACACCGCCGCGGTCACGGCGCTCGCCGGCGCGGGCGCGACCCTGCTCGTCTGCGTCGATTGCGGCACCTCGGGCCACGGCCCCCTGGAGGAGGCCTCGAAGCTCGGTCTCGACGTGATCGTGCTCGACCACCACGGCGCCCCCGAGGTGCTGCCGCCGGTGCGGGCGCTGGTGAACCCGAACCGCCTCGACGACCTGTCGGGCCTCGGCCATCTCTGCGCCGCCGGCGTGGTCTTCCTGACGCTGGTCGCGCTGGCGCGCACCCTGCGGGCGGAGAACCTGTTCGGCGCGCGGCCCGAACCGTCGCTGACCGACGCCCTCGACCTCGTGGCGCTAGCCACCGTCGCCGACGTCGTGCCGCTGACCGGCCTGAACCGCGCCTTCGTGGTCCAGGGGCTCACCGTGATGCGCGCCCGCGGGCGCCACGGCCTCGCCGCGCTGCTCGACGCCGCGGCGCTGGACGGGCCGCCGGAGGCGTGGCACCTCGGCTACCTGCTCGGGCCGCGCATCAACGCGGGCGGGCGCATCGGCGATGCCGGCCTCGGCGCGCGGCTGCTGACCACCGGCGATCCCGCGGAAGCCGCCCGCATCGCGCTCGAACTCGACCGGCTCAACCGCGAGCGGCAGGCGATCGAGGCGCAGGCCGTGGCGGAGGCCGAGGCCGGGATCGACCATGACCTCGCACGCGATCCGGACCGCCCGGTGCTGGTGGCCGGCAGCGCCGAATGGCACCCCGGCATCGTCGGGCTGATCGCGGCGCGCCTGAAGGAACGCTTCGGCCGCCCGGCCTTCGCCTTCGCGCTCCGGCCCGACGGCACCGCCACGGGCTCCGGCCGCTCGATCCCCGGCGCCGACCTCGGCCACGCCGTGCGCGAGGCCGTCGCCGCCGGCATCGCACGGAAGGGCGGCGGCCACGCCATGGCCGCGGGCGTGACGCTTCCCGGCACCGACCTCGCCCGCTTCGCGGCGTTCCTCACCGAGACCCTCGCGGACGCCGTCGCGCAGGCGCGCGCCGTCGAGGCGCTGCTCGTCGACGGCACCGTCAGCGCCGGCGGAGCCACCGCCGAGAGCGTCCGCCTGATCCAGCGCGCAGGCCCGTTTGGGCAGGGCGCGCCCGAGCCGGTCTTCGCCCTGCCGCGCCACCGCGTCGTCGAGGCCGCCATCGTCGGCCACAGCCATGTCCGGGCCAAGCTGCGCAGCCGCGACGGACAGGCGGTTGGCGCGATCAGCTTCCGCAGCGCGGAAGGGCCGTTGGGTCAGGCGATCCTGTCGGGCATCGGCCGCGAGTTCCACGTGGCCGGCACGCTCGCCTGCGACCGCTGGCGCGGCGCGGAGCGGGCGCAGGTCCGGATCTGCGACCTCGGCCCCGCCGACTGATCCCGTCCCGCCACGCCGGCGTCGTCGTCGCCCGGTGTCCGAACGCCGCCGGCACCGATCCGCCGGCCATGGCGGATGCCGGCCCGCGCCAGGGGCTCGAACGCGTGTCGACGACACGCGAAGGCCGGCTCCGGAGGGCGCCTCGGAACGCCGGGTTGGTCGTCCGTCAAAGGCACTGAGCGCCGTCTCGGGTTCGTGTCGCCAACCCGGGTTCGGAGCCCCGGCGCGCGGTTGACACCCGCTGCCCCCCTCACCATAAGGGCCGCGCGCGGCCCGATGGGTCGTCCTTTGGGGGAATGTCCCGAGCGGCAAAGGGGGCGGACTGTAAATCCGCTGCGTAAGCTTCGTAGGTTCGAGTCCTACTTCCCCCACCAAA
>NZ_CAXTHR010000271.1:0-2586 GCF_964244095.1 uncultured Methylobacterium sp. | reverse complement strand
AGCACGACGTCTGGTCGCACAGGCAACTCCTCGACGTGGTGAGCCACACCCCCGTCGAGACCGAGGCGTTGGAGACCCTGCGCGGCGAGGCGGGCTGGATCGACACCGCCCGGCTGCTCACGCCGCTGCCCGAGAAGATCTACACGTGGTGGAGCTACCGCTCGCCGGACTGGGCGGCCGCCGACAAGGGCCGGCGCCTCGACCATGCCTGGGTGTCGCCGGACCTGGCCGGCACCGTGCGCTGCGTCGACGTCGCGCGCCACGCGCGGGGCTGGGCGCGCCCGTCCGACCACGCGCCGGTGACGCTGACGCTGGAACTCTGAGCGGCAAGGTGCGCCGAGCAGCAAGGTGCGCGGAACGGCAAGGTGTGCGGAGCGGCAAGGTGCGCCGAGCGGAACGCGTGCCCTTCCGGCGCATTGCGTCCTCACACGCTCGTGAAGAAAGTCCGCCGCCCCGATGCGAAAACTCCTGATCGCCTTCCTGCTGCCGCGGGTCGTCGCGTTCCTGCGCCGCCGCTACGGCGGCGGGCAGGCCCCCCGCCCGACCCGCCGCTCGTTCTGACCGCCGCTCACCCGCCCGCCCTCACCCGGCGGGCGTTTTCGCGTCCGTAGCCGAAGTACAGCGCCAGCCCGAGCGCCAGCCAGACGCCGAGCCGCACCCAGGTCTCGCCCGGCAGCCCGGCCATCAGGACGAGGCAGGACAGGATGCCGAGCCCCGCCACCACGGGCGCTGCCGGCACGCGGAACGGCCGCGGCCTGTCGGGATCGGTGCGGCGCAGGATCAGCACGGCGGTGCAGACGAGGCCGAAGGCGAACAGCGTGCCGATGCTGACGAGTTCGCCGAGTTCCTCGATCGGCACGAGGCCGGCCACTAGCGCGGTGAGCGCGCCGATCGTCGCCTGGCTCAGCACGGGGGTGCGCGTCGCCGGGCTCACCCGCGCGAAGACCCGCGGCAGCAGCCCGTCGCGGGCCATCGCGTAGAACACCCGCGCCTGCCCGTAGAGGGCGGTGAGCGTCGCGGTGGTGAGCCCGACGAGCGCCCCGAGCTTGATCGCCACGGCGAAGGCGCCGAGCCCGATCGCGTCGATCGCCTTGGCGATCGGGTCGGCGACGTTCAGCTCCCGGTAGGGCACCAGCCCGGTGAGCACGGCGGCGACCGCGACGTAGAGCACCGTGCTGATCGCGAGCGAGGCGAGCAGCCCGACCGGCGCGTCGCGCTGCGGGTCCCGGGTCTCGCCCGCCGCGGTCGAGACCGTCTCGAAGCCGATGAAGGCGAAGAACACCACGCCCGCCCCGCGCAGGACGCCGCTCCAGCCGAACTGCCCGAACGTGCCGGTGTTGTCCGGGATGAACGGATGCCACAGCTCCGGCTTCAGGTGGAGGGCGCCGACGCCGACGAAGGCGAGGATGATCGCGAGCTTGAGCGCGACCATCGCGGCGTTGGCCAGCGACGCCTCACGGCTCCCGCGCATCAGCAGCGCGGTCAGCGCCAGCACGATTCCCGAGGCCGGCAGGTTGACGAGGCCGCCCGCGCCCGGCGCGGCGGACAGCGCCGCCGGCAGGCGCAGGCCCGCATCCGCCATCAGGCTCTGCGCGTAGCCGGACCAGCCGACGGCGACGGTTGCCGCGGCGAAGGCGAATTCGAGCACGAGGTCCCAGCCGATGATCCAGGCGCAGAGCTCGCCCAGCGTCGCGTAGGTGTAGGCGTAGGTCGAGCCCGGCACCGGGATCATCGCCGCGAGTTCGGCGTAGCACAGCCCGACGAAGGCGCAGGCGATCCCGCCGATCCCGAACGACAGCGCGAGGCCGGGACCGGCATACTGCGCGGCGGCCGTGCCGGTGAGCACGAAGATTCCCGCCCCGATCGTTGCCCCGAGCCCGATGCAGATGAGGCCGAACGCCGAGAGGTTCTGCGCCAGCGCCGGGCCGTGGTCCGCGCCGTGGGCGGCGACGATGGCGGCGACGGATTTTCGCGAGGCGAAGAGGCCGGTGGTCATCGATGCGCGGTGTCCGGCCCTGCTGCGTCGGCGGGAGGCTGCGGCAAGTCCCGTGCCCGTGCAAGCCCCGCCTCCGTGCAAGCCCCGCTTCTGTGCGGTCTCGCCCCGTGCAAGCCTCGCGCCTTCGGCGCACCGCGGCGCCTCCTCCCGCCCGGGGCGCGGGGACGCACGCTCGACCCGGAAGGTCCGGCGGAGGTGGCGACGTCGCCGCTGGCGCACCCTACCCGCGGCGGCGCTCGTACAGCAACCGTGCCCGGATCGTGCCGGGAATCGCGCGGATTTCGGAAAGCAGCATCTCGGCGTCGGCGTCGGTGGCGTCGGTCTCCAGCACCACGTAGCCGACCCCGCCGTCGGTCTGGTAGAACTGCCCGGCGATGTTGATGCCGCGACCGGAGAACACCGCGTTCAGCCGGCCGAGCATGCCGGGCAGGTTCTCCTGGACGTGGATGAAGCGGGCGCCGGCGGCGCGCGCCGGGAGCTGCACCTGCGGGAAGTTCACCGCGCCGACCGTCGAGCCGATGTCGGAATAGTCGATCAGCTTGCGCGCGACCTCCGCGCCGATGCGCTCCTGCGCCTCCTCCGTCGAGCCG
>NZ_CAXTHR010000270.1:0-2606 GCF_964244095.1 uncultured Methylobacterium sp. | reverse complement strand
CTCCGCTCTCGCGCGGGTTGAGGCCGGCGGCCGGCTCGTCGAGGCAGAGCAGCACCGGGTCGGTGCACATGGCCCGCGCGATCTCCAGCCGGCGCTGGGCGCCGTAGGGCAGGTCGCCGGCCGGGTCGTCGGCGCGCGCCGTCAGGCCGATGCGGTCGAGCCAGTCCCTGGCCCGCGCGATCGCCGCGTCCTCGGCCCGGCGGTAGACCGGCAGGCCGATGAGCCCGAGCACGGTCATGCCGGAGGCTCGCATCAGGGGCGCGTGCTGGGCGACGAGCAGGTTCTCCAGCACGGTCATGCCCTGGAACAGGCGGATGTTCTGGAACGTGCGCGCCACCCGCCCGATGCGGTTCACGGAATGGTTCGGCAGGCGCTCCAGCAGGTGCTTCGAGCCGTCGGCGTGCTTGAGCGTCAGCATCCCCTCGGTCGGCTTGTAGAAGCCGGTGATGCAGTTGAACACCGTGGTCTTGCCGGCGCCGTTCGGGCCGATCAGCGCGGTGATGTCGCCGCGGTGCGCCCGGAACGACAGGTCGCCGACGGCGGTGAGCCCGCCGAAGCGCATGGTGAGGTGGTCGACCGTGAGCACCGCGTCGTCGCGGGGCGGGATCGGCGCGGTCATCGGGCGCTGCCCATCAGCCGTGGCCCTCGCTGACATGGGCGCCGGAGATCGCCCGGCGCCTGCCCAAGGCCACCGAGGGCGTGCGCTCCGAGATGAGCCCGCGCGGGCGCCAGACCATCATCGCCACCATGGCGAGGCCGAACAGCAGCAGGCGGTACTCGTTCGGGTCGAAGCCCTCGCCGAAGACCTGCTTCAGGAAGCCGAGGTTGCGCAGCATCTCCGGCCCGCCGACCATGGCGACGGCGGCGATGGCGACGCCGACCTGGCTGCCCATGCCGCCGAGCACGACGATCGCCAGGATGATCGCGCTCTCCAGGAAGTTGAAGCTCTCGGGCGAAATGAAGCCCTGGCGCACGGCGAAGAACGAGCCGGCCACGCCCCCGAAGGCGGCCCCGAGCGCGAAGGCGGTGAGCTTCGTCGTGGTGGTGTTGATGCCGAGCGAGCGGCACGCGATCTCGTCCTCGCGCAACGCCTCCCAGGCGCGGCCGATGGGCAGCCGGCGCAGGCGCAGGGTGACGAGGTTGGTGACGAGCGCGAGCGCCAGGATGACGTAGTACAGGAAAACGATGCGGTGCATCGAGTCGAAGGTGAGCCCGAAGCGGGCCGCAAAGCCCTCCTCGCCCGCGGTGAACGGGATGCCGAAGAACGTCGCGCGCGGGATCGATGAGATGCCCGCGCCCCCTCCGGTGACGTCGACCCAGTTGATCAGCACGAGGCGGATGATCTCGCCGAAGGCCAGCGTGACGATCGCGAGGTAGTCGCCGCGAAGCCGCAGCACGGGGAAGCCGAGCAGCATGCCCCACAACGCGGCAAACAACCCGGCCAGCGGCAGGCAGAGCCAGAACGACAGGCCGAAGGTGGTCGAGAGCAGCGCGTAGGAATACGCGCCCACCGCGTAGAAGGCGACGTAGCCGAGATCCAGCAGGCCGGCGAGGCCCACGACGATGTTGAGGCCCCAGCCGAGCATTACGTAGGTGAGGATGAGGATGCCGAGGTCGATCCAGTAGCGCGCCTCCCCGAGGCTGCCGCTCGCGAGCGCGGCCACCGGCGGCAGTGTCAGCGCGACGCCGATGAACAGCCACAGCGCCAGCATCGAGATGCGCTGGCCGGCATTCGGCGCGGCGTCGACCGCCTCCGTCGCCTGGGCCGGGGCCGGCGTCAGGGCGCGGCGGGCATCGCGGCGCATCAGCACGAGGCGCTGGGCGAGGCGTGCGAGGAAGATCGCGGCGCACAGGCCCGCGACGAGGACCCAGCGCGGCGTGAGTTCGAGCCCGCCGGTCGGGCCCGGATCGGTACGGAAGCTGACCAGCGGCACGCACAGGCCGAAGGCGCCGAGCGCGTAGAACGCGGCATCCCGCAGGATCGCCGGCAGGCCGTCCGGCCCCGTCGCGCTGCCCGCCATCAGACCTTCTCGACCTCGGCGCGGCCGAGGATTCCCGACGGCATGAAGATCAGCACCACGGCGAGGATCGAGAACGCGGCGACGTCCTTGTACTCGATCGAGAAGTAGGCCGACCAGAAGGTCTCGATCAGGCCGATGATCAGCCCGCCGAGCACGGCGCCCGGAAGCGAGCCGATGCCGCCGAGCACGGCCGCCGTGAACGCCTTCACGCCGGGCACGAAGCCGTCGGAGAAGGATACGACGCCGTAATACAGGAGGTAGAGCACGCCTGCGACCGCCGCGAGCGCGGCGCCGAGCACGAAGGTCAGCGAGATCGTGCGATCGACGTCGATGCCGAGCAGCGCGGCCATCCGGCGGTCCTGCTCGCAGGCCCGCTGCGCCCGGCCGAAGGGCGTGCGCTGGACGAGGTACCAGAAGCCGGTGAGCAGCACGATCGTCACCGCCATGATCAGGCATTGCTTGTAAGAGAGGAACACCGCGAACCCGTCCCGCTCGAACAAGGTGAGCCCGCCCGACAGCATCGGCGGCAGCGGCTTGTTGCGCGCGCCCTGGGCCACCTGCACGAAGTTCGACAGGAAGATCGAC
>NZ_CAXTHR010000269.1:0-2630 GCF_964244095.1 uncultured Methylobacterium sp. | reverse complement strand
CCCCGCCCGCCTCACCGACAGAGACCATCATGGCGACCGACATCCTGATGCCCGCGCTCTCACCGACCATGGAGGAGGGCAAGCTCTCCAAGTGGCTCAAAAAAGAGGGTGACGCGGTCAAGTCCGGCGACGTGCTCGCCGAGATCGAGACCGATAAGGCGACGATGGAGGTCGAGGCGATCGACGAGGGCGTGCTGGCGCGCATCCTGATCGCGGAGGGCACCGAGAACGTGGCGGTCAACACGCCGATCGCGATCATCGCCGGCGAGGGCGAGGACGTCGCGGCGGCCGCCGCCTCCGGCGGCAAGCCGAAGGCCAACGGAGCAGATACGGACGGCCAGAAAGCCCCCACGCCGACGATGCAGGCAGAAGGGCTGGCCTCGGGCGCGGCCGCCATCGCCAAGACCGGCGACGACAAGCCGGCCGCGCCCGCGTCGCCTGCCGTCATCACCAACAGGGCGGCGGCACCGGTGATGGAGGAGTTCCCGGCCGGCACCGAAATGGTGACGATGACCGTGCGCGAGGCGCTGCGCGACGCCATGGCCGAGGAGATGCGCCGGGACGCGGACGTGTTCGTCATCGGCGAGGAGGTCGCCGAGTACCAGGGTGCCTACAAGGTCACGCAGAACCTGCTGCAGGAGTTCGGCGCGCGCCGCGTCGTCGACACGCCGATCACCGAGCACGGGTTTGCCGGCATCGGCGTCGGCGCGGCGCTCTCGGGCCTTAAACCCATCGTCGAGTTCATGACCTTCAACTTCGCGATGCAGGCGATCGACCACATCATCAACTCGGCGGCCAAGACGCTGTACATGTCCGGCGGCCAACTCGGCTGCCCGATCGTGTTCCGCGGCCCCAACGGCGCCGCCGCCCGCGTCGGCGCCCAGCACAGCCACGACTATTCGGCGTGGTATTCCAACGTCCCCGGCCTCAAGGTGATCGCGCCCTACACCGCCTCCGACGCCAAGGGCCTGCTCAAGGCCGCGATCCGCGATCCCAACCCGGTGGTCTTCCTCGAGAACGAGATCCTCTACGGCCAGACCTTCCCGGTGCCGAAGCTCGACGACTTCGTGCTGCCGATCGGCAAGGCGAAGATCCACCGCACCGGCAAGGACGTAACCATCGTGTCGTTTGCCATCGGCATGAGCTATGCGCTGAAGGCCGCGCAGGTGCTGGCCGAGCAGGGCATCGAGGCGGAGGTGATCGACCTGCGCACGCTCCGGCCGATGGACACCGGGACGGTGCTGGAATCGGTGCGCAAGACCGGCCGCTGCGTCACCGTCGAGGAGGGCTTTCCGCAATCCGGCATCGGCGCCGAGATCGTGGCCCGTCTGATGGTCGACGCGTTCGACTACCTCGACGCCCCGGTGCTGCGCGTCACCGGCAAGGACGTGCCGATGCCGTATGCTGCCAACCTCGAGAAGCTGGCGCTGCCCAACGTCGCCGAGGTGGTCGAGGCGGCCAAGGCCGTCTGCTACCGGTGATCCGGGCTCGCCAGGGCGGGACATCGACCAATCCGGAACGAACGGCCGGTCGAGGCCGCGCGACCCCCTGCGTCCTGTCGGTAAGACGGTGCAGGCCATGAGCGAGACCTTCCAAGCCCTCGACATCCCCCCAGACGCCCAGGAGCAGGGCGGCATCGAGGTTCTGCGCGCGGCGGTCGTGGACGGGGCCGTCAGCGTGGCCCTGCGCCGCGCCTTCGACGACCCGGCGACCTGGGGCCGCCTCCTGATCGACCTCGCCGGACAGGCGGCGCGTGCCTACGCCGCGGAGACCGAGATGTCGGAGGACGAGGCGTTCGAGCGCATCCGCGCCGGGTGGGAGGCCGAGAGCCTCCGCCCCGGCGGCTTCAACTAGCATCGAAGATGTCGCACATGCCTGGGGCCGCGACCCGTCTCGCCACCTACGCCGACCTCGAAGCCGTTCCGGATCATCTCGTGGCCGAGATTGTCGACGGGATGCTGGAGACGCACGCGCCGCTACCACCCCTGCACGGGGCTGCGGCCACGGTACTGGCGAGTACGTTGGGCTCGGCGTTCGGCCATGCACGACACAGGCCTGGTGGCTGGATATTCGCCTGGAAGCCCGAGCTTCACCTCGGTCCGCAGGTGGTGGTGCCGGATCTGGCCGGCTGGCGCCGCGCGCGGATGCCGACCGAGCCGGCCGAAGCCCATATCGAGACCCCGCCGGACTGGGTCTGCGAGATCCTGTCGCCGGCGACGATCCGCCTCGACCGTGGCCCGAAGCGCCGCATCTACGCGGAGGCGCAGGTCGGGCACCTCTGGCTGCTCGATCCGAGCGACGGCGTGCTCGAAGCCTTCGCGCTCACCGGCGGACGCTGGCTGCTGCTCGGCACCGTCCAGCGCGGCGAGACGGTCGGCCTGGCCCCCTTCGACGCCGTCCCGTTCCCGCTCGACGACCTGTTTCCCTTCGACGATCCGGCCGTCCCGCCCTCGCCGGCGCCCTTGTCCTTGCCAGAGACCTGACGCCATGCCGATCAACGTCCTGATGCCCGCCCTGTCGCCGACGATGGAGAAGGGCAACCTCGCCAAGTGGCTGAAGAAGGAGGGCGACGCGATCAAGTCCGGCGACGTGCTCGCCGAGATCGAGACCGACAAGGCGACGATGGAGGT
>NZ_CAXTHR010000268.1:0-2662 GCF_964244095.1 uncultured Methylobacterium sp. | reverse complement strand
CGCGACCTCTGCGGCATCGCCCAGACCGGCACCGGCAAGACCGCGGCCTTCGCGCTGCCGATCCTGCATCGCCTCAGCCTCGAGAAGCGCCACGCCCCGCGCCGCGGCTGCCGCGTGCTCGTGCTCTCGCCGACCCGCGAACTCGCCAACCAGATCGCCGAGAGCTTCTCGGATTACGGGCGCCACCTGCCGCTGACCAACACGGTGGTGTTCGGCGGCGTCACCATCGGCCGCCAGGAGCGGGCGCTGGCGCCGGGCGTCGACATCCTCGTCGCCACCCCCGGCCGGCTGATCGACCTGATCGAGCGCCGCTCGCTCACGCTGGAGGGCGTCGAGATCCTCGTCCTCGACGAGGCCGACCAGATGCTCGACCTCGGCTTCATCCACGCCTTGAAGCGCATCGTGCGGATGCTGCCGGTCAAGCGCCAGAGCCTGTTCTTCTCCGCCACCATGCCGAAGAACATCGCCGGCTTGGCCGATCAGTACCTGCGCGATCCGGTCCAGGTCGCCGTCACGCCGGTGGCCACCACCGCCGAGCGCGTCGAGCAGCAGGTGATCTTCGCCCACACGGGCGCCAAGCAGGCGCTCTTGGCCCACATCCTGCGCGAGCCGAAGATCGAGCGCGTGCTCGTCTTTACCCGGACCAAGCACGGCGCCGACCGCGTCGTGCGCGGGCTGGAGAAGGTCGGCATCGCGGCGTCCGCCATCCACGGCAACAAGTCGCAGCCGCAGCGCGAGCGCGCGCTGGCCGCCTTCAAGGACGGCGCCTGCCGGGTGCTCGTCGCCACCGACATCGCGGCGCGCGGCATCGACGTCGAGGCGGTGAGCCACGTCGTCAACTTCGACCTGCCGAACGTGCCCGAGAGCTACGTCCACCGCATCGGCCGCACCGCGCGCGCCGGCGCCGACGGGCTCGCGATCTCGTTCTGCAACGACGAGGAGAAGGCGTACCTGCGCGACATCGAGCGCATCACCCGCCAGCGCATCCCCGTCGCGCCCTTCCCCGACGGCTTCGCGCCGCCGTCGCGCCAGGAGGCGGCCGAGATCGCCCAGGCCGAGGAGCGCCGGCCCGATACCCGCGGCCAGCGCCCCGGCGGCGGCCGTCCGGGCCAGCGTCCCGGCGGGCGTCCCGGTCAGGGCCGCCCCTTCGGCGGCAACCGCTCGGCCGAGCCCGGTCGCGGTCCAGGCCGCCCCGAAGGTGGCCGCCAGCCGGACACCCGCAACGCCCGTCCGCAGGGCGAACGCCCGAGCGCCGGCCCGCGTCCCGAGCGCGCCGCCGGTGATCGTCCGCGCCAGCCCGCCGGCAACCGCCCGCACAGCGGCGCCGGCGAGGGCCGCGCCATAGGCTGGCTCGACCGCAGCCCGCGCTAGAGCATTTTCCAGCGAGGTGGATGCCGGCTCGCGTGAAAAAACGCGGTCCCACAAAGAGATAGAGCATTTTCCGTGATTCTGGGATCATGGAAAACGCTCGTAACGCACGCGAGCCCCGCACGAACCGCTCGAACAGGGCCGCCCCGGATCATTGGGGCGGCCTTTTTCCTGCGCGCTCCCGCGGCGTCCGTGCATTGCCGGGCGCCGCCGGGCGCCCCATCTCGCCAGGGACGCGCCAAGCGCGACCGTCGTCGCGCAAGACGCCGCCAGCGGGAGCCCCTGTCCATGCGATTCGAACTCTACCGCGATGCGCCGGGCCACTGGCGCTGGCGCCTGCGGGCGCAGAACGGCAACATCCTCGCGGATTCCGGCGAAGGCTACGCCCGCCGCGAGGATTGCGAGCACGGGATCGACCTGGTGCGCCAGAGCGCCACCGCCAAGGTCGTCGACATGACCGCGCAGATCGCCTGACGCCGGACGAAACGCTTTGTGCCGCTCGTGCGTTTCTCCGGCTCGGGCATCGTCCCCGCTCGAACGTCTTCCGTCCACGAAGGAGTTGAGATTCGCGATGAGGAAATTCCTGCTCGCCGCCCTGCTGGTGCTGGGCTTCGCCGCCGCCGCGCCGCAGGGCGCGTCCGCCGCCCCGGTCGGCCCCGGCCTCGCCCTGCAGACCGAGGCCGCGCCCGCGGTCGCCGAGAAGGCCCAGTACTACTACCGCCGCCGGTTCGGGCCGCGCCCCTATTACGGCCGCCGCTTCTACGGCGGCCCGCGTCCGTACTATCGCCGCCCCTATTACGGCCGTCCCTTCTATGGTCCGCGCCGGCTCTTCTACTGACCGCCGGAGGCCCCGGCACGCGCCCCTGAACCCGGTGGCCCGCGCGGGCCGCCGGGTTTTTCGTGGCGTCGGCGGGCCTGCTGCCTTTCGGCGCGATCTGCTGTAGGCTCGTCGCTTCGGGACGGCCGGCATCAGACCGGTCCGCCCGGGAGGAATGCCCTATGGACGACAGCGCGATGCGCGAGGTGCGCGCGCGCGGGCTCTGGCGATCGATTCCCCTCGATTGCCTCATGTGTGCCGCCGCCGTATTCCTGGCAGCCGGCCTCAAGCTCGCCGGCGTGATGCCCTGACCCCTTCCGACCCGGCGGCAAACGGGCATAATCCGCGCTTCCGAGCGAAGGGAATGAATGCCATGGAGGGGGCAGGCGCCGAGGAACCGCAGGGCGACCTCACGGTCCGCACCATCGCGATGCCGGCCGACACCAACGCCAACGGCGACATCTTCGGCGGCTGGGT
>NZ_CAXTHR010000267.1:0-2693 GCF_964244095.1 uncultured Methylobacterium sp. | reverse complement strand
CCTACCTCAAGGGCCGCGCCAACCTCGCCCGGGTGTTCATGCTGATCGACGCCCGGCACGGGCTGAAAGGTATCGACGCGGACGTGCTCGACGGCCTCGACAAGGCCGCGGTCAGCTACCAGATTGTGCTGACCAAGGCCGACGCCCTGAAGGCGTCCGAGACCGAGGCGCGGGTCGCCGGCATCCACGCGGCGCTGGCCCGGCGCCCGGCGGCCTACCCGCAGGTGCTGCTGACGTCGAGCCGCGACGACCGCGGCGTACCGGACCTGCGCACGGCCATCGCCCGGCTGATGAGCGAGCGCGGCGCCTGATGCCGACCGCAGCCGACCGAATCCTGATCGCCCTGGCCTGCCTCGCCGGCGCCCTCGGCGTCGGCGCTAGCGCGGCCGCCGCCCACATTCCGCGTGCTGACAGCCTGAAGACCGCGGCGCAGTTCCTGCTGTTCCACGCCCCCGCAATCCTCGCGCTCGTCGGGCTCGGGGCCGCCGGCCTGACGCATCGCCTCGCCGCGCGCGCGGCGGCGGCGGCGCTCGCCCTCGGCCTCGTGCTGTTTTCCGGCGACCTTGCGCTGCGGGCGCTCGCCGGCCGCGCGCTGTTTCCGATGGCCGCCCCATCCGGCGGCGTGATCCTGATGGCCGGCTGGCTGATCGCGGCGATCTCGGCCGTCCTGCCCGCGCGCCGCTGAGAGGGTCGGCAGCGAGGACTATGCCCATGACCGAGAAGCAGAAGATGCTGGCGGGCGAACTGTACCGCGCGGGCGACCCCGAGCTTCAGGCGGACGCGGCCGCTGCCAAGGCGTGGCTGGTGCGCTACAACGCGGCGCTCGCCCTGCCGGCGATCGAGCGCCGGTCGCTCCTCGCCGAGCGCCTCGGCCACGTCGGCGACGGGGCCGTGATCCGGCCGCCGTTCCACTGCGACTACGGCACCAACATCCACCTCGGGGCGGAGGCGTTCCTGAACTTCAACTGCGTGATCCTCGACGTGGTCGCGGTCGCGATCGGGGCCGGCACGCAGATCGGGCCCGGCGTGCAGATCCTCACAGCCGACCATCCGCGTGATCCGGAGGAACGCCGGAGGGGCCTCGAATTCGGTCGCCCGGTCACGATCGGCGCCAACGTCTGGATCGGGGGCGCCGCGCTGATCCTGCCCGGCGTGACGGTCGGCGACGACGCGATCATCGGGGCGGGCGCCGTGGTGACGCGGGACGTGGCCATCGGCACGACGGTGGTCGGCAACCCGGCGCGCCCGGTGCCGCGCAGATAGCGCCTACGGGACCGGGCGCGCCTGGACCTGCAGGAACTCCAGCGCCGGCCCTGAAGCATCCGAGAACACCCCTGCGGTCAGCGCACCCCCGTAGACCGCGCCGGTGTCGAGGTTGGTGCGGAAGCGTCGGACCTCCGGCCGGCCATTCGTCTGCGGCGTGTGGCCGTGGACGACGTGGCGGCCGAAGTCGCAATCCTCGGTGAGGAACGGCTCGCGAATCCAGAGGCGGTTGCGGACCTCCGGGTCAGGCGACGCGCAGCCCGGCCGGAACCCGGCATGGACGTACCAGCGCCGCGCGTCGGCGTGGAGCGTCGGCAGGGCCTCGATCCAGTCGAGGACGTCCCGGGGGAGGGCTGCGGCTTCCGCGACGCCGAAGGAGGCCAGCGTCTCGATGCCCCCGTTCCCGCACCACAGCGCGTCGGCGCCGGGAGTCGCGAGCGCGTCGAGCAGCATCGCCTCGTGGTTGCCCATCAGGCAGGCGACGCGCTCCGGGTCGGCCCAGTGCAGCCGGCTCACGGTGCGCAGGACGCCCGCGCTGTCCGGCCCGCGGTCGATGTAGTCGCCGAGGAAGACGAGGCGGTGCGGGCGGGAGGCGGCGTGCGCCTCGATCCGTGCGAGCAGGCCGTCGAGCAGCCCGGCGCAGCCGTGGATGTCGCCGATGGCGTAGGTGAGGTCGCTCATGCATCCACTGTCGTCGGGACCCCGCGCAAAGAGAAGCCCCGGCGACCGATTTCGACCGCCGGGGCGACGCGCGCGACCGATCAGTTGAGGGTGACGTTGTCCGGCCGCCGCCGCGGCGCGGCGCTGGTTCCGGCGATGATCAGGCCCGCAGGCCCGACGCCCACGGGCACGCTCTCGCCGTCGTGGATCTTTCCCGACAGCAGCAGTTCGGCCAGCGGGTCCTGCACCGTCTTCTGGATGACGCGCTTGAGCGGCCGCGCCCCGTAGGCGGGATCGTAGCCGCGGTCGGCGAGCCAAGCGCGGGCGTCCGCATCGACGTCCAGCACGATCTTGCGCTCATCGAGCAGCGTCTGGAGCCGGGTGAGCTGGATGTCGACGATCGCACCCATCTCCGCCCGCTTGAGGCGGTGGAACAGGATGATCTCGTCGATCCGGTTCAAGAATTCCGGCCGGAAGTGCCCCCGCACCACGCCCATCACCTCCTCGCGCACCGCGTCGGTGTCCTCGCCGTCGCGCTGCGCCACGAGGTACTCGGCCCCGAGGTTCGAGGTCATGATCAGCAGTGTGTTGCGGAAATCGACCGTGCGGCCCTGCCCGTCGGTGAGCCGCCCGTCGTCGAGCACCTGCAGCAGGACGTTGAACACGTCCGGATGCGCCTTCTCGACCTCGTCGAACAGCACGACCTGATAGGGCCGCCGCCGCACGGCCTCGGTGAGCGCGCCGCCCTCCTCGTAGCCGACGTAGCCCGG
>NZ_CAXTHR010000266.1:0-2748 GCF_964244095.1 uncultured Methylobacterium sp. | reverse complement strand
AGATCCCCGGCGTCGGCACGATGACCTTCCTCAAGGCCTGCCTCAACGCGCAGCGGCGCGCCCGCGGCGAGGCCGAGATCGCGACGCCGGACTTCATCCGGAAGGTCAACGCGGCCGCCGAGAAGCTCGAGATCAACAAGGACATGCTCAAGCGCGCGCTCAACGTCGGCTTCTCCGGCGGCGAGAAGAAGCGCATGGAGATCCTTCAGATGGCGCTGCTGGAGCCGAAGTTCTGCGTGCTCGACGAGACCGATTCCGGCCTCGACATCGACGCGCTGCGCATCGTCTCCGAGGGCGTGAACGCGCTCCGCGCGCAAGGACGGGCGTTTCTCGTCATCACGCACTACCAGCGGCTCCTGGACTACATCGTGCCCGACACCGTGCACGTCATGTCCAAGGGCCTGATCGTGAAGACCGGCGGCAAGGAACTCGCTCACGAGCTCGAGGCGTCGGGCTACGCCGAGTACCGCACCAACGAGGCCGCGTAAGCCCATGGCCGACATCGCCAACTTGCGCACCTCCGCCGAGACCGGCATCTCGAACCTGTTCGAGACGGCCCGCAAGGGGTTCGGCAGCGATACGACGATCGCCCGCGAGGAGGCGTTCCGCTTCTTCGAGGCAGCCGGCCTGCCGAGCCGCCGCGTCGAAGCGTTCAAGTACACGGACCTGCGTGCCGCGATGCAGGAGGCGGCCCCGCCCGCCGAGGCGCCGGCCCTCGAGGTGGCCGAGGCCGCGGTCGGAGGAGCCACGGGCTTCTCCGCGATCGAGGCCGTGCGTCTCACCTTCGTCAACGGCCACCTGATCCGCGAGCTGTCGGATCTCGACCACGTCCCGGCCGGCGTTTCGGTGGCGCCGCTGAACGACGCGCTCGCCGCGGGCGACATGCGCCTGAAGAACCTCGCCCCCGTGGCGCAGGCGCGCGAGAACCCGATCTACCAGCTCAACACCGCGTTCCTGGCCGACGGGGCGCTGATCTCCGTGGCGCCCGGCGCCAAGGTCGAGATACCGCTGCACCTGCGCTTCGTGGGCGCCGGCACGGACGGCTTCTCGACCGCGACGCGCGTTCTTGTCGAGGTGGGGGATGGGGCCGAATTCACGCTGCTGGAAAGCCACGAGGGTCCCAACGGCCTGACCTATCAGCCAAACGATGCCCTCGATGTGCTTGTCGGCAAGCACGGCGTCTTCCGTCATGCCCGCATCAACCGCGAGGGCGACAAGGCGATCGCCCTCTCGACCATCAGCGTGCGCCTCGACGACGAGGCGCACTTGGAGACGGTGAACCTCGTCACCGGCGCGGTGCTCTCCCGCCACCAGATCTACATGCATGTGGCCGGCGAGAACGTGAACGCCGTGGTCAACGGCGCGACGATGCTCGGCGACGGGCAGCTCGCCGATTCGACGCTGCTCGCCGACCATGCGGCGGTCGGCGGCATCGGCCGCGAGATGTTCAAGACGGTGATCGACGGCGACGCCACCGGCGTGTTCCAGGGCAAGATCATCGTCCGGCAGGTCGCGCAGAAGACCGACGGCAAGATGAAGTCCGATTGCCTGCTCCTCTCCGACGCGGGGCAGATGATGAACAAGCCGGAACTCGAGATCTTCGCGGACGACGTCGCTTGCGGCCACGGCGCCACCTGCGGCGCGCCCGACCAGGATCTGCTGTTCTATCTCATGGCCCGCGGCCTGCCGAAGCCGATCGCGGAAAGCCTGCTCGTGCAGGCGTTCGTCGGCGAGGCGGTCGAGTCGGTCGCGCACGAGGGTGCCCGCGCGGCGCTGATCGGCGAGATCGAGGCGTGGCTCGCCGCACGAAGCTGATCCCTAACCCCTCTCCCGCAGAGGAGATGAGGGTCGGAAACGAGGCGAGACGACACAGATGAACGCACCCACCCGCCTGCCCCCCTACGACGTCGAGGCGATCCGAAAGGAATTCCCGATCCTGTCCGAAAAGGTCTACGGCAAGCCGCTGGTCTATCTCGACAACGCCGCGTCGGCGCAGAAGCCGCGCGCGGTGATCGACGCGATGGTCGCGTGCATGGAGACCGGCTACGCCAACGTCCATCGCGGCCTGCATTTCATGGCGAACGCGGCCACCGAAGGGTTCGAGGGCGCGCGCGAAACGACGCGCCAGTTCCTCAACGCGGCCTCGACCGACGAGATCATCTTCACCCGCAACGCCACGGAAGCCTACAACCTCGTCGCCTCCTCGATGGCTTTAGCCGGGCTGATCGGGGAGGGCGACGAGATCATCCTGTCGATCATGGAGCACCACTCCAACATCGTGCCCTGGCACTTTTTGCGCGAGCGGCGCGGTGCGGTGATCAAGTGGGCACCGGTCGATGACGACGGCAACTTCCTCGTCGAGGACTACGCGAAGCTGTTCTCGCCGCGCACGAAGATGGTGGCGATCACGCAGATGTCGAACGTGCTCGGCACGATCACGCCGGCCGCCGAGATCGTCCGCATCGCCCACGCCCACGGCGTGCCGGTGCTGCTCGACGGGGCGCAGAGCGCCGTGCACGGCCCGATCGACGTGCGCGCGCTCGATTGCGACTTCTTCGTCTTCACCGGCCACAAGGTCTACGGCCCGACCGGCATCGGCGTGCTCTACGGCAAGAAGGACTGGCTCGACCGCCTCCCGCCCTACCAGGGCGGCGGCGAGATGATCCGCACGGTCTCCGAGGATACCGTCACCTACAACGACCCGCCGCACCGCTTCGAGGCGGGCACGCCGGCGATCGTCGAGGCGGT
>NZ_CAXTHR010000265.1:0-2808 GCF_964244095.1 uncultured Methylobacterium sp. | reverse complement strand
CCGTAGGTGAAGGCGATCATCGGGCGCCGGCCCACCGTGTCGAACAGGCGTCCGAGCAGGACCGGACCGAGGAAGGAGCCGAGCGCGAACGGCAGCAGGTACCAGCCGACCTCGCCGCCGGGCACGCCGTAGAACCGCTCCAGCACGAGCGCGTAGGTGAAGAACAGCGCGTTGTAGAAGAACGCCTGCGCGATCATCAGCGCCAGGCCGACGAAGGTCTGTTTGCGGCTTGCCCCGAACATCGTCCCGAACACCTCGGAAAGCGGCGTGTGGTCGCGGGTGCGCAGCCTCATGCGCCTGCCCGCCTCGACGGGCGGCAGGGTGATCCCGTCGTCGGTGAACCGCTTCTCGATGCCGGCGACGACCCGGTCGGCCTCCGCCGTGTAGCCGTGGGTCGCGAGCCAGCGCGGGCTCTCGGGAATCCAGGCCCGCAGCAGCAGGATGACGAGGCCGATGCCGCCGCCGGTGAAGAACGCGACGCGCCAGCCCCAGGCGGGGTCGATCACCTCGGGCTTGAGCAGCACGATCGACAGGAACGAGCCGAGCGCCGCGCCGATCCAGAACGAACCGTTGATCACGAGGTCGGTCCAGCCGCGCACGCGCGCCGGCACGAGCTCCTGGATGGTCGAATTGATCGCGGTGTACTCGCCGCCGATCCCGGCTCCCGTGAGGAAGCGGAAGACGCAGAAGCTGTAGATGTCCCACGACAGGCCGGTGGCGGCGGTGGCCGCGAGGTAGAGCGCCAGCGTGATGAAGAACAGCTTCTTCCGGCCGATCCGGTCGGTGAGCCAGCCGAAGCCGAGCGCGCCGGTCACCGCGCCGACGAGGTAGGACGAGGCGGCAAGCCCGACGTCGAACTCGGAAAAGCTCATCGGCGCCTTGCGCAGCGCGCCGACCAGCGCGCCGGCGAGCGTCACCTCGAGCCCGTCGAGCACCCAGGTGATGCCCAGCGCGACGATGACCAGGACGTGGAACCGCCCCCAGGGCAGCCTGTCCAGCCGCGCCGAGATGTCGGTGTCGACCACCGTGCCCATCGGCGCGCGCTCGGGCGTCCTGCCCCCCGGGGCGGTCTCGACTTTGGTCGCCATGACTGTGTTTACCCTGACTCGAAACGGCTGTTCAGAACGGCTGAGAGCGCACGAAGGTTCGGCCGAGCTTTCACCCTTGCGGGCGTCAATGGCGGCATTAACGCGGATGCGCCCCATGAATCCTCGCCTCGACGCCCGCCTCAACGGCGGCCTCAACCCTTGCCTGCGTTTGGCCATCCTGGCCACCACGGCGCTGGCCGGCCTCGCCACGGTGCCGACCCACGGGGCCGACGCCACGCTCAGTCGCGACCGCCAGCCCGTGGCGATGACGGGCGCCGACCGCTGGCGCCTGCGCCCGACCCAGACCAGCGCCGTCCTGCCCGCCGCCTCCCACCCGCGGCTGCGCCCGGCGATGCCGATCCCGGAGGAGCGCCGCCAGGTGCGTCAGGTCTACCCGGCCTTCACCGAGGCGCGCTGAGGTCCCGGCATGTCCGGCCCGTGGCCGCGCGACCGCTTCAATCGGCGCGCGGATCGAGCGCGTCCGCCAAGCCGTCGCCGAGGACGTTGAGGGCGACGAGCGTCGCGACCAGGAAGGCCGCCGGGCCGGCGAGCATGTGGGGAGCGGATTCGAGGCTGCGGGCGCCCTCCGCGATCAGCACACCCCAGCTCGTCTCCGGCTCCTGCACCCCGAGCCCGAGGAACGAGAGGAAGCTCTCCAGCAGGATCACCCGCGGCACCAGCAGGGTGGCGGCGACCGTCACCGGTCCCAGCGTGTTGGGCACGACGTGGCGCGCCAGGATCGCGGCCGCGGACAGCCCGAGCGCCTCGGCCGCGCGGACGAAGTCGCGCCGGCGCAAGGAGAGCGTCTGGGCGCGCACGATCCGGGCCATGTCGAGCCACTCGACGGCGCCGATGGCGATCAGCACCAGCGCGAGGCCCGCGCGGAAGAACACCACCAGGACGATGACGAAGAACACGAAGGGCAGCGCGTAGAGGATGTCGACCACGCGCATCATCGCGGCGTCGACCCTCCCGCCCGCGAAGCCCGAGACCGCGCCGTAGGCGACGCCGACGAGAAGGGCCACCAGCGTCGCGGTGAGCCCGATCAGCAGCGAGACGCGCCCCGCGACCAAGCTGCGGCTGAGGAGGTCGCGCCCGTGCACGTCGGTGCCGAGGGGGAAGGACAGCCTCCGCACGGGCACCGCGAGCGTCAGGCGGCGTCCGTCCGGATCGCGCGCGACCACGCGGGCCTCGCCGAACAGGTCGGAGCGCGGCAGGTAGACGAGCCCGCGCTCCTCGATCGGCGTCCGCGCCGTGAGGACGAGATGCAGGGACCCGCCGGTCCGGCTAGCCTCGGCGACCTCCGCGCGGATGCGGAAGGCGAGGCGGTCGAGCGCCGGGCGCAGGTGCGCGGCGTCCGGCTGCGCGGCGAGGCCGGGGGGAAGCTGGCGCAGGTCCGGATAGGTCCGCTCCGGCGGGTGCCCGGTGAGCCACGGCCCGATCAGGCAGGCGAGCGCCAGGGCGGCGAGGACGGCGAGCGCGGCCATCGCGCCGCGGTCGCGCGACAGGCGTTCGAGGGCGAGGCGGCCCGGCGACCGGCGGCGTGGCGGAGCCGCCGTCACGGATGCAGCCGCAGGCGCGGATCGAGCCACGCGGAGACGAGGTCGGCCACGAGGTTGAGGGCGACGACGAGGACGGCCACGAGCACCACCGTGCCCATCACCAGGGTGTAGTCGCGGTTGAGCGCGCCCTCGACGAAGTAGCGCCCGATGCCCGGCAG
>NZ_CAXTHR010000264.1:0-2832 GCF_964244095.1 uncultured Methylobacterium sp. | reverse complement strand
GGCCCTTCAGGCCGGCTTGGTGTCGAGGTGCCGGCCCTTCAGGCCGGCTTGGTGTCGAGGTGCCGGCCCTTCAGGCCGGCTTGGTGTTGAAGTGGTTGGAATCGGGGCTGCGGACGGCCTTGGCGGCATCGCGCACCACCTGCTCCAGCACGCCGAGATAATCGAGGAAGCGGGCGCGGCCCGCGGGCGTCAGCCGGCACAGGGTCTGCGGCCGGTTGTGGGCGTAACCCTTCTCCAGGCTGACGAAGTCGGCCTCTTGCAGCACCGCGAGGTGCCGGCTGAGGTTGCCGTCGGTGAGCCCGCACAGCCGCTTGAGATCGGGGAACGGCAGGCCCTTCGGGTGGCCGACGAGCGAGGTCAGCACGCTGAGCCGGGCCTTCTCGTGGATGACGCGGTCAAGCCCATCGTAGGAGAAGCGGCCGTCGGCCCGGTCAGAGATCGCCATCGCCGCCTCCCGTGCCGTGCATGATGCGCGCGAGCCAGCCCTGGCCCACCGCGAAGGGCAGGCCCATCAGCCAGGGCGAGAGCGTGCGCGTCTCGCTCGCCATCGCGAGGCCCGCGAGGCCCGCGAGCAGATACCACGCGCCCGCGCCCTGCACCGCACGCGGCAGGACGCGCGCCGAGGCGAACAACCCGAGGCCCACCAGCACCTGCCACAGGCCCGGCAGCATCCAGAGCTGGTCGGGGGCGAAGCGCGCGAGCACCAGGGCAAGGCAGGCCCCGGCGCCGGCCGCCGGCAGGAAGCCCTCGATCGCGTTCCAGACCATGGCGTCGGCCAGCCCTGAGTGAAGCCGGCGCGAGCGCCGCACCATCTCGATGCCGATCAGGCCGGCGGCGGCCAAGGCCGTCGCGATCCAGAGGCCGAAGAACAGCAGCGGCCGAGCAGTCGGGTCGCCGAGCCAGAGCGCCTGTCCGCCGGCCGTCGTGAGGGCCAGCAGGCCGGTGGCGGCGAGCGTCGCGGAGCCGAGGCCGCGGAACGCGGTGTCCCGCGCGATCTGCGAACGGATCGCGACGATGTCGGCCAGGGCCTTGTCGAGGTCGTGCATGAGGCTCACTCCGGGCCGGATCATGCTTTGCGTTGCAAAGTACTCCGGCATCGCGATCTTCGCAAGCGAATTTATGCAACTTGGAGTTTAATTTCCGGTTTCCTCGCCGACGGCCCTGAGACCGGCGAGGTCGAGGCGGCGGGTGAACATGCAAAGCGCGCCGTCCGGGTCGCGGGGCCATTCGGCCTGCGGGCGGTCGCGATACAGCTCCACGCCGTTCCCGTCGGGATCGCGCAGGTAGAGCGCCTCGCTGACGCCGTGGTCGCTTGCGCCGTCCAGGGCGAGCCCAGCCCGGTCCAGGCGGGCGAGCGCGTCGGCGAGCGCCGCGCGCGTCGGATAGAGCACCGCAAGGTGGTAGAGGCCGGTGGTTCCCGGTGCGGGCGCCTGCCCGCCGGCGCTGTCCCAGGTGTTCAGGCCGATATGGTGGTGGTAGCCGCCGGCCGAGACGAAGGCGGCCTGATCGCCGAACCGCTGCGTCAGGGCGAAGCCCAGCACTCCGCAATAGAAGCCCAGCGCGCGGTCGAGCTCGGCGACCTTGAGGTGGACGTGGCCGATCCGCACGCCCGGATCGATCGATGGTGTCGCCTCGTCGGGCATCGCGGTGTTCCTCATGTTCGTGCCGAGCTAGAGCATTTTCCAGTGAGGTGGACGCAGGCTCACGTGAAGAAAATGCGACCACACAAGAAGTTAAAGCGTTTTCCATGATCCGAAGATCGTGGAAAACGTTTTAAGGCGGGCCATACCGCATCGTCCATCGACGCCAAGATCGTGCGGCGGCGTACAAAGGGTTCCCATGGCGATCAGTGCTTCGTTGGGCCGGACTGTCCGAGAGGAGCACCGCTTGCGGATCGAAGCCCTGATCGCCGTGGGAGCCCAAACGGTATTTTGCATGCCGGACTTCGCTCGATCCGTGCCATCATGGATCGCATCACGGGGAGACAACGATGGCATCCGAGAACAAGCGCGGAAACCGCGAGACGAAGAAACCGAAGAAGGCCGTCGTCAAGACCAATGCCGCGGCTCCCTCGACGAAGGACATGGTCAGCACGGCGGTCAAGGCCGCGGGCAAGAAGACCAAGTAGCGCCGCCGCGGGACGGGGGGGCCGGCTGCCGCCGGTGCGTGCGGACGCGCGAGACGCGTGCGGCCGTTGTCATCCCGCTAACCGGAGGCGTGCGACGACGACGGATGCTCGATCACATCTGGACGACGGCGAAGGCGGTTTTCGGGGTCGGCCTGCTCGTGCTCTGCGCGCTGCTCGCCGCGCAGAAGCTCGACCGCGAGCGTGAGGCGCAGGCGGCGCTCACCGCGCTCCGCGCCGGCCCGGAAGCCACCGGATCGATCGCGCCGTCCACCACCGTCCGGCCTTCCGCCGAGTAGCCCGCCCTACTCGGCCGCCTGCCGCGCGGCGTAGCCGAGCCGGCGGTTCAACGTCTCGATCAGCTTGACCGCGGCCTCGGCGATCACCGTGCCCGGCGGGAAGATCGCCGCGGCGCCGGCGGCGTGGAGCGCGGCGTAGTCGCCCGGCGGGATCACGCCGCCGATCACGATCATCACGTCCTCGCGGCCGGCTTCCGTCAGCGCAGTCTTCAGCTCCGGCACCAGGGTGAGGTGACCGGCGGCGAGCGAGGAGACGCCGATGATGTGCACGTCGTTCTCCACCGCCTGCCGCGCGGCCTCCGCGGGCGTCGCGAAGAGCGGCCCGATATCGACGTCGAAGCCCAGATCCGCGAACGCCGAGGCGATCACCTTCTGGCCGCGGTCGTGCCCGTCCTGGCCCATCTTGGC
>NZ_CAXTHR010000263.1:0-2875 GCF_964244095.1 uncultured Methylobacterium sp. | reverse complement strand
GTTGCCCGGCGGCGTGGTGATGCCCTGCTTCGAGCCGGTGACGACGACGGCGCCGGCCTTCCCGCCCGCGATCATCCCCGGCGCGAAGGCCTGGATGCCGTTGATCACGCCCCAGAGGTTGGTGTCGAGGATGCGCCGCCACGTCTCGGCCTCCGAGAACAGCGTGCCGCCGGCCTCGATGCCGGCGTTCAGCATCACCACGGCCGGCGGCCCGGTCCGCTCCACCGCATCGCGCAGCGCATCCACGGCCTCGCGCCGCCCGACATCGACGGCCACCGCCCGCACCTCGACGGCCGCGAGCGCGGCGACCGCGGCGCGGGCGGCATCCAACGCGTCGCCGGGCAGGTCCGCGAGCCAGACGTTCATCCCGGCGCCGGCGAAGGCCTTCGCCGCGGCCAGGCCGATGCCGCTCGCCGCGCCCGTGACGACGGCCGCGCGGCCGGGCTCGATCGCAGGATGTGTCATGGTCGCGTCCCGTCCCGCCCGCAGCGTCCGTTCCCGGCAAGAGGTTGGGGCGCGGCCGGGGATTGTCGAGGGCCCGGGAATTATGGCGGGGATGGCTGCCGACGGATCGGCAGGGGCCGGCTACCGGCCGCAGCGCGGACGTGTGATCCTCCGGAGGATCGCGGTCCTGTTCACGAGGTCTCGTCATGCGCGCAGCCGATCCATGATCGACCGTCCCACCCGCCGCGCCGTGCTCGCGGGCGCCGCCTGCGGCCTCGCTTCGCACGGGATCGCCGCGCCCGGGCAGCCGTTCGGGCCGGCGGGGCGCCCGTCGTGGTCGGGCGACGGCCTCCAGGCCGCGGCCGCGCGCACCGGCCTGACCTTCGGCACCGAGGTGCCCGGCTTCCGCTTCGCGCGCGACCCCGCCTACCGGCAGGCGGTGGCGCGGGAGGCCGGCCTCCTCGTCTGCGGCACCGAGATGAAGATGGAGGTGGTGCTGGCCGAACCCGGCCGGACCGATTTTTCGCAAGGCGACGCGCTGGTGCGGTTCGCCCGCGGCAACGGCCAGCGCCTGCGCGGGCACACGCTGGTCTGGCACGAGGCGCTGCCGCCCTGGGTCCCGCCGCTCCTCGCCCGCGCGACGCCGGCCCAGGCGGAAGACTTCCTGCGGCGCTGGATCGAGACGGTGGCGGGGCGTTATCGCGGCCAGATCGCGTCCTGGGACGTGGTCAACGAGGTGCTGGCGCAGGACGGCACCCGGCCGGACGGCCTGCGCGAGAGCCCGTGGCTGGCAGCCCTCGGCCCCGGCTACGTCGACCTCGCCTTCCGCATCCTGCACCAGACCGACCCGATGGCGGCCCCGTGCTGGAACGAGGACGCGGTCGAGCAGGGCGTGCCGTGGATGGAGGCGCGGCGCACCCGCGTGCTCAAGCGGCTCGAGGGCATGCTCGCCCGCGGCGTGCCGATCCGCCGCTTCGGCCTGCAATCGCACCTCACCAGCACGCTGCCGATCGACCAGGGCCAGTTGCGCCGCTTCCTCGCCGAGATCGGCGGGATGGGGCTCGGCATCGAGATCACCGAGTTCGACATCGACGACCGGGCGTTTCCCGCCGACATCGCGGTCCGCGACCGGATGGTGGCCGACTTCGCCCGCCGCTACCTCGACGTGGCGGTGGCCGAGCCCGCCCTGCTCAACGTCGTCTCCTGGGACATCTACGATCCCGACACGTGGCTGAACGACCACCCCTACCGCAAGCGCCCCGACGGCCTGGCCCAGCGGGCGCTGCCGCTCGACGCGCAGTTCCGGCGCAAGCCGCTGTGGCACACGATGAAGGCGGTCTTTTCCGAAGCGCCGGACCATGCCGCGAGGCGTGCGAAGCTGCGAGGCTAGAGCGCCGGAAACGCGGCGCGGCTCCCTCTGCCAGGGAGAGGGCACCCGCGCTTCGTCCGCTCAGGGCGCGGCAGATGTTGGGGCTGCAGGCGCGGGCCGCTCCTCGAAACCCCGACAGCGCCGGGGTCTCCGCTCAGAGGTCCCCGAACGCCAACTGGCCCTGGTTGCGGCGCGGGGCCGGTGCTGACTTCGGCTTGGCCGCGCCGTCCTTGCCGCCCCGGCCCGCGCCGCCCTTGCCGAGCGTCCGCTTGGCCGCGGACGGCGCCTTCCGCGCGGCCGGCTCGCCGCGCAGCCGCGCCAGCGCCTTGTCGCGGGCCACCGCCTCCGGCGCGTGCGCGTCGCCGTCGAGCCACTTGCCGTGCTTGATCACCTCGTTGACCCGGCCCTGGTTGACCCCGACCTTGAAGGCGATCTCCTGCTGCGTCATTCCCGTGGAGGCGTGCAGGTCGAGGATCGCGTGGGCGAGTTCCGGCGTCATCTTCCGGCCGGTGAGGCGCCGGGCCGGCTTCGTGGAGCGGTTGGCGCGGTCGCGCTCGCGCAGGCGCTCCAGCAGGGCCAGCGCCATCTGCATGCCGTGCTCGCGCAGCGACGCCTCGAATTCCTTCAGCGTCGCCATCGGCGAGGGTCCCCGTGGGCCGGGCGCGACGCCCGGAACAGGAAAGGAACGTGCAGTCTCCGCATCCGTTGCGCAAGGCTCCGCGCCGCGGGCCGCGCCGGGATGACGGGACACGCCCGCCGTCATCCACCGGAAATCCGGCCCGGCTGGCCCTCGGCGCGCGGCTCGGCTAAACCCCGCGCCGACGCGGCACGGCCAACGGCAGGACATCCGACCCGCATGATCAGCCCGATCCTCACCGTCCCCTCGTCGGGAACGAGCGGTCCTTCGTCGGGGCCGGGCGCTCGGCCCTCCCTCGCCGAGGCGCTGGAGGGCGGGGCGGTGCTGATGTTCCCCGACCTCGACTTCCCGTTCGACGACTTCGAGCGGCGCTTCACCGAGCGGCCCTTCGCCGACGGCAAGGCCAAGAACGTCAGCATCCGCGG
>NZ_CAXTHR010000262.1:0-2901 GCF_964244095.1 uncultured Methylobacterium sp. | reverse complement strand
AGCTCGGGGATCACGATGTCGATGAAGTCGGCAAAGCTCTCGGGCACGACGATGCGGCTGAGGTTGAACCCGTCCACCTCGCCCTCCTCGATCCAGGCTTGAAGTTCGTCGGCGATCGAGACGGCGTCGCCGGCGAGCACCGGGTAGCGCCCGCCGAGTTCGAATTCGGTGAGGAGGTCGCGCTTGGTCAGCCCGCGCCGGGCGGCGGCCGCGGTGGCGGACTGGATGGCGTTGCCCGGGCCGTAGGGGATCGGTTCGTCGAGGCCGTAAGCCGCGAAGTCGATGCCGGTGGAGGCGGAGAAGTGCGCCAGCCCCGCCTCCGGGCTGGCATGGCGCAGGTATTCGGCGCGCTTCTCCTCCGCTTCCGCCCGGGTGCGCCCGGGGATGACGGCGATGCCGACGAACACCTTCACGTCCTCCGGCCGGCGCCCGGCCGCCACCGCCTCGGCGCGGATGGCACGGGTGGCGTCGCGCGCCGTCGCCCGGTCGGGGGCGGAGATGAACACGCATTCGGCGTGGCGCCCGGCAAAGGCCCGGCCGCGGCCCGAGGCGCCGGCCTGATAGAGCACCGGTGTGCGCTGGATCGACGGCTCGGACAGGTGGTAGCCCTCGACGTCGAAGAACTCGCCGTGGTGCGCCACCGGGCGGATGCCGGCGGGGTCGGCAAACACCCGCGCCGCCCGGTCGCGCCGCACGGCGCCGTCGTCCCAGCTTCCTTCCCAGAGCTTGTAGAGGACCTCAAGATACTCGTCGGCGTAGTCGTAGCGCCGGTCGTGGTCGGGCAGCCTGCCGCCGCCCTGTCCGCGGTGGGCGCTGTCGAGATAGCCGGTGACGATGTTCCAGCCGATGCGGCCTTGCGTCAGGTGATCGAGGGTCGAGACGCGCCGGGCGAAGGTGTAGGGCGCCTCGTTGTGGACGTTGACCGTGACGCCGAAGCCGAGATGCCGCGTCACCGCCGCCATGGCCGCGACGAGCAGGGTCGGCTCGTTGACGGGCAACTGCACCGCCTCCCGCGCGGTCACGTCGATGCCGCCGCCGTAGATGTCGTAGACGCCGATGATGTCGGCGATGAACAGGCCGTCGAACAGCCCGCGCTCCAGGAGCTTCGCCTGATCGGTCCAGTAGGCGAGGGTGTTGTAGTCCGACGAGCGGTCGCGCGGATGGGTCCACAGCCCGTGGTTGATGTGGCCGGCGCAGTTCATGTTGAAGGCGTTCAGCCGGATCTGCTTCCTGGCGGCCATCAGATCGCTCCATGCCGGGGCGGCGGCTTGCCGTTGAGGTGGTAGGCGCCGATCCAGTGGTATTTCCAGCGCACGGGATCGTGCAGGGTGTGCACCCGCGCGTCCCGCCAGAACCGGCCGAGATTGTACCCTTCCCGCGTCGCGGAGGCGCCGGCGAGCTCCAGGAGCCGCTCGGAGGCGTCCAGCGCGACCTCGGTGGTGAGGATCTTGGCCTCGGCGACGGCGACGGACGCCTCCGCCGAGCTTTCCGCGGTGACGGGCTCGGCCGCGATGCGGTCGAGCGTCAGGCCGGCGCGGGCGAGCACTTCGTCGGCCGCGTGCAGATCGATTTCCAGCCGGCCGACCTCCGCGATGATGTGGGGGTCCTCGGTGGCGGTCTCGACGGTGAAGGGCCAGGGCCGCGTCCTGGTGCGCACGAAGTCCAGCGCGGCGGCCACGGCGCCGCGGGCGATGCCCGCGTCGATCGCCGCCTGAACGAGCTGGGAGGTCGGGCCGAACAGGCCCGGACGGTCCGCCAGCGGCGTCAGGTCGATGCTCAGGCTCTCCTCGATCGGGGCGTCCGCGAAGATCACCCGGCCGCTGGCCGTGGTGCGCTGGCCGAAGCCCTGCCAGTCGTCCACGACGCGCACGCCCACGGCATCCCGGCGCACCCAGACCAGGAGCGGCCGGCCGGCGGGGTCCACGGCGCGGGTGGGAATCCAGTGGGCGAAGACGGCGCCGGTCGAATAGAAGCGCTCGCCGCTGAGGCGCAGGCCCTCCGGCCCGGCCGTCAGCCGCGTGTCCACGTGGGTGATCGATTTCCCGTTGCGGGCCGGCCCCGCGTTGCCGATGCGGTATCCGGCGAGCACGTCGCCGTAGATCCGCGCCTTCTGGGCGGGGCTCGCGGCCGCACGCACCAGCGCCAGCACGCCGAACTGGTTCTGCGGGATCTGCCCCGCCGAGCCGTCGGCGGCGGCGAGGATGGCGAACACCTCGGCGAGCGTCGCATGGGAGACCTCCGCGCCGCCATGGTCCCGCGGCACGCTGATGCCGCCGAGGCCGCTGGCGGTGAACGCCTCGATCTCCGCCCAGGGCAGGCGCCGGTCCCGGTCGCGCTCCGAGGCGCCGTCGGCGAAGCGCCGGGCGACCGCGTGGGCGGCCTCGATCGCCTCGGCGTCCGAGCGGATCAGGTGCGGGCGGGAGGGCGGCAACGGATGCCGGTCATCGAGGCCGCCGAGGCCGTCGTCGGCAAGGGGGAGGGTCATCGTCGGATCGCCTCGAACAGGAGGGGCCGGGCGCCGGCCAAGCCAGGAACGTCGTCCGGGGAAGCTTCCCCGTCGGCCCGGATGCGCGGCCGTCAGCGGGATCTCAGGCGCCGCACCGCGATGTCGCCCGAGAACTGCACCACGCAGACCAGCGCGATCAGGATCACGATCACCGCCGTCATGACCGTGGTGTCGAAGCGTTGGTAGCCGTAGCGGATCGCCACGTCCCCGAGCCCGCCCGCGCCGACCGCCCCGGCCATGGCGGAGGCGCCGATCATCGAGACGAGCGTGATGGTGAAGCCGCCCACGATCCCCGGCAGCGCCTCGGGCAGCAGCACGTGGACGAGGATGTGCCGGCGCCGGCAGCCGATGGACTGGGCCGCCTCGATCAGCCCCGCATCCACCTCCCGGAGCGA
>NZ_CAXTHR010000261.1:0-2932 GCF_964244095.1 uncultured Methylobacterium sp. | reverse complement strand
AGCTCCAGCGCCTCGTCCTGGTCGTGGGTGACGAAGATCGTGGTCTGGCCGGTGCGGTCGTGGATCTCGCGCAGCCACCGCCGCAGGTCTTTTCGGACTTGCGCGTCCAGCGCGCCGAACGGCTCGTCGAGCAACAGCACGCGCGGCTCGACCGCCAGCGCGCGGGCGAGCGCGATGCGCTGGCGCTGGCCGCCCGAGAGCTGCGACGGGTAGCGGTCGGCAAAGCCCGAGAGCTTGATCAGGTCCAGCAACTCGCCGACACGGCGGCGGATCTCGGGCGGCGACGGGCGCTCGCTGCGCCGCCGCGCGTTGAGCCCGTAGGCGATGTTGTCGGCCACGCTCATGTGCTTGAACAGGGCGTAATGCTGGAACACGAAGCCGACCGCGCGCTGCTGCACCGGCAGGAAGGTGGCATCATCCCCGCCGAACAGGATGCGGCCGCGGTCGGGCGCATCGAGGCCGGCGATGATGCGCAGCAGCGTCGTCTTGCCCGAGCCCGAGGGGCCGAGCAGACCCAAGAGTTCGCCTGCGCGCACGTCGAGGTCGAAATCGTGGAGCACGGCTGCCGTGTCGAAGGTCTTGGACAGGCCCTCGACGCGGATCGCCGTGGAATTGGCGCTAATGCCGTGCCCGCGACCCGAGCTCCTCGCCGTAGCGCCATTCGAGGAGGGACTTGAGGACGAGGGTGACGAGGGCGAGACCGGCGAGGAGCGAAGCGACGGCGAAGGCGGCGACGAAGTTGTACTCATTGTAGAGGATCTCCACGTGGAGCGGGATGGTGGTGGTCAGCCCGCGGATGTGGCCCGACACCACCGCGACCGCGCCGAATTCGCCCATCGCGCGGGCGTTGCAGAGCAGCACGCTGTAGAGCAGCCCCCAGCGGATGTTGGGCAGCGTCACCGTGCGGAAGACGTGCAGGCCGGTGGCGCCCAGCGTCAGCGCCGCTTCCTCCTCGGCGGTGCCCTGCTCCTGCATCAGCGGGATCAGTTCGCGCGCCACGAACGGGAAGGTCACGAAGATCGTCGCCAGCACGATCCCCGGCAGCGCGAACAGGATCTGGACCCCGTGCGTCTGCAGCCAGCCGCCGAACAGGCCCTGCGAGCCGAACAGAAGCACGTAGATCAGCCCCGACACCACCGGCGAGACCGAGAACGGCAGGTCGATCAGCGTGATGAGCAGGCTTTTGCCCGCGAACTCGAACTTGGCGATGGCCCAGGAGGCGGCGATCCCGAACACGAGGTTGAACGGCACGGCGATGGCCGCCACCGTCAGGGTCAGGCGGATCGCGGCCCAGGCGTCGGGCTCGGCGAACGCGTCGAGGTAGGCGCCGACGCCGCGGGCGAAGGCCTGGGCGAACACCGTGATCAGCGGCAGCACGAGGAACAGGGCCAGGAACACGATCGCGGCGGCGATCAGGACCGAGCGCACGAGGCGGCCCTCCGACACCGCGCTTGGTGATCGCGCGGCGTGGCCTGCGGCAAAGGTCGGGGCGACCACCTCAGACATAACCGAACCTCCGCCGGCTCCAGGCCTGGATCAGGTTGATGGCGAGCAGCGTCAGGAACGAGATCCCGAGCATGATCGTGGCGATGGCGGCCGCCCCGCCGTAGTCGAACTCGGCGAGCTTGATGACGATCAGCAGCGGCGCGATCTCGGAGACGTAGGGGAGGTTGCCGGCGATGAAGATGATGGAGCCGTATTCCCCCACGCCGCGGGCGAAGGCCAGCGCGAAGCCGGTGAGCACCGCCGGGATCAGCGGCGGCAGCACCACCCGCGTCAGGGTGCCGAACCGCGTGGCCCCCAGCGTCGCCGAGGCCTCCTCGACCTCCCTGTCGATCTCGGAGATCAGCGGCTGGACGGTCCGCACCGCGAAGGGCAGGCCGATGAACACCATGGCGATGAAGATGCCGACCGGCGTGTAGGCCACCTGGATGCCGAGCTTTGCCAGTTGCGCGCCCACGAGGCCGTTGGGGGCGTAGAGCGAGGCGAGCGCGATGCCGGCCACCGCCGTCGGCAGGGCGAAGGGCAGGTCGACCGCCGCATCGACGAGCCGGCTGCCGGGGAAGCGGTAGCGGGTCAGCACCCAGGCGACGAGGAAGCCGAACACAGAGGCCGTAAGCGCCGACAGCAGCGAGACGCCGAAGCTGATCCTGAGCGCGCTCGCCACCCGCGGGTCGGTGGCGACATGCCAGATCCCCGAGAGCCCGAGCCCGGAGGCCTTGGCGACCAGCGCGGCCAGCGGCAGCAGCACCACCAGACCGAGGCAGGTGAGCGCGTAGCCGAAGGTGAGCCCGAAGCCGGGGAGCACGCTGGGCTTGCGGAAGGTCCGCTTGGGGCGGGGTGGTGCGGTCATCGCGTGTCCTCGGGAACGACCCTCTACCGTTGCAGCGCGTCTCCCTCTCCCCCCAACTGATCCCGGGTTTGCCCGAGATCGGCACGTCCTCCGCACAGGTCGGGCAAGCCCGACTCGTGTGGGGAAGGGGGGAGGGGAAGACCCTGCTGCTTACCGCCCCGCCTGGCTCAACCGGTCGAACAGGCCGCCGGTATCGAAGTTCTTCGCCTGGATGTCGTCCCAGCCGCCCTGGAGATCCTCGATCCTGAACAGCTTGATCTCGGGCAGGAGCTTGAGGTCGGCCTCGGCCGCGGCCTCGCGTTTCAGCGGGCGGTAATGGTGCTTGGCGAAGATGGCCTGCGCCTTGTCGGTGTAGAGGAAGGCGAGGTAGGCCTCGGCCTGCTTGCGGGTGCCCTTCCGGTCGACGTTGACGTCGACGAGCGCCACCGGCGGCTCGGCGTAGATCGAGGTCGGCGGCACGACGATGTCGAACTTGTCCGCGCCGAATTCCTGCAGCACCAGGAACGCCTCGTTCTCCCATGTCGGCAGCACGTCGCCGAGGCCGCGCTGCGCGAAGGTGACGGTGGAGCCGCGCGCGCC
>NZ_CAXTHR010000260.1:0-2955 GCF_964244095.1 uncultured Methylobacterium sp. | reverse complement strand
CTCCAGGCCCACGACTGGCGCCACTACGCCGAGAAGCTGCGGCGGGCCGAGCACGATCTCGACGAGAGCGAGATCAAGGCGTACCTGCCGCTGGACGGCGTGATCCGGGCAGCCTTCGACACCGCGTCGCGCCTGTTCGGCCTGCGCTTCGACGAACTCCACGACGTGCCGCGCTACCACCCGGACGTGCGCGCCTGGCGGGTGTCGGACGCCGACGGCACGGAGGTCGGCACCTTCCTCGGCGACTACTTCGCGCGCTCGTCGAAGCGGAGCGGCGCCTGGATGAGCGCCTTCCGCTCGCAGGAACGCCTCACCGGCGACGTGAAGCCGGTCATCGTCAACGTCATGAACTTCGCGCGGGCCCCGGCGCGCGAGACGCCGCTGCTGTCCTTCGACGACGCCCGCACCCTGTTCCACGAGTTCGGCCACGCCCTGCACGGGCTCCTGTCCGACGTGACCTACCCGCTGCTCGCCGGCACCGCGGTCTCGGGCGACTTCGTGGAACTGCCCTCGCAGCTCTACGAGCACTGGCTGGAGCAGCCGGAGGTCCTGCGCGCGCATGCCCGCCACCACCGCACCGGCGCACCGATGCCGGAGGCGCTGTTGGCCAAGCTGCTGGCCGCGCGGACCTTCAACCAAGGTTTCGCCACCGTCGAATACACCGCCTCGGCCATCGTCGACATGACGCTGCACCTGTCGAGCGCGGGGGAGGGCGGCCTCGACGTCGCGGCCTTCGAGGCCGACGCGCTCCAGCGCATCGCGATGCCGGCCGAGATCGACATGCGCCACCGCAGCCCGCACTTCGCGCACGTCTTCTCCGGCGACGGCTATGCGGCGGGCTACTACAGCTACCTGTGGTCGGAGGTGCTCGACGCCGACGCCTTCGACGCCTTCCGCGAGGCCGGCGACATCTTCGATCCCGACACCGCGGCGCGCCTGCGCACGTACGTCTACGGCGCCGGCAACCTGCGCGACCCGCGCGCGGCCTACACCGCGTTCCGCGGGCGCCTGCCGAGCACCGGACCGCTGCTGCGCAAACGCGGGCTCGCGGCGTGAGATCGCCGGGACGGCGGTAACCGTTCGGTAAACAAACGTCCTTAACCAAAGCTTTCGACAGACATGCCGAGAACAGACATGCCGGAAGCGGGGACGAGGGCCATGACGACGAGCATCGATTCGGCTGGGGACGCGTCCCCAGCCTCGCCGCAGGCCCTGCTGAAGGCCGCGGTGTCCGGCGGCAGGGCGCCCGAGGCCGCCTCGGCCCCGGCGAAGGCAACGACGGCGATCGCGAAGGCGAGACGCCGTCTCGATCCGCCGATGATCGGTCTCGCGGGCGCGGGGCTCCTCGTCGGGACGCTGCTCGGTGCCGGCACCGCGATCCTCGCGGCGCCCCGGCCAGACGGCACGGGCGCGGCGCTCGCCGAGGTCCAGGCGGGGCTGGAGGCGAGCCGGCTGGAGGCGTCTGGCCTCAACCGCGCGTCCGACCGCTTGGCCACGTCGATCGCCGCCGTGAAGGAGGCCGCGGACGCGGCCCGAGGCGAGGCCACGGCCCGCGGCATCGCTCTCACGCAGACGGTCGGCAAGGTCGAGACCGCGTTGGCTACGAAGATCGCGGCGCTGGCCGAGCGGATCGATCAGGCCGAGAAGGCGCAGGGCGCGCGGATCGCGTCGCTCGCCGCCCCATCCGAGAAACGGCCCGTCGCCGCGCCGGCACCCGTGGCGAAGGCGGAGCCGGTCCAGACCGGGAGCCTCGCCGACACCAAGCCGAAGCCGTCTGCGGCCGAGACGCCCGCCGTCATCGAGGGCTGGGCGGTGCGCGACGTCTACGACGGAACGGCGATGCTGGAGGACCGTCGGCGTCGCCTCGTCGAGGTCGCGGCAGGCGCGTCGATCCCGGGGGTCGGACGGGTGGAGGCGGTGGAGCGTCGGGGCCGCGCGTGGGTCGTCGTGACCCGGCAGGGCATTATCACGCCGCAGCCCTGGTAGGCGGCACGTTGATGGGGCGCGATCAGGTCGAGGCGATGACGTTCGGGGAGAGGCTGCCGGCACCGACCGGATAGCGCGGCTCGATGGTCATCGGGTCGGCCAACGCCGCGGCCCGTTCGGCGCGCTGGCGACCATGCGAGAGGGCGCGGGTCTGGTCTGCCCGTGTCGGGTGCAGGATCGCCGCGAGCAGGGCCTGACCCTCGAATTGCTGACCCAGGTTCTTGGCTTCGAAGACGGGCATGACCGGCCTTGCAGATAGAGCGGAGCCGTGGGCGCCGCCGGCCCATCGAACCTGGGCCGTGATGGTATAACGGTGACACCCTGAACAAGTTCCGAATGTCGTAGGATCGAAATCGTTCTTTAACCATTGCATTGCCGCGGTTCGGCCGCAGTGCGAAATCACACGCCGACTTGCCCGTCGGACAGGTCGCCAGACTACGCACCTCACGCGAAACGTCCTTGCGGCCGATGCGACCCGTCTCCGAAAGCAGGCGCGCGACGCTCATGCGGGCTTCGGTTCCGATCATCCCGCTCGCCCGCGGAACGCAATCGCGAAGAGGGGAGCCGGCCGTCGGATGGCGCGCTGATGGGGACCGATCCGGTCGCCGTCTTGGGGGTCGGGAGATTTACAGAGTCGTCTTCCGATGCGCGCATCCTCGCACAGCAACGCGGTGTCGACGGCAGAGGCTGCCATCGCGCCCGGCCGGGCCCGCCGCCCACGATGACGACGTCGCGCAGGACGCGCGTCCCGGACCCATCCAGCGGCGACAAACCGCGACCCTTGGCGAACGCTGCGCACCGCGGGCACGAAAAAGGGCGCCGCAGCGCCCTTCGTCGTCGCGATCCGGCTGAGGATCAGGCGGCGGCGGCCTTCACCGGCACGCCCTTCTCGGCGAGGAAGGTCTGGAGTTCGCCCGACTGGAACATCTCGCGGGTGATGTCGCAGCCGCCGACGAACTCGCCCTTCAC
>NZ_CAXTHR010000259.1:0-2970 GCF_964244095.1 uncultured Methylobacterium sp. | reverse complement strand
TCGAGAGCTGCGTGCCGATGTTGCCGTAGCCGACGATGCCGAGCGTCTTGCCGCGCACCTCGACCGAACCCTCGGCCGACTTGTCCCAGAGGCCCGCATGCGCCCCGACCGAGCGCGGGACGACCCGGCGCAGCAGCATGACGATCTCGCCGATGACGAGTTCGGCCACCGAGCGGGTGTTGGAGAACGGCGCGTTGAACACCGGCACGCCGCGGCGGCGCGCGGCGTCGAGGTCGACCTGGTTGGTGCCCACCGAGAAGCACCCCACGGCGAGCAGCCGGTCGGCGGCAGCGAGCGCCGCCTCGTCGAGCTGCGTCCGCGAGCGGATGCCGAGGATGTGCACGCCCTTCAGCGCCGCGTGCAGCGCCGCCCTGTCCAACGCCTTCGGCAGGTGGACGAGGTTGCCGTAGCCGGCCGCGCGCATCAGCGCGACGGCGCTGTCGTTGATGCCTTCGAGCAGCAGCACCCGGATCTTGTCCTTGGGCAGCGAGAGCTTTTCGGGGCTCGGGAGCGTTTCGGGGATCATGGCGTCATCGGGCGTTCGCCGCTGGCGCCGTCGCGCCGCTGGCGGTCAGCGATAGGGGCCGCGATTCCGCAACGCAACGACGCGGACGGATGGCCGGGATGCGTCGCGCTGCCGGGTCGTCCCGGTTCGTGCCGGCCCGCTACGCCGCGGGCGGGTCCCGCGGGACGGCCTCCAGCGCGGCACCGAGGGCCGCGATCCGGCCGGTCTGGTCGAGGATCAGACCCTCGAGCCGCTCGATCCGGATGCGATCGAGCTTGTCGTGCAGCGACATGATCTCGATCTCAGCCTTCAGGTTGATCTCGTAGTCCAGGCCGGCGGCGATGCGGTCGCGCTCCGCCTGCCGGTTCTGCGACATCAGGATCACCGGCGCCTGGAGCGCCGCCACCATCGACAGGATCAGGTTGAGGAAGATGTAGGGATACGGGTCGAAGCCGCCGCTCCGCGCCAGGACGACGGTGTTCAGGACGACCCAGGCCACGAGCAGCCCCGTGAACGAGACGATGAACCCCCAGGAGCCGCCGAGGCGGGCGACCCGGTCGGCGAGGCGCTCGCCGAAGGCCGGGCTCGCGGCCGGGGCGGCCACCACGTCGGTGCGCGCGTGCAGCCGCGTCGCGATGCGGGCGAGAATGCGCTGGTCGCGGGCCGACAGGCAGCCGACGCCCCGATCGAGGAGCTGCCGGGCGAGATGCGTGACCGTTTCGTCCATGTCGCTCGAAGCGCCTCCCGTGGCGGCCGAACCGCCACGGCACGGGCCCGCGGCGAATCCGCCGGCGCCGCTCCGTGGCCCGCTTGCTTAGGCGGCGATGCCCTTCACGAGGCGCTCGATCGTGTCCAGGGCATCGCCGATGCGGGTGGTCTCGGCCAGGATCTTTCCGGCCTCGACCTTGGCCTCGGCATCCGACCCCCACCAGATCCCGCCGTCGATATTCCTGATCATCGTCGTGAGGCGGGCGTTCTGGACCCCCATTTCTTCGATCGCGGTCTGGCAAATCATGGTCGCGTTCTTCCCTTGCTTCGCCGCGACCATACCGCAAACTCTCGGCTCGGTGCGAAGAAACCGGCCCGGCGGGCCGCCCGCGCCCGCCGGCCGCCGGATCGCTCCGGCCGGACGATCCGCGACAGCGACGGGACTGGCGCGCCCATGCGTTTCGTGTATGGTCCGCTCGGCCTTGGCCCGGCGACGGGCGGGGCCATCACCGCTTGGGCCAACGACCCTGCTGGACGACATCCCGGCACCGGCCAAGACCCGAGCATGACCAAGACCCGAGCATGATCCGGCGCGCGACCCTCCGATCGGAGGCCAGCCGCCCTCGCTCCGAAATCCCCACCGAAAGGCACTGCGATGTCGATCACGGCAGAGCGCAAGACCGCGCTCATCAAGGAACACGCCAAGGGCGCCAAGGACACCGGCTCGCCGGAGGTCCAGGTGGCGATCCTCACCGAGCGGATCACCAACCTCACCGCCCACTTCAAGACCCACGGCAAGGACAACCATTCCCGCCGCGGCCTCCTGAAGATGGTCTCGCAGCGCCGCTCGCTGCTCGACTACGTCAAGCGCAAGGACGAGGCCCGCTACCGTGGGCTGATCGAGCGCCTCGGCATCCGCCGCTAGGCGTTCCGCGCGGTCTCGGGCCCGGCCCGGGACCGCGTTCTGACACCTCGGGCGGCCGGAACGGGTCCGGCGTTCGAGCAAACGGGCGACTTCGAGGCGCGAACACCAGGGACAGGATCGCTGGGAACTCGAGAGCGAGTTCCCCGCCATCTTGCCCCTGGCCGCGCCGGGTCCGCCCGCCGCATGATGGCAAGGATAGCAAGAATGTTCGACGTCCAACGTGAAGAGCTGATGTGGGGCGACCGCCGCCTCGTGCTGGAGACCGGCAAGGTCGCCCGCCAGGCCGACGCCGCGGTGATGGCGACCTACGGCGAGACCTCGGTGCTCGCCACCGTGGTCTCCTCCAAGGAGCCGAAGGCCGGGATCGACTTCCTGCCGCTCACCGTGAACTACCAGGAGCGCGCCTACGCCGCCGGCCGCATCCCCGGCGGCTACTTCAAGCGCGAGGGCCGCCCGTCCGAGAAGGAGACCCTGGTCTCCCGCCTGATCGACCGCCCGATCCGCCCGCTGTTCGTCGAGGGCTGGCGCAACGACACCCAGGTCGTCGTCACGGTGCTGACCCACGACCTCGAGAACGATCCCGACATCCTGGCGATGGTCGCGGCGTCCGCCGCGCTGACGCTGTCGGGCGTGCCGTTCATGGGCCCGATCGGCGCGGCGCGCGTCGGCTATGCCGGCGGCCAGTACACGCTCAACCCGCCGGTCCCGGAGATGGAGGAGTCGGTCCTCGACCTCGTCGTCGCCGGCACCACCGACGCGGTGCTGATGGTGGAATCCGAGGCGAAGGAGCTCTCCGAGGAGATCATGCTCGGCGCCGTGATGTTCGGCCACA
>NZ_CAXTHR010000258.1:0-2982 GCF_964244095.1 uncultured Methylobacterium sp. | reverse complement strand
GCACCAGCAGGCCCTCGGCGACGATGTCGGCCACCGACATCCGCGGCGAGAGCGAACCGTAGGGGTCCTGGAAGACCACCTGCATGTCCCTGCGCAGCGGCCGCATCGCGGCGACGCCGTAGCGTGCGATGTCGTGACCGAGGAACACGATTCGTCCCTCCGAGCCGGTAAGCCGCAGGAGCGCGAGGCCGAGCGTGGTCTTGCCCGAGCCGGATTCGCCGACCACGCCCACGGTCTCGCCCGCGCGCACCCGCAGGCTGACGCCGTCCACCGCCTTGACGTGGCCGGTGGTGCGCCGGAGCCAGCCCTGCTTCAGCGGGAACCACACCTTCAGCGGCCCGGCCTCGACCAGCGGTGCCGCATCCGCGGCGACCGGATTGCCACGGCCCCTGGGCTCGGATGCGATCAGGCGGCGGGTGTAGGCGTGCTGCGGGTTCGCGAACACCTCGGCGACCGGCCCGGCCTCGACGATCCGGCCTTCGAGCATCACGCAGACCCGCGAGGCGATGCGTTCGACGATGCCGAGATCGTGGGTGATGAACAGCATCGCCATGCCGAGCCGTCTCTGGAGGTCGGCCAGCAGCGACAGGATCTGCGCCTGCACCGTCACGTCGAGCGCCGTCGTCGGCTCGTCGGCCACCAGCAGGTCGGGCTCGCAGGCGAGCGCCATCGCGATCATCACCCGCTGGCGCTGGCCTCCGGACAACTCGTGCGGATAGGCGCCGATGCGGCGCGCGGCGTCGCGCAGGCCCACAAGTTCGAGCAGTTCGAGGATGCGTGCCCGCGCCCGCCTGCCCGACAGGCCGCGATGCAACCCCAGCACCTCGCCGATCTGCCGCTCGATCGTGTGAAGCGGGTTGAGCGAGGTCATCGGCTCCTGGAACACCATCGTGATGTCGGCGCCGCGCACCGAGCGCATCGCCGTCTCGGGCAGCGCCAGCAGGTCGCGCCCCTTAAACACGATGCGCCCGCCCGGGTGGTGGGCCGCCCCGTCGAGCAGGCGCAGGATCGAGAGCGCGGTGACCGACTTGCCCGAGCCGGATTCGCCGACGAGCGCCAGCGTCTCGCCGGCCGAGATCGTGAAGCCCACCCGGTCGACGGCCAGGCTCTCGCCCCCGCGCGAGCGGAAGGCGACCGAGAGATCCTCGACGGAGAGCAGCGGCTCGGGCATCAATCGCGTTCGATCGGTGGCGTTGGCCGACCTTTATAGCGCGGCCGCGGCCCCACAGTGAACCGTCGCGGACCATCGGGAGCGTTTCGTGGAGGCGACGGCCGGCGCGTTCGCGGGCGACCACGCGAGGCGTGTCCATGCTCCTTCCCGGACGGGGAGGAGGTCGAGATGAGGATCGTTGCGTCATACCGGAGCATTCCCATCCCTGTTCCCCTCGCCCTCGGGAACCCGCGCTTCGTCCGGTGGATGACGGGGCCCGGCGTCGGCGGCGCCTCGCAGCCCCGTGCCGGAACCTCCTCGCCATGGCCGCCTTCGTCGTGCTCGTCAGTTCGGCGCACGCCGCACCCTCGGACGGGGCGGGCGAGACCGTCGAGCAGGCGCTCTGCCGGCTGATCGAGGGGTCGGCCCGGGCGCGCGGGCTGCCGGTCCCGTTCCTGACCCGGCTGATCTGGCGCGAGAGCGCGTTCCGCGTCGGCGTCGTGAGCCCGGTCGGCGCGCAGGGGGTGGCGCAGTTCATGCCCGGCACCGCGCGCGAGCGCGGTCTCAGCGATCCGTTCGACCCGGAACAGGCGATCCCGCACGCCGCGCACCTGCTCTCCGACCTGAGAGGGCAGTTCGGCAACCTCGGGCTCGCGGCGGCGGCCTATAACGGCGGCGCGGGACGGGTGGGCAACTGGCTCGCCGGCACCGGCGGCCTGCCCGTGGAGACCCGCGCCTACGTCCTGGCCATCACCGGCGCCCCGGCCGAGGACTGGCGCGGTCCCTCGCCGACGATCGGGACGGGTCCACCTGAGGACGGCGACGGCAGGCCGCAGGAGGCGAAGCCCGCGCAGGCCGCGGCCGAGCCGCGCCCGGAGGCGCCGCAATCCTGCCTCCAGGTGACGGCGTCCCTGCGCGTCCCAGCGCGCGGCGACCGCTTCGCCCTGAATCCCAACGAGGGCCCGGCCGCGCCCTGGGGCATCCAGCTCGCCGGGAACTTCTCGAAATCGCTGGCGCTCCGAAGCTTTTCGCGCGCGCGCGCCACCTACGCCCGGGTGATCGGCGAGGTCCGCCCGATGATCGTCGGCACGCGGCTGCGCAACCGCGGCACCCGCGCGTTCTACCGCATCCGCATCCCGGCCGAGAGCCGGCAGGCGGCGGACGCTCTGTGCGGACGCATTCGCATCGCGGGCGGCGCCTGCCTCGTGCTGCGGACCTGACCGCCGGCGCAGCACCGGAACTTCGCTCCGTTCCGGTCATGAATCCGCCCCGAGGCGCATGCCATCTGCCGTCCTGACGCGCATCCCGGCAAAGCGGACGCCGGGATGCGCGGCAGGACGAGGAGCCGGCGCCGTGACCGGACCCCGCGGGGTTGGGCGCGGCCCCGGCGTCAGCTAGGAACCGAATGATACGCGTCTTCACGGCCCTCGCCAGCCTCGCCGGCCTCCTGCTCGCCGGGCTCGGCATCGCCGCCTGCTCGCCGCTTGCGCTGTTCGACGCGATCGGGCCGCGGGATGCCGGGGGCCGGCAGGTTCTCCGCGACGCGCCGTTCGGCGAAGGGCCGCGGCGCAGGCTCGACGTCTATGCGCCGGTGGCGGCGCCCGAGAACGCGCCGGTCCTCGTGTTCTTCTACGGCGGCTCCTGGCAGGACGGCTCGAAGGAGGACTATGCCTTCGTCGGCCAGGCGTTCGCCGCGCAGGGCTTCGTCACCGTGCTGCCGGATTACCGGCTCTATCCCGAGGCGCCCTTCCCCGCTTTCCTGGAGGACGGTGCGGCCGCCGTCGCCTGGGTGCGCGACAACATCGCGGCCTATGGCGGCGACCCGCGCCGCA
>NZ_CAXTHR010000257.1:0-3013 GCF_964244095.1 uncultured Methylobacterium sp. | reverse complement strand
CCGCGTCGACGCGCTCGCGGTCGCCGCGATGGCGCCGTTCAAGGCGCGGCGCTGAACGGCCGAGACATCAGATCACCTTCAGCAAGGCCTCGGCGCCGGACGCTTCCGCCTTCGTGGGCAGTTCCTCGACGTTGAGCACCCGCACCACGCCGTCCTCGACGAGCATCGAATAACGCTTCGAGCGCGTGCCGAGGCCGAAGCCCGAGCCGTCCATCTCCAGGCCCAGCGCCCGCGCGAAGTCGGCGTTGCCGTCGGCGAGAAATTCCAGGCCCTCCGCACCGCTCGCCTTCGACCACGCGTCGAGGACGAACACGTCGTTGACCGAGGTCACGGCGATGGCGTCGACGCCGCGGGCCAGGATCGCGTCCTTGTGCGTGACGAAGCCCGGCAGGTGGTTGCGGTGGCAACTCGGGGTGAAGGCGCCGGGCACGCCGATCAGCACCATGCGGCGGCCCTTGAACACGTCGTCCGTGGTCTTGGCGATCGGGCCGTCGGGTCCGTTCACACGGAAGGTCGCCTGGGGCAGGTGGTCGCCGACCTGAATCGTCATGGATGAACGCTCCTCGATTCGCGGTGCGCGACCGCGGGATGACAGGTGACCTAGCGTGAGCCGCCGGGGCTGTCGAGCGAGGGGGGACACGAAGGCGTTTTGTCCCGCTGGACAACGGGAGGCCGGGGCGTAGCATGCGCGGATGCCCACGCCACCGCCGAACCCCGTGCCGAGCGGTCCCGCCTATCTCGACGGCCAGTTCCTCGTGGCGATGCCGGGGATGGCCGACGCGCGCTTCGCCCGCTCCGTGATCTACGTCTGCGCGCACTCGGCGGACGGGGCGATGGGCATCATCGTCAACAAGCCGGTCACCGACCTGTCGATGCCCGACCTCCTGGTCCAGCTCGACGTGGCGCCCGAGGCCGACGCGATCCGCCTGCGCGAGCGCGTCGGGCACATGCCGGTGCTGATGGGCGGTCCCGTCGAGGGCAAGCGCGGCTTCGTGCTCCACACCGACGACTTCCACATCGACCAGTCGACGCTCATCATCGACGACGGCATCTGCCTGACCGCCACCGTCGAGATCCTGCGCGCGATCGCGGCCGGCGACGGGCCGGCGAGCGCGGTGCTGGCTTTGGGCTATGCCGGGTGGCAGGCGGGACAGCTCGAGAGCGAGATCATGGCCAACGGCTGGCTCAACTGCCCGGCCGACCCGGCGCTGATCTTCCACGCCGATCTCGCCGGGAAGTACGAGCGGACGCTGCGCGGCAACGGCATCGACCCGGCCATGCTCTCGGTGAGCACGGGTCGGGCGTGAGATCTGCCTCGCCCGCCTGCCGTGAGGTCCGTTCCGCGCGTGGCGCGGACCTGTTTCGCCTGCAGCGAGGATCTATTCAGCCTGCGGCCCGCCCGCGCCCGTCGCCTCCGGGTTCATGCCCTCCACCGCCGGCTTCGGCCGCGCCCGGCGGGGGGCCGAAGCCGCGGTCGGCGCGGCGGTGTTGGCGCCGAGCCGCGTGGCGAGCGACAGCGCGCGGGTCTCGGTGACGCGCAGGTGGCAGAAGCCGTGCGCGCCCTCGCGGGCGTAGGTGCGGCAGAGCTGCTCGCGGTCGGAGGAGAACGCCGCCTGCTCGGTCACGATCGGGCGCACGTCCTCACGCCGCGCCCGCTGGGTCATCACCTTGTAGTTCTCGCGCACCGCCTTGTCGGCGATCCCGCGGGCGGTGTCGAACTCGGAGGCGCGCGGGATCAGGCCGGCGGCGGCCGCGCCCCAGAGGCCGGCCGGCGCGGTCGCGCAATCGGCCGCCGAGAAGGTGCACAACGGCGTCGGGCCGAGGGTGGAGACCAGCACGCCGCCCTCCGTCACGTCGAAGCGCAGGGGGCACTCGGCGGCGGCGGCCTCGTAGCGCGGCACGCCCTCGGGCCTGCCCTCCGTGGTCAGCGCGACCGGGCCGCCGCCGGCGAGCGGCACCGTGCAGGACTCGGCCGGCTGCGAGACCCTGGTGCCGGGCAGCGCGATCCGCGCGGTCATCGCGGTGCCGGCGCGCTCCAGCTTGAGCTTGCCGGTGAGCCCGTTGAGCATCAGGTCCTGGCCGAGGACGCCGTCCTCGGAGGGCGCCTTCAGCACCACCGGCCTCGGGGGGGCGGCCGGCCGCGGCGCCTCGGCCGCCGGCGCCGCCGGATCGCCCGGGAGCGGCGTTCCGGGCAGGGGGGCGCCGGCGGGCGGGGCGCCCGGCACGCCGCGCGGCGGGACCGGAGGCTTGGCCGCCCGGCCGATGCCGAACAGCTCCTCGAAGAAGTTCTGGGCCGAGGCCGCGCCGGGCAGGAAGGCTGCGAGCGCGAGAGCCGGGATCACGAGGCTGCGGGTCGGACGCATCGGGTCTTTCGGGCCGGGAGACGTGGGCCAGGACGGGGTCCGTCGCGGCGGGCGTGCGGCCTCGCCTCCCCGCGCGAGCGCGGGCCTCCGTCGAGGCCCTCCCGAAGCGTTAACACGTCATGGCTGGCGCAGGCGTGGCAGGGATGCAACAAAATGCGGGACCGAAAAACCGGCCGATCGCCGGTCCCCGCGCCGATCGGCATGGCTCGCCAAGGGGTTGCCGGGATCGAACGCCGCGTGCCGTGCTTCGCCTTGCGAGCCCGCATCGACCTTCTTATATCCGGCGGGACGCGGGATTAAGCGCGGGATTCGAGCCGTCCGCGGCCCTTGTCCCGGCCCCGGTTCCGTCTCCACAGCTTCATTCGCCACACCGCCATGGGCCGAGCTGCTTCGGGGCTCGGCGGTCTGCTTGATCGCAACCAACATAAGGGATCCCACCATGGGTAAAGTTATCGGCATCGACCTCGGCACCACCAATTCCTGCGTCGCCGTGATGGAGGGCGCCCAGCCCAAGGTCATCGAGAACGCGGAAGGCGCGCGCACCACGCCGTCCATCGTCGCCTTCACCGACGACGGCGAGCGCCTCGTCGGCCAACCGGCCAAGCGCCAGGCGGTCACCAACCCCGACCGCACCTTCTTCGCGATCAAGC
>NZ_CAXTHR010000256.1:0-3043 GCF_964244095.1 uncultured Methylobacterium sp. | reverse complement strand
ACCACCTCGCCCTGCTCGGTGGTGCGGAAGCGGCCCTGGATCGATCCCGGCGGCTGGGCGGCGATGCCGCGGTGCGTCGGCACCCCGCCGCGGCTCACCGAGCCGCCGCGGCCGTGGAAGAACGCGATCGGCACGCCGGCCTCGCGCCCGAGCGCGGTGAGCTTCGCCTGCGCCTTGTACAGCTCCCAGTTCGAGGCGACGAAGCCGCCGTCCTTGTTCGAATCCGAGTAGCCGATCATCACCTCCTGCACCCCGCCCTGCCAGCGGGTCGAGCGGCGCACCACCGGGATGGCGAGAAGCTCCTTCATGATCGCGGGCGCGGCGCGCAGGTCGTCGATGGTCTCGAACAAGGGCACGATCGGCAGCGGGCAGATCTCGGTGCCGGCGGCGTCGAGATAGAGGCCGGCCTCCTTGGCGAGCAGGTAGGCGCCGAGGACGTCGGGCACCGAGCGCGTCATCGACAGCACGAAGGCGCCGAAGGCCTCGCGGTCGAGCTGCTCGCGCATCTCAGCCACCAGCGCGAAGGTCGCCAGCGTCTCGCGGGCCTCCTCGGGCAGGCCGTCGAACGCGGTCTCGCGGGTCCGCGGCCGGGCGAGCTCGGCGACGAGCCACGCCTTCCAAGCGGGCGACGCGACGTCCGGCGGCGCCCCGTCGCCGTTCCGCCGCGCCCAGAGGGCCTGGAGCGTCGCCGTCGTGCGGGTGGTGTTCTCGCGCAGGTCCAGGCGGACGGTCGAGAACCGGAAGATCTCCACCATGCGGCGGACCGGGCGCACGAGGTCGGTGGCCAGCGACGTGCACTTGGCGTCCGAGAGCCCGCGTTCCAGGGCGCGCAGGTCGTCGATCAGCCCGTCGGCGCTCGGGTAATCCGGCCCGGCGGAGCGGGCGCCCTCGCTGCGCCGGATCGTCGCTTCGAGCTTGCGCAGGATGCAGGTGAGGAACTGCCGGTAGGCCTCGCCGGGGTTGCGGCCGGCGATCGCCTCGGCGTCGCCGCTCTCGCTGAGCGCACGGGCGAGTTCGGCGCGGAAACGCTCGGGCACCGGCATGGCGCGTTCGGTCAGCGACAGCACCCGGCCGAGATGCATGACGCCGTCGCGATAGCGGCCGAGCGAGGCGAGCGCGTTGCGCGTCAGGGTCTCGCGGGTCACGCGCGCGGTGACGTAGGGGTTGCCGTCGCGGTCGCCGCCGATCCAGGAGCCGAACTGGAAGAACGCCGGCACCTCGAAAGCTTCGTCCGGGTAATGCTCGGCCAGGCTCTCCTCGAGCGAGTAGACCACCTCCGGCAGCATCTCGAACAGCGTCTCGTCGAAGAAGTGCAGGCCCCAGGCGACCTCGCGCTCGACGGTGGCCTTCTCCAGGTGGAGCTCGCCGGTCATCCACACCAGCTCGATCTGGTCGCGGAGCTCGTTCATCAGGCCGTTGCGCTCGCGCGTGGTCCAGCGCGGCAATTCGAGTTCACGCAGCACGAGGTAGATGCGCCGGAACTTCTCCAGCACGGTCACCCGCTTGCCCTCGGTCGGGTGGGCGGTGATCGTCGGCCGGATGCGCAGATCCTTGAGCAGGGCGCGGATCTCCGCGGCCGCGATGCCGCCGGCCGCCGCATCCGCCAGCACTTTGGCGAAGGAGCCGCCGAGCGCCGCCCGCCCTTCCGTGCGCTCGACGTGCCGGCGCCGGCGCATGGCGACGTTCTGCTCGGCGATCGACAGGAGCTGGAACCAGATCCCCTGCACCTGCAGCGCGCGCGCCAGCATCTCGGGCGAGAAGGCCGAGATGTCGGCGGTGCCGTGCAGCACCGCCTCCAGTTCGGGCTCGTGCCGGCGCGCCACGTCGAGCAGCGCGTGGAACAGGATGTCGAGCGCCTCCCGCGACGAGGTGCCGGTGATCACCGGCGGGGCGAAGGCGTTCTCGTCCGCGAGGCCCGGGGAGGCGTGGAGGGTCTTGGTCATCGCGTCATGCCACCTGGGGCGGTGTTCCAGCGGGCGGGAGGCAGCGCCGCAACCTTCCCTCCCCCCGTTGCGGGGGAGGGCGGCCCTCGCGTGAGCGAGGGTCGGGAGAGGGGAGCGCCGCTTCCGGATGGACCCGAGCCGGCCCGTCTCCCGCCCTGCATCCGCAGGGCATCCTCCCTTCGCAGAGGGGGACGGTTGAGCGCCTCACGCCGCCCGGCGGCGCATCACGTCGGCCACCGTGTCGCCGAACGAGCCCGGATCGGGCGCGACCGTCAGCCCGTAGGAGCGCATGATCTCGGCCTTCTCGGCGGCGCTGTCGCCGGTGGCCGAGATGATCGCGCCGGCATGCCCCATGCGGCGGCCCTTCGGTGCGGTCAGGCCGGCCACGAAGCCGATCACCGGCTTTCTCATGTTCTCCTTGATCCAGGCCGAGGCCTCGGCCTCCTGCGGGCCGCCGATCTCGCCGATCATCAGCACCGCGTCGGTCTCCGGGTCCTGCTCGAACAGGGCGAGGTGATCGAGGAAGGACGAGCCGTTGATCGGGTCGCCGCCGATGCCGACCGAGGTCGAGATGCCGATGCCGTGCGCCTTCATCTGCGCGGCGGCCTCGTAGCCGAGCGTGCCCGAGCGCGAGATCACGCCGACGCTGCCCTTGAGGTAGATGTGCGGCGGCATGATCCCGAGCATCGACTTGCCCGGCGAGATGATGCCGGCGCAGTTCGGGCCGACCACCATGGTGCGGCGCTCACGCGGGTAGCGCAGCAGGTAGCGCTTCACCCGCATCATGTCCTGGGCCGGGATGCCGTCGGTGATCGAGCAGACCAGCCTCAGGCCGGCATCGGCCGCCTCCATGATCGCGTCCGCCGCGAACGGGGGCGCGACGAAGGTGATCGAGGTGGTGGCGCCGGTGGCGGCCACCGCCTCCTTGACGGTGTTGAACACCGGCATCCCGAGATGGGTCCTGCCGCCCTTGCCCGGCGTGACGCCGCCGACGACGTTGGCGCCGTATTCCTTCATCTCGCGCGCGTGGAAGGTGCCCTTGTCGCCGGTGATGCCCTGGACGAGGATCGGGGTGGTCTCGTCGATGAGGATGCTCATGG
>NZ_CAXTHR010000255.1:0-3054 GCF_964244095.1 uncultured Methylobacterium sp. | reverse complement strand
AGGATCATCAGCCGCTCGACGTTGTTCTTGAGCTGGCGCACGTTGCCCGGCCAGTCGTGCGATTGCAGCACCGCCATCGCGTCCTGGCCGATGACGCGCCGCGGCAGGCCGGTCTGGGCCGAGATGTTGTCCATGAAGAAGGAGATCAATTCCGGCACGTCCTCGCGGCGCTCGGAGAGCGAGGGTACGCGGATCGGCACCACCGCGAGCCGGTGGAACAGGTCTTCGCGAAAACGCCCGGCGGCGATCTCCTCGGCGAGGTCGCGCGACGAGGACGAGATGATGCGGACGTCGACGTGAACGCGGGTGGTGCCCCCGACGCGCTGGAAGTTCTGATCGACGAGGACGCGCAGGATGCGCCCTTGCGTCTCCCGCGGCATGTCGGCGACCTCGTCGAGGTAGAGGGTGCCGCCGTGAGCCTCCTCCAGGGCGCCGACCCGCCGGCCCTGCTCGCCCTCGACCCCGAACAGCTCCGATTCCATCGTCTCGGGCAGGATCGCGGCAGCGTTCAGCAGCACGAACGGGCCGCTGGCGCGGGCCGAGGCCTTGTGCAGGCCACGCGCGGCGAGTTCCTTGCCGGAGCCGAGCGCGCCGGTGATCATCACCCGGGCGTTGGTCGGCGCGACGCGGTCCAGCGTCTGGCGGAGCTGATTGACCGCCACCGAGGCGCCGACGATGCGGTTGGCGTGGCCCGAGCGCGCCCTGAGATCGCGCACCTCGCGCTTGAGGCGCGACGCCTCCAGCGCGCGCTCGGCCACGAGGATCAGCCGGTCGGCCTTGAACGGCTTCTCGATGAAGTCGTAGGCGCCCGCCTTGATCGCCGAGACCGCGGTCTCGATGTTGCCGTGGCCCGAGATCATCACCACCGGCAGGTCGGGATGGCCCGCCTTGATCAGGTCCAGCACCTGGAGCCCGTCGAGGCGCGAGCCCTGGAGCCAGATGTCGAGGAAGACGAGGTGGGGGCGCCGCGCCTCGATCGCGGCCAGAGCCTCGTCGGAGCCGCCCGCGATGCGCGCGCGGTGGCCCTCGTCGTCGAGGATGCCGGCGACGAGGTCGCGGATGTCGGCCTCGTCGTCGACGACCAGGATATCGGCGCTCATGGCTGCATCTCCGCGATCTTTCGGGGGGCCGTCGGTGCGGCGCCCTTCTCATGAAGGTTGGCGTCGGGGCCGGCCGGGATTGCGCCTGCCGCCGCGTGGTCCGCAGCGGGCAGCGCGCGCGGCACCCGCATGCGCACCTGCCCGCCCCGGCCGGCGGGGTTGTCGTTCAGCTCGATGCCGCCGCCATGCTCTTCCAGCACCTTGCTGACGATGGCGAGCCCGAGGCCGGTGCCGCCCTCACGGGTCGTCATGTAGGGCTCGAGCAGGCGCTGGCGCCCCTCGGCGGGAAATCCCTTGCCGTTGTCGGTCACCGCGATCGTCGCGAAGGTCTCGTCCACCGTGAGACTCAGGGCGATCTTCCCCTTGCCGAGCTCGGCTTCGGGCACCTCGGCCACCGCCTCGACGGCGTTCTTGAGGATGTTGGTGATCACCTGCGACAGGAGCCGGATGTCGAAGGCCGCGGTGATCTTCTCGGCCGCCGCCGTGCCGGTGCCGCCGGTGCCGTGCGCGGTGAAGGAAAAATCGATGTCGGGATGGGCCACCCGCATCATGAACAGGTTCTGCTTGGCGATCTCGGTGAGGTCGTTCTCGGCGATCGCCGGCTTGGGCATCCGCGCGAACGACGAGAACTCGTCGACCATGCGCTTGATCTCGTCGACCTGGCGGATGATCGTCGCGGTGCACTGGTCGAACACCTCACGATCGGCGGTGATGACCTTGCCGTATTTGCGCCGGATGCGCTCGGCCGAGAGCTGGATCGGGGTGAGGGGGTTCTTGATCTCGTGGGCGATGCGGCGGGCCACGTCCGCCCAGGCCGAGGTGCGCTGGGCCGAGACGAGGTCGGTGATGTCGTCGGCGGTCACCACGAAGCCCCGCGCCCCGCCTTGCGCCTGCTCGCTCGTCACCCGCACCGCGATCGTGCGCTCGCGCCCCGCCCGGGTGAGCTGGATCTGCTGCTGGAGCGCCCGCTGGCGCCCCTCCCCGCCCGGCAGCAGCGGCGCGAGTTCCGGCACGGCGTCGGCCAGACGCCGGCCGACCAGCGCGTCGCTGGCCAGGTCCAGCATCCGCTCGGCCGCCGGGTTGGCGATCGTGACGACGCCGCCGGCATCGACGCCGACGACGCCGGGCGAGACGCCCGAGAGCACGGCTTCCGTGAAGCGGCGGCGGCGGTCGATCAGGTCGCTGGCCGCCGTAAGCCCGGCATGCTGGCGGCGCAGCTCCTGCGTCATCTTGTTGAAGCTCTCGCCGAGATGGGCGAGGTCGCCGCTGGTCTTCCGGGCCGGGACCTGGGCGTAGAAGTTGCCGGACGCGACTTGGTCGGCGGCGTTGATCAGCCGGCGGATCGGAGCGACGAAGCGGTTGGCGAAGTTCATCCCGAACCACACCGCCGAGAGCAGCGCGATCAGCGCGATCAGCACGAAGACCGAGGCGAAGGTGACCTGGATCGAGGTGCGCAGGGAATCGTAGGTGAGGTACTCGGCCGCCGCCGCGCGCGAGACGCCGGGGAAGTCGATGGCGAGCTGGCTGACCTCGCGCTGCACCAGCAGCACGGCGTCGTCGTAGGCCGGCATCCGGAACAGCGCCGCGAAGACCCGGCCTTCGGTCGGCAGCAGGCAGACCGGATCGTTGGACGTCGCCGCCTCCGCGAAGGCCGCCGCCGAGGGTAGCCGCGTGACCTTGAGCACGTCGATCTTGGCGCGGGCCACGACCTCGTTGGGACCGCGCATGATCTGGGCGACCGGCAGGCCGAGATTGGTCGCCCGGACGGTGAGGAAGCCCTCGAACCAGTCGCGGTTGACGTCGAAGTTCGGCCGCGCCCGCGTCAGGTCGTCGTTGAGGATGCGGATCTCGCGCGCCAGCGACTGGCACTGGTTCTCCTGGTAGGCGTCGGCGACCTCGACGGATTTCAGCACCACGTCGCGCACCCGGTCGGTGAAGCCGAGCGACAGGCCGC
>NZ_CAXTHR010000254.1:0-3079 GCF_964244095.1 uncultured Methylobacterium sp. | reverse complement strand
CGCCTGCATGAAGTACTTCCAGTCGATCGAGAACGACAACAACAAGAAGTTCGTCGCGGACTTCAAGAAGATGTGGGGCGACAAGACCGTCATCGGCGACGTGACGCAGGCCGCCTATCTCGGGCCGTACCTGTGGAAGATGGCCTGCGAGAAGGCCGGCTCGTTCGACGTCGACAAGGTGGTCGCCGCCTCGCCCGACCTCGAGTTCAAGGGCGCGCCCGAAGGCTACGTGAAGATCGACCCGAACCATCACCTCTGGTCGAAGACCCGGGTCGGCAAGGCCAAGCCCGACGGCCAGTTCGAGATCGTCTACACCAGCCCCGAGCTGATCAAGCCCGACCCGTTCCCGAAGGGCTACCAGTAGCCTCCGCCGAGCCGTCGTCGCGCGTCGAGAGCATTCGGCGCGCGACTTGCAAGCCAGTCTTCCGCAGGATGCCCCGAACACCGCCGCTCCCGTCCTTCGACCTCGGTCAGCGAGGCGATTTGGCGGGATGCGACGGCAAGGGGCTGCCCCTCGCTGCACGAACCGGGGGGCCACGGTCCTCCGGATATCCCGATGGATCGGAGCGCGCGGATGTTCGGTGAGTACTCCCTCGGCGACCTCGGCTCGATCTTCGCGATGCAGGGCTTCGCCGGCCTGATCCTGTTCTCGGTCTATGTGCTAATGGCGCTCGGCCTCGCGATCATCTTCGGGCAGATGGGCGTGATCAACATGGCGCACGGGGAGTTCATGATCCTCGGCGCGTACATGACCTACCTGTGCTCGTCGTTCTTCCAGGCGCACCTGCCGGCCCTGTTCCCGGCCTACTTCTTCCTCGCGATGATCCTCGCCTTCCTGGCGTCGGGCGCGATGGGGATGCTGGTCGAGTGGGCGCTGATCCGTCACCTCTACAAGCGCCCGCTCGACACGCTGCTCGCCACCTGGGGCCTGTCGCTGATCCTGCAGCAGGCCTACCGCTCGATCTTCGGCGCGCGCGAGGTCGGCGTCGAGCTGCCGGCCTGGCTGATCGGCTCGGTGCAGGTCACCGACTCGATCGAGGTGCCGATCAACGGCCTGTTCGTGATGGCGGTCACCACGCTGATCACGCTCGGCGTCGCGGCCCTGGTCTACCGCTCGCGCTTCGGCCAGCACGTCCGCGCGGTGGTGGCCAACCGCCCGATGGCCGGCGCCGTCGGCATCGATACCGAGAAGGTCGACCGCTACACCTTCGGCCTCGGCTGCGGCATCGCCGGCGTCGCGGGCTCGGCCTTCACGATGATCGGCTCCACGGGGCCGACCTCGGGCCAGCTCTACATCGTCGACACCTTCCTGATCGTGGTGTTCGGCGGCGCGGCGAGCCTGCTCGGCACCATCGCCTCGGCCTTCTCGATCTCGCAGACCCAGTCGACGCTGGAATTCTTCCTCTCCGGCTCGATGGCCAAGGTGCTCACCCTGCTCGCGGTGGTCGGCATCCTGATGCTGCGGCCGCAGGGCCTGTTCACCCTCAAGGTCCGGCGCTGAGGAGTTCACGATGAAGAGCCCGATCCAGACCCTGACCAAGGCGGTCACTGTCAACGACAACCCGTTCATGAAGCCGATCGAGTGGCTGAGCCTCGCGCTGCTCGCCGCCGTGATCCTGATCGTGCTGCCGGGCCTGCTCGACGCCTTCCGCCTGAACTTGGTGGGCAAGTACCTCACCTACGCCTTCGTGGCGCTCGGCCTCGTGATCTGCTGGGGCTACGCCGGCATCCTGTCGCTCGGCCAGGGCTGCTTCTTCGGCCTGGGCGGCTATTGCATGGCCATGTACTTGAAATTGGAAGCCAGCAGCGTCGAAAATACAAAAATCCAGTCGACGCCCGGCATCCCCGACTTCATGGACTGGAACCAGATCACGGCGCTGCCGTGGTTCTGGAAACCTTTTCAGAGCCTGCCGTTGACGCTGATCCTGGTGATCGGCGTACCGGTGCTGTTCGCCTTCGTCATCTCGGCGGCGATGTTCAAGCGCCGGGTCGGCGGCACCTACTTCGCGATCATCACCCAGGCGATCGCCGCGATCCTGACGATCCTGATCGTCGGGCAGCAGGGCTACACCGGCGGCATCAACGGCATCACGGACCTGCGCAGCCTGCACGGCTGGGACATCCGCACGGATTCGGCCCACAACATCCTGTACTTCGTCAACGGCGGGCTCCTGATCGTCTGCATCCTGATCGCGCAGTTCGTGAAGAAGTCCAAGCTCGGGCGCATCCTGGTCGCCATGCGCGACAAGGAGGACCGGGTGCGGTTCTCCGGCTACTCGGTGGCCGGCTTCAAGGTGTTCGCCTTCTGCCTGGCGGCCGCGTTCGCCGCGATCGGCGGGGCGATGTTCACCCTCCAGGTCGGGTTCATGTCGCCCTCCTTCGTCGGCATCGTGCCCTCGATCGAGATGGTGATCTACGCAGCCGTCGGCGGACGGATGTCGCTGTTCGGCGCGGTCTGGGGCACTTTGCTCGTCAACTGGGCCAAGACCAGCTTCTCGGAGTCCTTCCCCGACCTGTGGCTGTTCGGCCTCGGCGCGTTGTTCATCGCCGTGGTGCTCGCCTTCCCGAACGGGCTTGCCGGCATCTGGCGCGAGCACATCGAGCCGCGCCTCACCCGCCGCGTGAAGGCGCTGCGTGCGCCGCCCCCGGTGATCGTCCCCCACGGCGCCCCGGCCGAGTGAGAGCACCATGAACGCCGCGATCCTTCCCTCCTCGGTCATCGGCGCAAGCTCGGCGCCGCCCGACCACCTCCTCGCGGTCGAGGCGCTCACCGTCTCCTTCGACGGCTTCAAGGCGGTCAACGACGTGTCGTTCTACGTCGACCCGAACGAGATCCGGGTGATCATCGGCCCGAACGGGGCCGGCAAGACCACGGTGCTCGACCTGATCTGCGGGCGCACGCGCGCCAGCACCGGCTCGATCAAGTACAAGGGCCAGGAGCTGACCAAGCTCACCGAGAGCGCGATCGTTCAGGCCGGCGTCGGACGCAAGTTCCAGACGCCGTCGATCTACGACGACCTCACCGTGTTCGAGAACCTGGAGATCTCGTTCCCGCGCGGGCGCTCGGTGTTCGGCGCGC
>NZ_CAXTHR010000253.1:0-3081 GCF_964244095.1 uncultured Methylobacterium sp. | reverse complement strand
GTCGAGCACCTTGATCGAGTGGCCGTGGGCGGTGTCGACGACGATCACGTCGCAGCCGGCGTCGATCAGGCGCTCGGCCCGCTCGAAGCCGGCATCGCCGGTGGTGGTGGCCGCCGCCACCCGCAGCCGACCCTGCTCGTCCTTGACCGCGTTCGGGTAGGTGACCCGCTTCTCGATGTCCTTGACGGTGATGAGCCCGATGCAGCGGTAGTGGTCGTCGACCACGAGCAGCTTCTCGATGCGGAACTGGTGCAGCAGGTGCTTGGCCTCGTCCTGCGTCACGCCCTCGCGCACGGTGATGAGCCGGTCGCGGGTCATCAGTTCGGAGACGGCCTGCGCCGGGTGCGTCGCGAAGCGCACGTCGCGGTTGGTCAGGATGCCGACGAGCTTGCCCCGCGAGCCGTTGGGGCCGCGCTCCACCACCGGGATGCCGGAGATGCGGTTCGTCTTCATCACCTCGAAGGCGTCGGCCAGCGTCTCGTCGGGGTGGATGGTGATCGGGTTGAGCACCATGCCCGACTCGTACTTCTTGACGAGCCGCACCTGCTCGGCTTGGCTCGCCGGCTCGAGATTGCGGTGGATCACGCCCAGGCCCCCGTTCGAGGCCATGGCGATGGCCATCGGCGCCTCGGTGACCGTGTCCATGGCAGACGCCAGGATCGGCAGGTTGAGGGTGATGGTCCGGGTCAGCCGCGTCGCGATGCTCACCTCGGTCGGCATCACCGAGGAGGCGGCCGGCCGCAGGAGGACGTCGTCGAAGGTGAGGCCCTCGATGATCGAGGCGGTGCTGATACGGGCCATGAGCCAACGGTCCTGAGGGGCTGCCGGACCGGAACGACACGGGCACGGCATGGAACGGGTTGGCACGGGCCAGTATCATGCGCGACGGTGCCCGCAAAGGCGACACGCCGGCGCTGCATGGGAAAACACCGCGCGGGCCCGTTGCGCGCCGCGCATGGCCATCGGCGGCGCGGCCGGTGCAACCGCCGGGCGGTCAAACCGCTTCTCCTGCCCGATGCACCGCTCCCGGATCGTTCCCCTCGTCGTCGCCACCGCCCTGTTCATGGAGAACACCGACTCCACGGTGATCGCCACGGCGCTGCCGACGATCGCCGACAGTCTCGGCGAGGACCCGATCGCGCTGAAGCTCGCGCTCACCGCCTACCTCGTGAGCCTGGCGATCTTCATCCCGATCAGCGGCTGGATGGCCGACCGCTACGGCGCCCGCACGGTGTTCCGCGCGGCCCTCGGGGTGTTCATGGCGGGCTCGATCGCCTGCGCCGTCTCGAACGGGCTCGCCGGGTTCGTCGCCGCGCGGTTCCTGCAGGGGCTCGGCGGGGCGATGATGGTGCCGGTCGGCCGGCTGGTGATCCTGCGCAGCGTGCCGAAATCGGAGCTCGTCACGGCGCTGGCCTACCTGACGATCCCGGCGCTGATCGGCCCGATCCTCGGCCCGCCGCTCGGCGGCCTGATCACGACGTGGTTCGACTGGCGCTGGATCTTCCTCATCAACATCCCGATCGGCATCGCCGGCATCGTGCTCGCGAGCCTGTTCTTCGAGGATGTCCGCGAGCCGGAGCGCCCGCCGCTCGATCTCGTCGGCTTCGCGATGCTGGGCCCCGGCCTCGCGAGCCTGATGCTCGGGCTCGCCTCCACCGGGCGCCACCTGCTGCCGGCCTGGCTGTCCTGGACCTGCCTCGGCACCGGTGCGCTGCTGCTCGCGCTCTACGTCCGGCACGCGCGCGGCGTCGCGCATCCGGTCCTGCGCCTCGACCTGATGCGGCATCCGACCTTCCGCATCGCGGTGATCGGCGGCAGCCTCTTCCGTATCGGCACCGGGGCGATCCCGTTCCTGCTGCCGCTGATGCTCCAGGTCGGCTTCGGCCTCGATCCGCTGCGATCGGGGCTGATCACCTTCGCGGCGGCCGCCGGCGCGATGTTCGTGAAGACGATCGGCCCGAGGATTTTGCGCCGCTACGGCTTCCGGCCGGTGATGGTCGCAAACGCCGTGCTCGCGGCGCTCTTCCTGGCGGTCAACGGCCTCTACACGGCCGACACGCCGCACGGGCTGATGATCGCCGTCCTGTTCCTCGGCGGCTGCCTGCGCTCGGTGCAGTTCACCTGCGTCAACGCGATCGCCTACGCCGACCTCGAGACTCGCGAGATGAGCGCGGGCACCAGCCTCGCCAGCGTCGCGCAGCAGATCTCGCTCAGTCTCGGCGTCACCCTCGGTGCCCTGGCGCTGGAGGGCGCCGCCGAATGGCACGGGCGCGGCGCGATCGAGGCGGCCGATTTCGGGCCGGCCTTCCTCGCGGTGGCGCTGATCTCGGCGGCCTCGGTCTTCGCGTTCCGGCAACTGACGCTCGATGCCGGCGCCGAAGTGTCGGGCAAGATGGTCGCGACCCTGAAGCCGAGCGCGGCGCCGGAGGGGAATTAGGCTGCGCGTGCGGTCCGCTTCGGCCGGTTGGCGTTCGCGCTCGCTTTCGAGCCGCCCGACCTGGCGGCCGCCTTCGCCGCCGGCCGCGGGGACGAGCTCCTGCGCCAGCCCTGCCAGCTCCAGGCGCCGGGTCCTGCCAGCGCATAGATCAGGAAGCCGCCGGCGAGGCCGAGATCGGCCAGCATCAGCGTGCGCTCACTGACCGCGGCGGGGCCCGAGAACAGCCAGAACGCGTGCAGCACCAGCGCCGTCGCCGCGGCGAAGCCCGCGAGCGCGAGGCCGGTGAGCCGCGGCAGGACGCCGAGGATCAGGGCGAGCGGTCCGAACACCTGCACGATCACCGCCAACGTCGCGACCGCGTTCGGGGCCGGCACCCCCGAGCCCGCGAGCGTGAGGGCGAAGCCCGAGACGTTGAGCGCGCGGGCGATCCCCGTCGGCAGGAGCGCGGCGGCCAGGAGCAGGCGCGCGGCGAGGAGCAATCCGTCCTGGGCTCGGGCGATCACGGCTGGACTCCGGTGGGCTGGGACGCGAACCCGACCCTCGCCCCGCGCCGCTGAAGACCGGGTTAAGCGGTGCGCGTCGTCAACCCGAGACGCCGCCGCGGAACAGGCGCCCGCGCTCGGTCCAGGCGACGACGCCGAGCG
>NZ_CAXTHR010000252.1:0-3107 GCF_964244095.1 uncultured Methylobacterium sp. | reverse complement strand
TCGAACACCGTCTTCACCAGGCCGTCCGGCTCGCCGAGCGCCACGGCCTTGCCGTTGCCCGCGAAGGGGAAGCGGCCGACGCGCACGTCGAGGCCCTGCTCCTTCGCCTTGGCCTCGGTGATGCCGACGCTGGCGATCTGCGGCTGGCAGTAGGTGCAGCCGGGGATCTTGGCCTTGTCCATCGCATGCGTCGGCAGGCCCTTGATCGTCTCGATGCAGAGCACGCCCTCGTGCTCGGCCTTGTGGGCGAGCATCGGCGGGCCGGCCACATCCCCAATGGCGTAGAGGCCCGGCACGTTGGTGCGCCCGAGCCCGTCGGTGACGACGATGCCGCGCTCGATCTTCACCCCGAGCTTCTCCAGCCCGATGCCCTCGATGTTGCCGACCACGCCCACCGCCGAGATCAGCTTGTCCGCGGTGATGGTTTGCGATTTTCCGTCGGCGCCCTCGATCGTCGCGGTGACGGAATCCGCGCCCTTCTCGACCTTCGTCACCTTGGCGCCGGTCAAAATCTTGATGCCCTGCTTCTCGAAGCGCTTGCGGGCGAGCCCTGCGATCTCCGGGTCCTCCACCGGCAGGATCTGCGGCAGCAGTTCCACCACCGTCACCGCGGCGCCCATGGTGGCGTAGAACGAGGCGAACTCGATGCCGATCGCCCCCGAGCCCATCACCAGCAGGCTCTTGGGCATCGTCTCGGGCACCATCGCCTCGTAGTAGGTCCAGATCAGGCGCTTGTCGGGTTCGATGCCGGGGATCGCGCGGGGGCGCGCGCCTGTGGCGACGATGATATGCTTGGCCGAATACGTGCCGGCACTGAGCGCGCCCTTCGGCGCGGGCGCCCGCGTCGTCGCCTTGACCGTGACTTGGCCGGCCTGGTTGCCGTGTGCCGCGGAATCGATCGCCGCCTCGCCCCAGATCACGTCGACCTTGTTCTTCCTGAGCAGGTGGCCGACGCCGCCGTTGAGCTTGGCCGAGACGCTGCGCGAGCGCTTGACCACCGCCGCGGTGTCGAACCCCACCTTTTCGGCCGACAGCCCGTAGTCGGCGGCGTGCTGCATGTAGTGGTAGATCTCGGCCGAGCGGAGCAGGGCCTTGGTCGGGATGCAGCCCCAGTTCAGGCAGATGCCGCCGAGGTGCTCGCGGTCCACCACCGCGGCCTTGAAGCCGAGCTGCGCCGCGCGGATCGCGGCGACGTAGCCGCCGGGGCCGGCGCCGATGATGAGCACGTCGTAGGTGTCGGCCATGCGGATGGTGTCCGTCGTTCTTGATCGGGTGGGCGTCGTCTCCGGAGCGGAGCCTAGACGAGGAATTTCAGGGCGCCAACGTGGGGTTTGCGCTGGGTGGTTACATGCCTGACCTGCCTCTCCCCTCTGCGGGAGAGGGTGGCCCGCGAGCTAAGTCGGGAGAGGGGAGCGATGGTGCCGGATACGGCGCTCCCCTCTCCCAACCCTCGTTGACGCGAGGGCCAACCTCCCCCGCAGAGGGGGGAGGGAGAGGCGCGACGGCCGGGGCTGCCCTACCCGAACGCCCGCGCCCCGCGCCACAGGCGCCAAAGCCGGCGCCAGCGCGGGGCGTCGACGGGCGTGTTCAGCGGGTCGTAGGCGGCCCGCTCCATCGCGGACAAATACCCCGCGACCAGGGCCAGCGGCAGGAAGGCGGGGCGCGCGGCCGGAACGATGGCGCTGCGCGCCGCCCCGAAGGCAGCGAGGTGCCGGCGGGCGTGGCCGCGCAGGTCCGCGCAGGCGCCGCGCAGGCCGGGGCCGCCCCGGCCGGTGACGATGTCCTCGCGGGTGACGCCGTGAGCGCGAAAAATCTCGGCCGGGAGGTAGACCTGTCCGGCGCGCGCGTGCCACGGCAGCGCCCGCAGCAGGCCGGTGATGCCGTAGGCGACGCCGGCATGGCCCGCGGCCGCGGCACCCCCGGGCTCGGCGCCGTCGCACAGGATCAGGCTCGCGAGCCGGAACAGGGCCGAGGCGGTCTCGCCGCAATAGCCTTCGAGATCGTTCAGCCGGGGCATCGGGTCGTCGTAGAGGTCGAACACGCGCGCGTCGATCAGGTCGACGAAGGGCTGGCGCCCGAGGCGGCGGGCGCGGATCGCGTCGAGCAGCGCGGCCGCGACCGGGTTGGCCTTCACGTCGCCGCGCGCCTCGCCCTGGAGCGCGTCGCGCCACCATTGCAGGCGGATCTCGCCGGCGATCGGGTTCGAGGCCGCCTCGCGCACGCGCGCGACCGTCAGGCTGAAGGCGTAGAGCGCGAACAGGTGCGGGCGGAATTCGGCTGGCGCGAACAGCGTCGCGAGGTAGCGGTCCGGGTCGCCCGCGCGGACGAGGTCCTCGCAGTGCCGGAACGCGAAGGCGAGGCCGGTGGCCTCGGCAGCGACCGCGCTCACGCGACCGCGATCAGGGCCGCCGCCACCTTGCGGTTCTCCGCCAGCAGGATGTTGTAGGTGCGCGCCGCCGCGCCCGTCTGCATCACGTCGAGACCGATGCGGTTGTCCTTGAGCCATGCCCTGAGATCGGGCGGCAGCGGCACGATGTCGAGGCCCGTGCCGACGAGAAGCAGCTCGATCCCGTCGCCTTCCGCCTGCACCGGCCGCAGCGCCGTGCGGTCGATCGCCTTCGCCGCGGTCGGGCCCCAGGCGCGGATGCCGGACGGCAGCGCCAGGATCGAGCCGCGGTGCGACATCTCGCCGAAGCGGAAGCCGCCGTTGCCGTAGGCGTCGATCAGGTGCCGCCCGGGGAGGAATCCGTCGAGTTCGGCCATCGGGGGCTACTCCGCCGGTTGCGGCACGCGCCCGCGGGCGGCCTGCGCCTTCACCCCCGACAGCATCAGCCCGAGATAGATCAGCGCCGGCGTCGAGACGAAGATCGCCGAGTAGGTGCAGATCACGACGCCCGCGAGCATCACCACGGCGAACCCACGGATCGCCTCGCCGCCGAACAGCACCAGCGCGAGCAGCGACAGAAAGGCCGAGACCGAGGTCATCACGGTGCGCGACATCGTCGAGTTGATCGACAGGTTGAGGAGTTCCTCCGTGGGGATGGTCTTGTAACGGCGCATCAGCTCGCGGGTGCGGTCGAACACCACCACGGTCTCGTTCAGCGAGT
>NZ_CAXTHR010000251.1:0-3120 GCF_964244095.1 uncultured Methylobacterium sp. | reverse complement strand
GCAGGCCGATCCGGTCGTAGCAGGCGCCGCGGAACAGGAACTTGGTGCGCTCGATGGCGATGATCTCGCGCGGGATCGTGGTCTCGTCCTGCGCCTCGTGGCGGATGTCGGGCGTCGTCATGTCGACGGAGAGCGCGCCGTTGTCGTCCTGCATCACCGAGGACAGCATCAGCGGCCGCTGGTCCTCGATGGTGAAGTGCAGCCGCGACAGGTAGCGGGTATCCTGGAAGTAAAGGCCCTCCGGCCCCGGCTGCACCCCGATGTCGCCGAAGGCGTCGAGGACGGCAAACGCCTCGCCGAACTTCAACGACCGCAACGGGCGGTCGACCAGCGAGGTCTGGGCCTCGATGTGGTATTGCGGCAGGACCGCGTCGGCATCCTGGAAGCCGCGCGGGATCTGCGGTGGCCCATCCCGGCCGGGCTGCGCCTTCGCCGTCGTGTCGTCGGCCGCCATGCGTGACCTGCTCCGCGTTCTCGAAGGTGCGAATCGAAAGGGCCGCCGGATCGCTGTCGGGCGATGCGGCGGCCCTGGTGACCGTCTGAGTTGCCTGCTTGTACGATGCGGGCCGGGCCGGGAAAAGCCTTGCGGGAGGATCGGACCCTTGCGCGGCGGTCCTTGCAAGCCCGATGCCGGGACCGAGGACGGGCCTAAGCAGGCTTTCGTGGCTTCGCCAACGAAAGCCTGCTTCGATCTCCTTGGTGCCGCATCCTTGTTCTCGCGCGAACCAGTGGCCGCTTCGCGCAGTGATGCTTTAGAGACGCGTCTTCGCCGTCGCGACGCGCTGGGGGCTCAGGCCGGCATCGCGGCGACCGAGATCGGCGGACGGGCCGACCCGTTCATCTCGCCGTAATGCGGCGTGAAGGCCGCGGCCTTCGGCAGGGCGATCACGCAATCGCGCGCGGAGAGCAGTTCCTCGTAGGCGGCGACGTACTTCCTGACCATGCACTCGGCGGTGAAGCCGGTCTCGAAGTGGCGGCGCACGCCGGCGCGGCTCATGGTCTTGACCTTGGCCACCGCCGCGACCGCATCGTCCATGCTATCGCACAGCACGCCGCTGACGCCGTCGGCGATGACCTCGGGGACCGAGCCGTTGCGGAATGCGATCACCGGGGTGCCGGCCGACATCGCCTCGATCATCACGAGGCCGAAGGGCTCCGGCCAGTCGATCGGGAAGGCGAGCGCCAGCGCGTTGCCGAGGAAGGTCTTCTTCTGCTCCTCGTTGATCTCGCCGATGTACTCGATCAGGGGATGGTGGGTCATCGGCTCGATGACCTCGTCCCAGTAATCCTTGTCGGCCTTGTCGACCTTGGCGGCGATCTTCAGCGGCGTGCCGGAGCGGATCGCCATCTCGATCGCCCGGTCGGGACGCTTCTCGGGGGAGATGCGGCCGAGGAAGGCGAGGTAGCCGCCCTTGGCCTCCGGGGAATACGGGCAGTTCTGCGCCGGCAGGCCGTGATGGATCGTCGACAGCCATTTGACGTTTGGCGGCATCGGCACGCGCTGGTTGTCGGAGATCGACACCAGCGGCATGCCGGTGAAGGTCTTGTAGACCGGCATGAAGTCCGGCACGTCGAGGCGCCCGTGCATCGTCGTGAGGCACTTGTGGTTCAGGTCCTCGAACATCGGGTACTGTAGCAGGTCGATGTGGAAGTGCAGGATGTCGAATTCGTGCGCGCGGCGGTGGACCTGATGCAGCATCGCGAGGTGGCTCGCGGTGTGGTCGCGATAGCCGAGCAGGCGCAGGCCCTCGGGGGTGCAGGCCGCGAGCTTGGCCGAGGTCTCGGAATCGCCGCTCGCGAACAGGGTGACGTCGTGGCCCTGGCGGACGAGTTCCTCGGTGATCCAGCTGACGACGCGCTCGGTGCCGCCGTAGAACTTGGGCGGGACGGCTTCCGAGAGCGGGGCGATCTGGGCAATGCGCACGAAAGGTCTCCTGAATAGCCAACGTTTCGGGGATCTAACCCGAGCCGGGCTGAGTGGGACATGAACGAAACCCACGGCCAAGGTTATGGTTCCTCGGGACCGCGCGCGTCACCCCGGTTTCGACGCCCCCTGCGCGATCTCCCCGGTATCCCCAGGGACCCGCCGGCCCGCCCGAGCCCTTGAGAGCGGCGAAACGTGCGTTGTCACGAGGCCCGCTCAGGCGGGGCGCCGCGTGAGGCGCGGCCGCCAGATGCCGAGCACCACGTTCAGCGTCGCGACGGCGAGCAGCACCCACAGGGTGTTGCGCTCCGGCCCGAGCGATCCGGCGAGCGTTGCGGGATCGACCCGGCCGGCAACGGCAAGGGCGCTCTGTTCGGCTTCCTGCTGCATGGGGCCCAGAACGCCGACGAAGCCGCTCTCGAAGACCAGGATGCCGGTGGCGGCCTTCAGCCAGGCCCAGCCCGCGTCGTGGTAGCCGCGGTTCAGGCCGATCGCCAGAAGCCCGGCGATCAGCGTCAGCCCGAGCGAGGGAAAGAAGATCCAGGTGGCGATGGTGCCCATCGCGCCGCGGATCAGGGCGTATTCGGCCAGGGCGGCGGGCGGCGGCGCCCAACTCAGCAGGACGAGCAGGGCCGCCATCGCGCCCATGAGGCCGATGGCTCCCATCGTGTGGAGGAATTTCAGAAGGCGCCGCAAGGTGTCTCGAAGCCTGGTCGGGTCCGGATCGAGGGACGCTATCGCAATCAAGGGGATCGCGGTAGCGCATCGTCGACGCGGGCCGCGCGGGCTTTTACGCCCGACGATCGAAGGCGCGTGGAGAGACGTCCGTTGCGCGGGGTGCACCGCGCCCGACCTTGCCGGCTGCATCAGGCACGCGCCCTGCGCCGGAAGCGCCAGGCATTGAAGCGGGGTCGCGTTTCTGCCATAAGCCGCCCCGCGTGGAACCGCCCGGCCGGTTAGGGCTGCCGTGGCGGTTCATGCTGCTCCACCAGAAGCATCCATCGAGCGCACCCCTCCGGCCATCGCCGGACGGCAGGGGTTTTGCGCAGCGGAGAGCCAAATGCCCAAGCTGAAGACGAAATCGGGCGCCAAGAAGCGCTTCAAGATCACCGGGACCGGCAAGGTCATGTACGCCCAGGCCGGCAAGCGCCACGGGATGATCAAGCGGACGACGAAGCAGATCCGCAACCTGCGCG
>NZ_CAXTHR010000250.1:0-3132 GCF_964244095.1 uncultured Methylobacterium sp. | reverse complement strand
TGGTCAGCTCGACGGAATCGGCGATGACCTCGCGCGACGGCAGCGAGGCGCGCATCCCGGCATGCCCCATGGCGATGCCGTCGGTGACGGTGATGGTGCAGAACTCGCGCGGGGTGCCCTTGGCCGCAGCGACGCCCTTCTTCACCGCCTGCGCCTGGCGCATCAGCGAGATGTTGCAGGGCGCGGCCTCGTTCCAGCACGAGGCGACGCCGACGAGCGGCTGGTGGATCTGCTGCTTGGTCAGGCCCATCGCGTAGAGGTACGAGCGGTGCGGCGCGCGGTCGGGCCCTTCCGTGACGTGGCGGCTCGGCAGCTTCGACTTGTCGTTCAGACGCGCGTCCATGACCTGTCCCGCACCCCCGGCCTGCACCGCATCGGCGCCGTCCCGCAGCGTGAGATCGACCGTCCGGCCGCGTCGGGGGACGCGGCGCGGGAGGGAGGGATCACGGTCTTGGAATGGCTCGCAACCTGGCGGTAACCGGTTGGGGGAAAAGCCGTTTACCGCCGATGCTGAGGTGGTCCCGGTTTATGGCGGGATCGCGGCGGATGAGGGCGGCTCCCGGGGCAAATCCGGGATGCTTTCGCGGTGTTGCGACCTCGCCACAGCCGCGCTTGGACTCGACGATGCCGACCCGGCGGCCGGGTCAAGCTTGAGGCAAGGACGACGCCGCCCCGGGGCCGGGAAGCGCATGATCGCTCTCGTCCTTGAGGGGCACGCCGGTCAGGCCGCGTGCGAACGCCTGCGCCAAGAGCCAGTTCAGCTTGAACGCGGCCAGATCGTGCGAGAGGCCGGCGGGCCGCACGTTCGAGATGCAGTTGCGCTCGGCGTCCGAGCGGCCCGGACGCGGCTCGAAGGTGAGGTAGATCCCGAGGCTGTCGGGCGAGGACAGGCCGGGGCGCTCGCCGATCAGCACCGCCACCGCGCGCGCCTTGAGGGCCGCGCCGACGGCATCGCCGAGGGCGACGCGGGCCTGGGACGCGACGACCACCGGAGCGAGGCTCCATCCGGCCCGCTCGATATGCGGCTTGAACGCCGCGAGAAGCGCCTGCGCGCCCTCGTGGACGGCACGGACTGAGAGCCCGTCGGCCACGACGATCGCGAGATCGACCGGCCCGGCCGACGCCCGCTCCAGGGCCTCCCGCCCCTCCGGAGCGAGGCGCCGGCCCTGGTCGGGGCGACGCAGGTAGGCCGCGCGGTCGGCCGCCTGCGAGGCGACGAGGAGCGTGCGAAAACCCTGCCCGGCGATCGCGTCGGCGATCGCTGCCGCGTCCATCGGCGCGTGGACGGCGTCGCGCGCCTGGGCGTGGGCGAGGCCGAAGCGCAGCACCTCCCGCGTCGGCAGGCCGCTGCCGGCCCGGCCGAGGCCGATCCGCGCCGGCGTCAGTCTTCGCAGCCGCGCCCAGATCTCGGCATCCCCGCTCATGCGGCGAGGCCCGAGGCGCCGGCGAGCAGCGGCGAGCCCGAGCCGCCGGGCAGCAGCGTGCCGGCGGCGTCCGTCATGCCCAGCGCATGCAACCACGCCTCGAACTCGGGCGCGCGCCTGAGGCCCAGGACCTCGCGGACGTAGAGCGAATCGTGGAACGAGGTCGATTGGTAGTTCAGCATCACGTCGTCGGCGCCGGGCACGCCCATCACGTAGGTGCAGCCGGCCGCCCCCAGCAGCGTGAGCAGCACGTCCATGTCGTCCTGGTCGGCCTCGGCGTGGTTGGTGTAGCAGACGTCGACGCCGAGCGGCACGCCCATCAGCTTGCCGCAGAAATGGTCCTCCAGCCCGGCGCGGATGATCTCCTTGCCGTCGTAGAGGTATTCGGGGCCGATGAAGCCGACGACGGTGTTGACGAGCAGCGGCCGGAACGGCCGCGCCACCGCGTAGGCGCGCGCCTCCAGGGTCTGCTGGTCGATGCCGTGATGGGCGTCCGCCGAGAGCGCCGAGCCCTGCCCGGTCTCGAAATACATGCCGTTGTCGCCGAGCGTCCCGCGCTTCAGGGCCAGCATCGCCGCGTGCGCCTCCCCGAGCAGGCCGAGCGTCACCCCGAAGCCGGCATTGGCCCTTTCCGTGCCGGCGATCGACTGGAACACCAGATCGACGGGCAGGCCGCGGTTCATCGCCTCGATCGCGGTGGTGACGTGGGTGAGCACGCAGCCCTGCGTCGGGATCGCGTGGCGCTGGATGACCTCGTCGAGGAGGTGCAGCAGCCTGTCCAGGACCGCCGGCGAATCCGAGGCCGGGTTGATGCCGATCACCGCGTCGCCGCAGCCGTAGGACAGGCCGTCGAGGATCGCCGCGGTGATGCCGGCGGGGTCGTCGGTGGGGTGGTTGGGCTGGAGCCGCACCGCCATCGTTCCGGGCAGTCCGATGGTGTTGCGGAACCGCGTGACCACCCGGCACTTCCGGGCGACGAGGATCAGGTCCTGGTTGCGCATGATCTTCGAGACCGCCGCCGCCATCTCCGGCGTGATGCCGGGCGCGATCCGGGCGAGCGTCGCGGACGGGGCGACCAGCAGGAACTCGCGGAAATCGCCGACGGTGAGGTGGGCGATCTCGGCGAACGCCGCCGCGTCGTGGCCGTCGAGGATCAGCCGGGTGACGTCGTCGGCCTCGTAAGCGATCAGCGGCCGGGCCAGGATCTCGGACAGGGTCACGTCGGCGAGGCACCAGCGCGCGGCCGAGCCCTCTTCCGCCGACTCCGCGGCGATGCCGGCGAGCCGGTCGCCGGAGCGGAGCGGCGTCGCCTTCGCCATCAGGGTCGGCAGGTCGGCGAAGACCCAGGTGCGGGGGCCGACGACGTGGCGATAGGCCATGATGAGACATCCCCCGGGCGCGGCATCAGCGGATCATGGGATACCATGCCACCCGGTCAAGCCGCGCCCGCATGCGGGGCCGGCACCTCCGTCGAGATCGCGTCCACGGTGCGCTCGGGCGGGCTGCCGAGGCCGTCCGAGCGCCGGATGCGGATCTGCTGGTTGACGGGCTGCATGTTGCCGTAGGGCGTCGAGAACGCGATCTCGGCCGCATCCCGGCCGACGCCGATGCGGACCAGCCCGTCGAGGTCGGCCTGGCGCGTGGCGTCGAACAGCCACCAGCGCCCGTCGAGATAGGCCTCGAACACCGCGTGGAAGTCGCTCGGCAC
>NZ_CAXTHR010000249.1:0-3144 GCF_964244095.1 uncultured Methylobacterium sp. | reverse complement strand
ACCGGATGATGATGGAGGGCGACCCCTTCAACCTCATCGAGGGCATGACCATCGCCGCGGTCGCGGTCGGCGCGACGCGGGGCTACATCTACCTGCGCTCCGAGTACCCGCAGGCGTTCGCCACGCTCAAGGAGGCGATCGCCAACGGGATCGAGGCCGGGCTGCTCGGCGAGAACGTGATGGGCTCGGGGCACGCCTTCCACCTGGAAGTCCGCCTCGGGGCCGGCGCCTACATCTGCGGCGAGGAGACCTCGCTGCTGGAGAGCCTGGAAGGCCGGCGCGGCATCGTGCGCGCCAAGCCGCCGATCCCGGCACTCAAGGGTTTCATGGGCAAGCCGACGCTGGTCAACAACGTGATGACCCTCACGGCGACCCCGTGGATCCTCGATCACGGCGCCAAGGCCTACGCCGATTACGGCATGGGCCGCTCGCTCGGCACACTGCCGATCCAGCTCGCGGGCAATGTCAAGCACGGCGGCCTGATCGAGATGGCCTTCGGCATCACGCTGCGCGAGGTGATCGAGGGCTTCGGCGGCGGCACCTTCTCCGGGCGCCCGGTGCGCGCGGTGCAGGTCGGCGGCCCGCTCGGCGCCTACTTCCCCGACCACCTGCTCGACACGCCGCTGGACTACGAGGCGATGACGGCGGCCAAGGGCCTCGTCGGCCACGGCGGCATCGTCGTGTTCGACGACACCGTCGACATGGCCAAACAGGCCCGCTTCGCCTTCGAGTTCTGCGCGACCGAGTCCTGCGGCAAGTGCACCCCCTGCCGCATCGGCGCGACCCGCGGGGTCGAGACGATGGACAAGGTCATCGCCGGGATCGCGCCCGAGCGGAACCTCGCCGTCATCGCCGACCTTTGTGACGTCATGACCGACGGTTCGCTCTGCGCCATGGGCGGGCTCACGCCGATGCCCGTGATGAGCGCGATCACCCACTTCCCCGAAGATTTTTCCCGCGTGGGCGATATGCCCATCGCGGCGGAATGAGGAGACAGACATGGCCCTCATCAAAGAGATCGATTACGGCACCCCGATCCGCGTCAGCGAGCAGACGATCACGCTGACCATCGACGGCATGGACATCACGGTGCCCGCGGGCACCTCGGTGATGGCGGCGGCGATGACCGCCGGCACGCAGATCCCGAAGCTGTGCGCGACCGATTCGCTGGAGCCGTTCGGCTCCTGCCGCCTCTGCCTCGTCGAGATCGAGGGCCGGCGCGGCACGCCCGCCTCCTGCACCACGCCGGCCGAGAACGGCATGGTGGTGCGCACGCAGACGGACAAGCTCGCCAAGCTCCGCCGCGGCGTGATGGAGCTCTACATCTCCGACCACCCGCTGACCTGCCTGACCTGCGCCGCCAACGGCGATTGCGAGCTGCAGGACATGGCCGGCGTCGTGGGCCTGCGCGACGTGCGCTACGGCTACGAGGGCGACAACCACGTCGCGCCGTCCGCCGAGAAGTACCTGCCCAAGGACGAGTCGAATCCGTACTTCACCTATGATCCGTCGAAGTGCATCGTCTGCAACCGCTGCGTGCGGGCGTGCGAAGAGGTGCAGGGCACCTTCGCGCTGACGATCAGCGGCCGCGGCTTCGACAGCCGCGTGGCGGCGGGCCCGACGAACTTCATGGAGTCCGAGTGCGTGTCCTGCGGCGCCTGCGTCCAGGCCTGCCCGACCGCGACGCTCCAGGAGAAGTCGATCCACGAGCACGGCCAGCCCGAGCATTCCGAGGTGACGACCTGCGCCTATTGCGGCGTCGGCTGCTCGTTCAAGGCGGAAATGCAGGGCAACAAGGTCATCCGCATGGTGCCCTACAAGGGCGGCAAGGCCAACGAGGGCCATAGCTGCGTCAAGGGCCGCTTCGCTTACGGCTACGCCACGCACAAGGATCGCATCACCAAGCCGATGATCCGCGAGAAGATCACCGACCCGTGGCAGGAGGTCTCGTGGGAGGTCGCGATCGACCGCGCCGCCTCCGAGTTCAAGCGCATCCAGGCGACCTACGGCAAGGACTCGGTCGGCGGCATCACCTCGTCGCGCTGCACCAACGAGGAAGCCTACCTCGTCCAGAAGCTTGTGCGCACGGCCTTCGGCAACAACAACGTCGACACCTGCGCCCGCGTCTGCCACTCGCCGACCGGCTACGGCCTGATGTCGACGCTCGGCACCTCGGCCGGCACGCAGGACTTCAAGTCGGTCGAGGATTCCGACGTGATCCTCGTCATCGGCGCCAACCCGACCGACGGCCACCCGGTCTTCGCCTCGCGGATGAAGCGCCGCCTGCGGGCGGGCGCCAAGCTCATCGTCGCCGACCCGCGCAAGATCGACCTCGTGAAGTCGCCGCACATCAAGGCGGATTACCACCTGCCGCTGAAGCCCGGCTCGAACGTCGCCTTCATCAATTCCATGGCCCACGTCATCGTCACCGAGGGGCTGATCGACGAGGGCTACGTCCGCGCGCGTTGCGAGCTCGCCGACTTCGAGTCCTGGGCGCGGTTCGTCGCCGACGAGCGCCACTCGCCCGAAGCGCAGGAGCAGCATACCGGCGTGAACCCGGCCGACCTGCGGGCTGCCGCGCGTCTCTACGCCACCGGCGGCAACGCCGGCATCTATTATGGGCTGGGCGTGACCGAGCACAGCCAGGGTTCGACCATGGTGATGGGCATGGCCAACATCGCCATGGCCACCGGCAACATCGGCAAGCTCGGCGCCGGCGTGAATCCGTTGCGCGGCCAGAACAACGTGCAGGGCTCGTGCGACATGGGCTCGTTCCCGCACGAGCTACCGGGCTACCGGCACGTGTCGGACGACGCCACCCGCGAGAGCTTCGAGGCGCTGTGGGGCGCCAAGCTCGACGCGGCGCCGGGCCTGCGCATCACCAACATGCTCGACGAGGCCGTCGATGGCGGCTTCAAGGGGCTCTACATCCAGGGCGAGGACATCGCGCAGTCGGACCCCGACACGCACCACGTCACGTCCGGCCTGATGGCGATGGAGTGCATCGTCATCCAGGACATCTTCCTGAACGAGACCGCGAAATACGCCCACGTCTTCCTGCCGGGCGCCTCGTTCCTGGAGAAGGACGGCACCTTCACCAACGCCGAGCGCCGCATCAGCCGCGTGCGCAAGGTGATGCCGCCG
>NZ_CAXTHR010000248.1:0-3152 GCF_964244095.1 uncultured Methylobacterium sp. | reverse complement strand
TCCGGCAACAACCGCAAATCACACGGAAACCGAAGACCATCCAAAATCGAGGGGGGAGTCTCTTGACGTGCCAATGAACCACTCGCTCGCTTGTACTTCCGACGACGTCCGACCCGAAGGGCTCACGTCGCCGGTCGGCCTTCATCGATTCGAGGAGACCGACGCGGGGTCGGCCCCTATAGTCCAAACCTTGCCTCGCGCGCCACAGCGGGCGGTCCGGCCGGCGCCATGCCCGTCAGGACGGACACCATGCCCTCTACCATGATAGTGCCCAATACGAGCCTTGGGTGATCCGATCAATGTTGCGCCCCGGGTTTTTCCGTTCTCGTGCCATCGCTGCCACATGAGGTCCGTGTTGCTCGGCGTTCTGCTGTCCGGATTCCTGTCTCTGCTCGCCGTCGGCTTCAGCGGCCAAGCTCAGGCCCAGCCGCGCCCGCCGGACGACGCGTTCACGTTCGCGTGCAGCGTCTTCGGCGACTGTCCGCGCCGGACCGTGCCGGGACCGGAAGACCGGGACGTGAGACCGTTCGATGGAACGCTCGGCCGCCCCTGCGCGTGGCGCGAGCGCCCGACGCCGTCCGGCCCGCGCAGGGTCCGTACGTGCTCCTGAGGCAGGAGCTTCGCGCCGTCCTCGTCACGGCGGCCCTGACGCTCCGGGCCTGCGCGGCCGAGGGCGCCGAGACCTGCCCGACCCTGTTCGCGGACGGCCGCAGGCCGGCCCTGACCAACCCGAAGCTCGCGGCCGAGACGCTGCCGCTGTGCTTCGAGGCCTATGCGGTGCTGCATTCGGGTCGCGCCCGCGCGCCGCTCTACGCGGCCGAGCGCCTGACCCGGGCGGGCGTCGCGTCGGCACGGCAGGTCGAGCGCGTCGATGCTTTCCACGACGAGGATCGGGTGCCGGCCGAACAGCGCGCCCGGCTCGACGACTACGTCCGCAGCGGGTTCGACCGCGGCCACCTCGCGCCGGCCGGCGACATGCCGAGCGGTGCGGCGCAGGCGCAATCCTTCAGCCTCGCCAACGTCGTCCCCCAGGACCGCGTGTTCAACCGAAGCCTCTGGGCGGCGATCGAGGAGAGCACCCGGCGCCTCGCCACGCGGCGCGGCCTCCTGTTCGTGGTGACCGGCCCGGTCTTCGAGGGCGGTTCGCTCGCAGCGATCAACGGCCGCGTGCTGGTGCCGACGCAGTTGTTCAAGGCGATCTACGATCCGGTCGCCGGCGAGGCCGGGGCCTACCTCGCCCCGAACCGCGCCGACGGGGACTGGCGCGCCGTCTCCCTCGACGTGCTTCGCGGGATCGCCGGCCTCGACGTCTTCCCCGGTCTGCCGCCCTCCGTGACGGCGGCCGCGATGAGCCTGCCGGAGCCGCGCGCCTATTCCAGCGACGACCATGCCGCCCGCCGGCCCCGCACCCACGAGCAGGGTTGGCAGGACTGGCTCGGCCGCGAACTCGCCCGCGCGCTGCGCCGGGCGTTCCGCGACGTGCTTCGCGCCATCTTCTGAGGTTCCGCCGATGCCCAAATCCAAAACGCGCGCGTCGAACACGAGCGCATCCAAGCCGAGCGCGCCCGCCTTCACGCCCTTCGCCGACGCGTCGGCGGTGCGCAGCATCGGCGCGCTGTCCTTCGAGAACGGCCCCGACGCGATCGCCCTGCACGGCTCTCTCGACATCACCCGCGACGCGGCGGGCCTCGCCCGGGCGCGCGCCCTCAAGACCACGGTCGATGCCGTCGTCGCGGCGCTGGAGGCGGCGGCGCTTCCCGAAACCGTCGCCGAGACGACGACGGCGCCCGCGACGGTCGCAAACCCCTTCGCCTGAAGGGTGGAAGCCGGCAGATCCTTGCCCGGCACCCGCCGGCCTGATACGCGAACGGCATCATCTCCAGGGATTGCGGGGCGCGCCGTCCGCAGAACTGTACCGTGCAGGGTTCGCCGCGTGCATGGCGCATGCCTGCTCCCCGGATCGATCCTGCCCCCGCCGCCATCGGGCCGGGCGCACCTTGGCGCGCCGGCCCCGCCACGTTCGAGGATTTCTGCGATGGCCCGCGAATTCGTCTACCACATGAAAGGCCTGACCAAGAGCTATCTTGGCGGCAAGAAGGTCCTGGACAACGTCAACCTGTCCTTCTACCCCGACGCCAAGATCGGCGTGCTGGGCGTCAACGGCTCGGGCAAGTCGACCCTGCTGAAGATCATGGCCGGCATCGACAAGGACTGGACCGGCGAGGGCTTCGTCGCGCAAGGGGCGCGGGTCGGCTACCTGCCGCAGGAGCCGCACCTCGATCCGGACAAGTCGGTCCGCGGGAACGTGATGGAGGGGGTCGCCGAGAAGCAGGCGCTGCTCGACCGCTACAACGATCTCGCGATGAACTACTCCGAGGAGACGGCGGACGAGATGACCCGCCTCCAGGACGAGATCGAGGCCAAGGACCTCTGGGAGCTCGAATCCAAGGTCGATCAGGCCATGGAGGCGATGGGCTGCCCGAGCGACGATCAGCCGGTCGCGACCCTGTCGGGCGGCGAGCGCCGCCGCGTGGCGCTCTGCCGCCTGCTCCTGTGGGAGCCGGAACTGCTGCTGCTCGACGAGCCGACCAACCACCTCGACGCCGAGACCGTGAACTGGCTCGAAGGCCACCTGAAGAGCTACCCGGGCGCCATCCTGATCGTGACCCACGACCGCTACTTCCTCGACAACGTCACCAGTTGGATCCTCGAGCTCGATCGCAGCAAGGGCATCCCCTACGAGGGCAACTACTCGGCCTGGCTGGTGCAGAAGCAGAAGCGCCTGCAGCAGGAGGGCCGCGAGGACATGGCCCGCCAACGCTCGATCACCCGCGAGCAGGAGTGGATCGCCGCCTCCCCGAAGGCGCGGCAGTCGAAGTCGAAGGCGCGCATCACCCGCTACGAAGAGCTGGTGGCCAAGCAGAACAACAAGGTGGATGCGGCAGCCCAGATCGTCATCCCGATCGACGAGCGGCTCGGCAACAACGTGATCGCGTTCGACCACCTCAACAAGGCCTTCGGCGACCGCCTGCTGATCGAGGACCTGTCGTTCAAGCTGCCGCCGGGCGGCATCGTCGGGGTGATCGGCCCGAACGGTGCCGGCAAGACCACCCTGTTCAAGATGATCACCGGCCAGGAGAAGCCCGACGGCG
>NZ_CAXTHR010000247.1:0-3237 GCF_964244095.1 uncultured Methylobacterium sp. | reverse complement strand
CCTCGCGCTCCATCGTCATGTTGAAGTCGATCGCCGACATGATGCCGTCGCCGAATTCCTCCTGGATCAGCTCCTTGAAGGTGGTGCCGTAGACCATCACGAGTTCATAGAAGCGGTAGATCAGCGGGTCGGTGGGCGGCAGCGACGGGATCGAGCCGCGGTAGGGCGCCTCGTTGAGCATGCGCTCCTCGGACTCGGTGAGGCCAAACAGTTCGGCGGCCTTGGCGGCCTGCGCCTTGGGCAGCTTCATCTGGCCGAGGCACGCGGCGGTGATCAGGATCGGCGACAGGCCGCCGATCTCGTCCTGGATGTACTTCCAGGTCCAGCCCTTGTCGCGCTTGATGTCCAGGAGCTTCTCGGTGAGGTCTTCGCGCTTCATGTCGGCGGTCCTTCTGGTGAGCGTGGTTCGCCATCAGGCCCGCCGGGCCGCGGGCTCGGCGGCGGCGGCGATCACCGCCGCGTCGGCCTCGCTCAGGCTGGGGCGCACCACGGGCGGGTTGCGCTGATCGTAGCCCGGAGGCGGCGCGTCGCGCAGGGTCTTCGAGCGGGTGACGAGGAAATCCATCAGGTGGTTGCGCACCGCGTAGTAGCCCGGCGCGTGGTGGAGCTGCGTCCGGTCGCGGTCCTTGGGCAGCGGGTTCTCGACGATCTCGGCGACCTTGGCCATCGGCCCGTTGGTCATCAGCACGATGCGGTCGGCGAGGTAGATCGACTCGTCGACGTCGTGGGTGATCATGAACACGGTCTGCCCGGTCTCGACGCAGATGCGGCGGACCTCGTCCTGAAGCGTGCCGCGGGTGAGCGCGTCGAGCGCCGAGAACGGCTCGTCCATCAGCAGGATTTTTGGCTCGATCGCCAGCGCGCGGGCGATGCCGACGCGCTGCTTCATGCCGCCGGACAATTCGGAAGGCCGCTTGTGCTCGGAGCCCGCGAGCCCCACCGTCGCGATCGCCTTCCTGGCGCGCGCCTCGATCTCGGCCTTTCCGGCCTTCCGCCAGCGCGAGGACACCGCATACGACACGTTGCCGAGGACGGTGCGCCACGGCAGCAGGGCGTGGCCCTGGAAGATCACCGCGCGGTCGAGGCTCGTGCCGCGGATCTCCGCGCCGGCCGCGATCACCACGCCCTCGCTCGGCGCTTCGAGGCCGGCGAGGATGTTGAGCACTGTGGTCTTGCCACAGCCCGAATGCCCGATCATGCACACGAACTCGCCCCGCCGCATCGGCAGCCACAGGTTCTCGAACACCGTCGCGGTCTTGACGTCCGAAGCCTTGGCCCCGGGCGCCGGGTAGCGCCGGGCGATCCCCTCGATCGAGATGAACTTTTCGTCCGACATGGCGGGGGTCCCGGCGGGAGCGGCGTCGGAAACGGCGCTCGCCGAGCGCCGGAAGGGGAGGAGCTGATTCATCGCCTCACTCCGGGAAGGTCACGAGCCGCTGCGCGCGGGCCAGAAGCTGGTCCAGAATCATCCCGACGAGGCCGATCACCAGGATCGAGACGATCACGTTGTTGATCGAGAGGTTGTTCCACTCGTTCCAGACGAAGTAGCCGATACCGGTGCCGCCCACCAACATCTCGGCGGCCACGATCACCAGCCACGCGATGCCGATCGAGATGCGCATGCCGGTGAGGATCGTGGGTGCCGCGGCCGGCAGGATCACCGTGAAGGCGCGCCGGATCGGCCCGACCTCCAGGGTGCGGGCGACGTTGAGCCATTCCTTGCGGGTGCCGGAGACCCCGAAGGCGGTGTTGATCAGCATCGGCCACAAGCTGCAGATGAAGATCACGAAGATCGCCGACAGGCCGGAATCCTTGATCGTGTACAGCGCGAGCGGCATCCAGGCGAGGGGCGAGACCGGTTTCAGCAACTGGATGAACGGGTCGAGCGCCCGGCCCATCAGCGGCGACATGCCGATGAGGAAGCCCAGGGGAAGCGCCACGATCACCGCGAGCAGGTAGCCGAGCGCGACGCGCCCGATCGAGTAGGCGAGCTGGATGCCCAAGCCCTTGTCGTTGGGCCCGCGGTCGTAGAACGGGTCCTTGAGGTGGCGCCAGATCGTGGCGCCGACATCGAGCGGCCCCGGCATCGCCGACTTGCCGGTGGTGGCCGCCTGCCCCATCAGGGCGGCGTAGTCCGGGTCCATCGCCTGGGTCTTTGCGACGCCGCTGACGGCGACCTGCCAGACGAGCAGGAAGCCGACGAGCAGCGCCAGCGAGAGCAGGCCGGCGCGCAGCGAGAGGGTCCCGGCCACGGCTCTAGCCCGCCTTCCGGATCTTGAAGCTGTCGAGGTATTCCTTGGGCTTTGCCGGGTCGAAGGTCTTGCCCATCACCACGAAGGTCTTGCTCGTCGTGGTCGGCGGCGTCTGGCCGCCCTCCCGCATCAGCTTGGCGGCGTCGGTGGCCAGGAACACCTTGTCGGCCACCGCCTTGTAATCGACCTCGCCCTTGACCTGGCCCCAGCGCTGCATCTGCGTCATGATCCAGACCGCGAAGGACGACCACGGGAACGGGTCGAAATCGACGCGGTCGGGCACCTTGCGCACGTTGCCGAGGCCGTCGGCGAAGGTGCCGGTCAGCACCTGCTCCACCACCGTGACCGGCTGGTTGAGGTAGTTCGCCGGCGCGATCTGAGCGGCGATCTCCTTCCGGTTCTCTTGGCGTGAGGCGTAGGCGGTGGCTTCGATGATGGCGCGCAGGAGCGCGGCGTAGGTGTTCGGGGTCTGGGTGATGAAGTCGTTCGAGGCCGCGAACGCGCAGCAGGGGTGCCGGTCCCAAATCTCCTTGGACAGGAGGTGGATGAAGCCGACGCCGTCGTAGACCGCGCGCTGGTTGACCGGATCGGGCGCCAGGAACCCGTCGATGTTGTCGGCGCGCAGGTTGGCGACCATGTCGGGCGGCGGAACGCTACGGATCTGCACGTCGGTGTCGGGGTCGATGCCGGCTTCCGCGAGGTAGTAGCGCAGCAGGTAGTTGTGCATCGAGTAGTCGAACGGCACCGCGAGCTTGAAGCCCTTCCAGTCCTTCGGGTCGCGCCTTTCCTTGTGCTTCATGGCCAGCGTGATCGCCTGGCCGTTGACGTTCTCGATCGCGGCCGCCGCGTAGGGCTGCGGGTTCGAGCCGACGCCCAGCGAGATCGCGAGCGGCATCGGCACGAGCATGTGCGCGGCGTCGTATTCCTTGTTCAGGGTCTTGTCGCGGATCACCGCCCAGCCGGCGGTCTTGACCACGTCGACGTT
>NZ_CAXTHR010000246.1:0-3245 GCF_964244095.1 uncultured Methylobacterium sp. | reverse complement strand
GTTCCCGTTCACGGCCAACGGCCGGGCCAAGGCCAACGGCACCACCGAGGGCTTCGTGAAGGTGCTGGCGGACGCCGCCACCGACCGGGTGCTGGGCGTCCACATCGTGGGCGCGGATGCCGGCAACCTCATCGCCGAGGTCGCGGTGGCGATGGAGTTCGGCGCCAGCGCCGAGGACATCGCCCGCACCTGCCACGCGCATCCGACCTTGACGGAAGCCGTCAAGGAGGCGGCTCTGGCTGTGGGCAAGCGCGCGATCCACGTGTGACCGGCGCCCGCCCGCCGTTCACGCCGAGCGGAGGGCGGGCGCGAGGCCGGCGATGCGCAGGAGCGCGGTCGGCGCCGGCGGCGCGGTGATCGCGTTGAGCAGGTAGGGCCGGCGGAGCGCCAGCGCGTGATGGAGCGCGAGGTCGATGTCGCGCGCGTGGAACGGCATCCGCAGGACGAAGTCCGCGCCGAAGTAGCGTGCGGCCTGGGCGATCGGCTCGGGATCGCCGGTCGTCATCAGGGTCAGGCGGGTCGGCAGGCCGAGCGGCTGCACTTGGCAGGCGAGTTCGAGGCCGTCGATCCCGTCGAGCTTCACGTCGAGGAAGGCGAGGGCGTAGCGGCCCGCCCTGAGCAGCTTTAGGGCGTGGCCGCCGGAATCGGTCTCGTCCACCGCAAGGTTGAAGCCGCTCCGCGCCAGCACCCGGCCGATCGTCGCACGCCCGGCCTCCGAGGAGGAGGCCAGGAGCACCTGCGTCGGCATCCGCCGGCGCGCGTCGGTGTGGAGCAGGTTCTCGACATGGGTGAGGTCGAGTGGCGTCTTCAGCACCTCGTAGGCGCCGAGGCTCACCGCGAGTTCCTGCCACTGCGCGAAGGCGCGGGCGGCGACCAGCACGAGGCAGGGCAGGGTCGCGCCGCGCTTGCGTACCATCGCGACCGCCTCCGGGCCGCTCAAGCCGTCGAGCTGGAGGCCGACGAAGGACAGCGCCGGCCGCCGGGCGAGGACGGTCTCGATCAGCGTCTCGCCCGAACCGGTCTCGAGGATGCAGGCCGACGGATCGAACCGCAGGACCACCGCGGCCAGCTCCGCCCGCCGCCCCGCATCGCGATCGGCGATGAGCACGACGTTGGCGCGTGGCGTGTGCCGGGGTCCTTCCGGTTCGCCGCTGTCGATCACCATGGGCACCCGTCCACTCGGCTGTGTCAACTTAAGGCATAGGCCGGAATGGTGATGACGCCCTTAATGGTCGGATCGACAAGGCTCGTGCGATCGGCCGTGCGGCGGATCTACGGACGATCTCCCCTCGCAACAGCGGAGTTTGCTTCCGATCCCGGGGCAGCCCCCGGCCCGGACCCCATCCTCGCGACCATGAGGCGGTGCCGGCCCGCCTAGGAGGCCACGGCCCACGGGCGGGCGCCTGATGCCCGCGGCGCAGGCCCCGCAGGCATCAGGCGCGCGGCGGGATGGGCGCGGTCGTGCGGCCGGCGCGCGGATGCGTCGCGTCGAAGGCGCTCATCAGGCGGGCGGCGTCGACCTTGGTGTAGAGCTGCGTCGTCGAGAGCGAGGCGTGACCCAGAAGCTCCTGGATCGCGCGCAGTTCCCCCTGGCGCGCGAGCAGATGGCTCGCGAAGGAGTGGCGGAGCGCATGCGGCGTGGCGCTGTCCGGCAGCCCGAGCGCGCCGCGGGCCCGGGCGACGACGTACTGGATGATCCGCGGCGAGAGCGGACCGCCGCGGGCGCCGACGAAGAGCGGCCCCTCCGACGGCAACGGATGCGGGCAGGCGGCAAGGTAGGCCGCGACCGCGTCGGCGACCAGCGGCAGCACCGGCACCATCCGCTCCTTGGCGCCCTTGCCGGTGACCGTGACCGCGTCGGTTCCGGGCAGCGGCGCGTCGCGGCGGGCGAGCCCGAGCGCCTCCGAGATGCGCAGGCCCGCCCCGTAGAGCAGGGCCAGCACGGCGGCATCCCGCATCAGGACCCAGGGCGCGCGGTCCTCGTCCATGCGGAGCGACGCCTCGGTGAGGGCGCGGGCCGCGGCGATCGGGAGCGGGCGCGGCAGCCGCCGCGCGACCTTGGGCGCGCGCACGGCACCCAGGGCCGCCACGGTGCCGTGGCCCTCGCGCTCCAAGTACTTGGCGAAGGAGCGCAGGCCCGCGAGCGCCCGCATCAGCGAGCGCCCGCCGACCGCATCCGCCCGGCGCGCGGCCATGAAGGCGCGGACGTCGCGCGGCTTCAGGGCGACGAGCGCGGGGATCGTCGGGGTGCCGAGGCGCGCGTCGAGGTGCGTCAGGAACTGGCGCAGGTCGCGCTCGTAGGCCGCGACGGTGTTCTGGGCCATCCGCCGCTCGCGGGCGAGGCTCACGCTCCAGGCGTGTGCGATGGCGCGCAAGCGCGCGTCGCCCGGCATCGCGAACGTGAGCGAGGTTTCCGCAGACGGGGCGGCGGATACGGGCATCGCTGACGGCATGGGTATCTCTGACGGCATGAGGATATCAGTCAGGGCCGCCGCGGTTGCGAGCCGGTTAACGGCCCTTGATCCCGATCCCCATGTCCTCCGGGCGCTCGCGCAGAGGATGCGGCGCGCCGACATTCCGCGGAGCACCGCGCGGTCGTAGCCGAGCGGCCGGGCTCGCCATCGGCTGCCAAACGGACACGGCGCCACGAAATCTCGTGCCATCGCCACGAAATCTCATGTTAAACGAGACCCCCTGGTCCGTCCTCATTCTTCCAAATCGTCGACCGAACGGAGACCCTCTCCGTCTCCCGGGCTGGCACACCGCTTGCGCTTCTCGGCGATACGGCAACGATAGCGGCGCGAGACATCCGATGGCCCTGTTCGACGATCCCTTCGATGCGACCCGGCGGCTGTCGCGCGGCGGCTGCGCCTGCGGCGCGCATGCGAGCGAGGCCGAGCACGCGGCGGCGCTCTCGGGCGATGCCGAGATCCAGCGGCTGGTCGATGGCGCGGTGATGCGCGCCCTGTTCCCGCAGGATGCCAAGCGTCGCGCCTTCCTGCGCAGCGTCGGCGCGGCCACCGCGGCTGCGGCCGTGAGCCAGTTCTTCCCGACGCGGTTCGCGGCGGAAGCCTTCGCCGCCGCCGGCGCGCCGGAGAAGAAGGACCTCAAGGTCGGCTTCATCCCGATCACCTGCGCGACGCCGATCATCATGGCCAAGCCCATGGGCTTCTACGAGAAGCAGGGGCTGAACGTCGACGTGGTCAAGACCGCCGGCTGGGCGGTGATCCGCGACAAGACCCTGA
>NZ_CAXTHR010000245.1:0-3253 GCF_964244095.1 uncultured Methylobacterium sp. | reverse complement strand
GCGCGTTGAGGTAGCGGCGGCGCTCCTCGGTGTCCTGCGGCGTCACCAGGATCTGCCCGGCGACGATGCCGTGGTGGCCGAGCGCCTCGGCCCAGTGCCGCGCCAGCGCGATCTGCCCGACGGAGGCCGCGCCCTGGCTCTCCTCCAGCCGCAGCGCGCCCGGCGCGAAGCCGAGCACGGTGCGCCCCAGCGCGATGCTGCCCGACGACACCACCAGCACGTCGACGCCGCGGGCGTGCAGCTCGGCGATGTCCTCGGCGAGCGCGGCCAGCCACGCATGCCGCAGCCGCCCGCGGACCCGGTCGACCAGCAGCGCCGAGCCGACCTTGATGACGACCCGGCGGAAGTGTTCGAGGGACGGGGTCATGGGACGGGTTTGTACGCGGGCTCGATGTCCGTGTGGATGAAGTCGCGGCCCTTGAACAGCAGCGGGACGCCATGAGCCTTCGCGACCGCATAGGACATGCAGTCGCCGAAGTTGAGCTCAGCCGGGTGGCCGCTACCTTTGCCGAAACGGGCAAAGGCCGCTCGGGCGAGTTCGTACATCGCCGCGTCGAAGGCAACGATCGTCACCGATGGCCTGTTTCCGAGATCGGTGAGGAATTTGCCGGCGGCGTGAGACAACCGGGGACCCAGCACCATGCAGACTTCGACCATCGTCGGCGCACCGACGATGGCGTGCTCGATCGCGATGGCGCGGCTGAAGGCGGGTTCCTCGGGCTCGGAGAGCGCGATGGCGACGACAGCCGAGCTGTCCAGCGCGATCATATCGGCAGGCCGTACTCGTCGTACATGTCCGAATGATCCGAGGTGCACCGGGGACCCTGTGCGCCGACGCCTCACGGGCGATCGCACGCAGCGCGTCGTATTCCTGCTGCTGACTCGGGGTGAGTTCGTCGTGCTGTTCAAGGCGCGAACCGAACTCGCGCAAGGCCCGCAACACGGTATCCGTCACGCTGATATCGAGGCGCGCAGCAATCGCGTTCGCGAGCCGCGAGACTTCCTCGCTGCGGATGTCGAGATGCTTCGTCATGACCGATCCGCCCCTGCAGATGCGAACGACCGGACCTTAGCCCTTCAGGGAACCGCCGTCATCACGGCTGCCAGGCCGCCTCCGGCACGCGCGCGGCCTCGGCGGCCGCGTCCATCTCGCCCTGGAGTGCGCGCAACGCCTCCGGCACGCCTTGGCCCGAGGCGGAGGACAGCACCAGGGGCTTGCGCTTGGCGGCACGCTTCAGGCGGGCGACCTGTTCCTTGAGGGTGTCGGCATCGAGCGCGTCGGCCTTGGAGAGCGCCACGATCTCCGGCTTGCCCGCGAGGTCTTCGCCGTAGGCCTCCAGTTCGTGCCGGACCGTCCTGTAGGCCCGGCCCGCATGCTCGCAGGTGGCGTCGACCAGATGCAGCAGCACCCGGCAACGCTCGACATGGGCCAAAAACTTGTCCCCGAGCCCGACGCCCTCGTGCGCGCCCTCGATCAGGCCGGGGATGTCGGCGAGCACGAACTCGCGCGCGTCCGAGCGCACGACGCCCAGCCCCGGATGCAGCGTGGTGAAGGGGTAGTCGGCGATCTTCGGCTTGGCCGCGGTGACGGTGGCCAGGAACGTCGACTTGCCGGCGTTCGGCAGGCCGACGAGGCCGGCATCCGCGATGAGCTTGAGGCGCAGCCAGATCCACTGCTCGGTGCCCTCCAGCCCCGGATTGGCGTGCTTGGGGGCGCGGTTGGTCGAGGTGGTGAAGTAGGCGTTGCCGAAGCCGCCGTTGCCGCCCTTGGCGAGCCGCACCCGCTGGCCGACCTGCGTCATGTCGGCGATCAGGTGCTCGCCGTCCACCGCCAGGATCTGCGTGCCGGCGGGCACCTTCAGCACCACGTCGGCGCCGTTGGCGCCGTGGCGGTTCGAGCCCATGCCGTGCTCGCCCTTGCGCGCCTTGAAGTGCTGCTGGTAGCGGTAGTCGATCAGGGTGTTGAGCCCGTCGACGCATTCCACCCAGACGTCGCCGCCGCGCCCGCCGTCGCCGCCGTTGGGGCCACCGAACTCGATGAACTTCTCGCGCCGGAACGCGACGCATCCGGCGCCGCCGTCGCCGGAGCGGACATAGACCTTGGCTTCGTCGAGGAATTTCACGGTGTCGCTCGTCTCTTCGGAGGTGGGCCGCCGCCCGCCTCGGTTCTGCCCGTGCCGCAGCACGCGATGGGATCTACGCCGCCCGCACGCGGCCGGCGAAGGCGTCCGCGCGCCGTGCCGACCATGCGGCGCGGTCGAGGCGGAACAGGTCGATGGCGGTCGCGTCCCCGCGTGCCGGCAACAACCGCACGGCCGTCCCGCACGCCGCGAAGCCGACCTTCTCCAGCACCCGGCGCGAGGCCGCGCTCCCGCCCCGCGCCTCCGAGGCCAGCACCGCGCCGCCGGCATAGGCGAAGTAGGCGTCGACGATCGCGGTCGCGGCCTCGGTGGCCAGCCCCCGCCCCCAGAACGGCCGGCCGAGCCAGTAGCCGAGATGCGGACCGTCCTCCGACGCATCCGCCTGAATCCCGATCATGCCGACGAGGCCGGCAGGCTCCGAGCGGAGCGACAGCGCCATCGCGAGGCCGGCGCCCTCGGCGTTGCCGCGCCGCGCGTCGAGCACCGCGGCCTCGATCCCCGCCCGATCGATCGGCTGCGGAAGCCGCGCCGTCATCGCGGCGACCGCGTGCGCGCCGGCGAGCCGCACGATCGCCTCCACATCCTTCACCCGCGGCCAGCGCAGCCACAGGCTGCGGGTCTCGATCCGGAAGACGTCGTCGCGGGTGAGGTCGGGGAACATCGGACGGGCTCCTGCGCGACGGACCCGGATCGATACCGGAGAACCGTGGCGCCGAGACGACGAAGGGGAGGATGGCCCCCCATCCTCCCCGACCGTCCCGTCCGACCCCCGAGCGCAGCGCCGAGGAGGGGAAACAGGTCCGCCGGTCCGGTGTGGGACACCGGCGGGGCCTGCTTCGCCTGAAGGCGCCCGCCGTCTACTCTGCCGCCTGGGCTACGGGTACCACCGCAACGTAGGCGCGGCCGCGCTTGGTCTGAAACGCGACCCGGCCCTCGGTGAGCGCGAACAGGGTGTGGTCCTTGCCCATGCCGACGTTGGTGCCGGGGTGCCACTTGGTGCCGCGCTGGCGCACGATGATGTTGCCCGGAATCACGGCCTCCGAGCCGAACTTCTTCACGCCGAGGCGCTGGCCGGCCGAATCGCGGCCGTTGCGGGACGAGCCGCCTGCTTT
>NZ_CAXTHR010000244.1:0-3267 GCF_964244095.1 uncultured Methylobacterium sp. | reverse complement strand
ACATCAAGAAGACGGCCGAACTGGTGGAGGAGATCACCGCGGCCTGCCGCGAGCAAGATGTCGGGTCCTCGCAGATCAACCAGGCGATCCAGCAGCTCGACAAGGTGACGCAGCAGAACGCCAGCGCCTCCGAGCAGGTCTCGGCGACGTCGGAAGAGCTGGCCGCCCAGGCCGAGCAGCTCCAGGTGACGATCTCGTACTTCCGGATCGATGCGGAGGCGTCGGGCAGGACCGTCGACGCCTCGGTGGCGGCGCTGCGCAAGACCGCGGGCCGGATGAAGGTGCCATCGGCCGCGATCAAATCGCCAGCGGTCAAGACGCCGTCGGCCCGGAAGGGCGCACGGCCCCAGGGCAACGGCGGCTTCGCGCTCGACATGGATGCGGGCGACGACGGCGACGCCGAATTCCGCCGGGCCGGCTGAGCCCGGAAAACGGCCCGCGCGGGCGTTCGTCGCGCGGGCCAATCCATACGGGACCGAACATCCCGATTCCTGCAGGATTGATCAAGCTTTTGGCGCCACGATGGCGCTGAGCGATTTGCGCTGGAGTTCACCGATGTCGAGCACGTCGCAGTACCTTACGCTCGGATTGGACCGCGAGACCTTCGGGATTCCCATCGAGCACGTCCACGAGATCCTGGATCTGCGTCCGATCTCGGCCCTGCCGCACGCGCCCGAATTCCTCGTCGGCATGATCGACGTGCGCGGCCAGAGCTATCCGGTCGTCGACCTGAGGACCAAGCTCGGACTGCCCGGCATCGACCCGACGCCCGCCACGCGCATCATCCTTCTCAACGTGCCGGTGGACGAGCGCCAGATGGGTGTCGGCTTCATCGCGGACCGGGTCTTCGAGGTGACCGACCTCGACGGCGACCGCATGGAGCCGCCGCCGGAAGTCGGTGGCCGCTGGCGGTCGAGCTACATCGCCGGCATCGGCCGCAAGGGCGAAGCCTTCGTGGTGGTGTTCGACCTGCGCCAGCTCATGGCGTCCGACGACGCCGCGGGTTTCGCCTCGGCGATCGCCGCCTGATGTCGATGGCGGCCGTGGACATTCTCGCCGATCGCCTCGCCGACCGCCACTTCCGGTCGATCGTCGACCTGATCGAGCGGCAGGTCGGTATCCAGCTTCCCGCCGCCAAGCGCACCATGGTGGAAGGCCGCCTGCGCAAGCGTGTGCGGGCGCTCGACCTCGACGGGCTCGAAGCCTATGGCCGCCACCTCTTCGACGAGGGGCGCCTCGACGCCGAGTACACCCATCTCGTCGATTGCGTGACCACGAACAAGACCGACTTCTTCCGCGAGCCGGCCCATTTCGAGTTCCTGCGCGACGTGGCGGTGCCGAAGCTCGCCACCCAGGCCGGCACGGGACCGCTCCAACTGAAGGTCTGGAGTGCCGCCGCCTCGATCGGGGCCGAGGCCTACACCCTGGCGATCGTCCTCGACGACATGATCCGGCGTGGGCACCGACTGTCGTTCTCCATCCTCGGCACGGACATCTCGACGGAGGTCCTGGGCCGCGCCGGCGACGGAATCTACAGCCACGAGATGCTGGCGCCGATCCCGCCGGACCTGCGCCGGCGCTACGTGATGGAGGCGCTCGATTCCGCCCGCAGGGAGGGCCGGATCGTGCCCGAGCTTCGCCGGCGCGTGCAGTTCAGACACCTGAACCTCATGGACGAACACTATGACGTCGATCGCGACGTCGACATCGTCCTGTGCCGCAACGTCCTGATCTACTTCGACAAGTCGACCCAGAAAGCCGTGATCGAACACCTGGCGCGGCATCTGAGGCCGGGCGGCTACCTGATCGTCGGCCACTCGGAATCCATGGCGGGTGCAGGGGCGATCGGCCTGAACCAAGTCTCGTCGAGCGTCTTCCGGAAAGTGAGTCAGGCCCCCCGATGAGCATCACAGATCCCATCCGCGTCCTCGTCGTGGACGATTCGGCCTCCGTCCGGCAGACCCTCGTCGCCATCCTCGAAGAGGCGCCCGACATCGCCGTCCTCGGCACGGCGGCCGACCCCTACGCGGCGGCGCGGCGCATCCAGGAGGACATGCCCGACGTCATCATCCTCGACCTCGAGATGCCGCGGATGGACGGGCTGACCTTCCTGCGCAAGATCATGGCCCAGAAGCCGATCCCGGTGATCATCTGCTCGACCCTGACCGAGCGGGGTTCGCACATGCTGTTCGACGTGCTCGAAGCCGGCGCGGTCGACGTCATCCCGAAGCCCCGGGTCGACACCCGCCAGTTCCTGCTCGAATCCTCCGTGCGCGTCTGCGACGCCGTCAGGGCCGCCGCCGGGGCGCGGCTGCGCGGCGGGAAGCGGCCCTCGCGCCTCGTGGAGGCCAAGCTCACCGCCGACGTGATGATCCCGCCCCCGATCCCCGGCCGCGTCGTGACCCAGACGGACCGGGTCGTGTGCATCGGCGTGTCCACCGGCGGGACGGAATCGCTGCGCGACGTCCTCGAAGTCCTGCCGGTGGATTGCCCCGGCATCGTCATCGTGCAGCACATGCCGGAGCATTTCACGGCCGCCTTCGCCAAGCGGCTGAACGGGCTCTGCGCCATCGCGGTGAAGGAGGCGGAGGATGGCGACGCGGTGCTGCCGGGCCGGGCGCTGATCGCGCCGGGGGCCCGGCACATGCTGCTCCAGCGCAACGGCGGCCGTTACTGCGTGGCGATCAAGGACGGACCGCTGGTCTCCCGCCACCGCCCCTCCGTCGACGTGCTGTTCCGTTCGGCCGCGCAATGCGCGGGCGGAAACGCGCTCGGCATCATCATGACGGGCATGGGCGACGACGGCGCCAACGGGCTCCTCGAAATGCGCAAGGCCGGCGCCGCCACGCTCGCGCAGGACGAGGAGAGCTGCGTGGTCTTCGGGATGCCCAAGGAGGCGATCGAGCGCGGCGCGGCTGAGCGGATCGTGTCCCTCGACCGGCTCCACGGTGAGATCGTGCGGTTCGGGATGACCCCGCGGTCGCCCGCCATCACCGGAAGACGGGTCGCGTCGATCGCCTGAGGCGGGATCACGGAAGGATCAAACGTTGGCGCCGACACCGGCGATCTCCGTAACGCGGCCACGCACACGAACGCCAGCACGACGAGCCGCTACGATCGGAGCGCCCGCTCTCAACGGAATTCCAACGCCTCGGAGGCATTGGCTTGCAAGTCATTGTTTTACTTGGTGGGCGCACTAGGGTTCGAACCTAGGACCCGCTGATTAAGAGTCAGCTGCTCTACCAACTGAGCTATGCGCCCGATCGC
>NZ_CAXTHR010000243.1:0-3271 GCF_964244095.1 uncultured Methylobacterium sp. | reverse complement strand
TCAGGCCCGCGCCAGCGCCTCCTCGAACACCACCGCCTCGCCCCGTGACGGAGCGGTGAGTCTGCCGTCCCACATGACGCGGGCACCGCGCACCACCGTGCCGACCGGCCAGCCGGTGACGGCGACCCCGTCGTAGGGCGTCCACGCGCTCTTCGACGCGATCCAGTCGTTGCGGATCGTCGCGCGATGCTTGAGGTCGACCACGGTGACGTCGGCGTCGTAGCCGAGCGCCAGCCGCCCTTTGCGCGCGATGCCGAACAGGCGCTTGGGCCCGGCGCTGGTGAGGTCGACGAGACGCGCCAGCGACAGGCGCCCCGCGGCGACGTGGTCGAGCATGATCGGCACCAGCGTCTGCACCCCGGTCATGCCCGAGGGCGAGCCGGGATAGGGCTTGGCCTTTTCCGCCAGCGTGTGCGGCGCGTGGTCGGAGCCGAGGATGTCGGCGACCCCCTGGCGGAGCCCCCACCAGAGCCGCCGCCGATGCGCGTCGCCGCGCACCGGCGGGTTCATCTGGACCAGGGTGCCGAGCCGGGCATAGGCCTCGTCGCCGTCGAGCGTCAGGTGGTGCGGCGTCACCTCGACGCTGGCGACGTCCTTGTGACCGGCGAGATAGTCCATCTCTTCGGCGGTCGAGACGTGCAGAAGGTGGATACGCGCGCCGGTCTCGTGCGCCAGCGCCACGAGGCGCCGCGTCGCCTTCAGCGCGACTTCGGGCGAGCGCCAGACCGGGTGCGAGGCCGGATCGCCGGCGACGCGCAAGGACTTGCGCTCGCGCAGCATCGGCTCGTCCTCGGCATGGAAGGCGGCGCGGCGCCGGGTGCGCCGCAGAATCTCGCGCACGCCCGCATCGTCCTCGACCAGCAGCGAGCCGGTCGACGAGCCGACGAACACCTTGATGCCGGCAGCGCCCGGCAGCCGCTCCAGCTCGGCCACCTGCCCCGCATTCGCGTGGGTGCCGCCGACCCAGAAGGCGAAGTCGCAATGCATCCGGTGATGGGCGCGGGCCACCTTGTCGGCGAGCGCCTCGGCGCTGGTGGTGAGCGGGTCGGTGTTCGGCATCTCAAACACAGCGGTGACGCCGCCCATCACCGCGGCGCGCGAGCCCGATTCGAGGTCCTCCTTGTGGTCGAGGCCGGGTTCGCGGAAATGCACCTGCGTGTCGATCACGCCGGGCAGCAGGTGGAGGCCGGTGCAGTCCTGCCGCTCGGTGCTCGCGGCGCCTCCGAGGTCGCCGATCGCCGCGATGCGCCCGCCGCGGACGCCGAGATCGGCCATATGCGCGCCGTCCTGGTTCACCAGCGTGCCGCCGGAGAGCACGAGGTCGAAGGGCCGGTCCCGAGGCTGGTCCGAAGCGTGATCCATGGGCGGGCTTCCGCGGTTGAGGCCGGGTACCGGGCGGCTTATGTCACGGCCACGGCCTGCGCAATCGCGCGGCCCGAAGGACCCGCCATGCCGATCGCCCTGCTGCCGGACCGCGCCCTCGTCACGCTCACCGGTCCCGACGCCGCCGCCCTGCTCCAGGGCGTCCTCACCTGCAACGTCGAGACGCTGGGCGCTGCGGAGGCGCGGCTCGGCGCCCTGCTGACGCCGCAGGGCAAGATCCAGTTCGATTTTCTGATATCCCGCATCGCCGACGGCTATCGTCTCGACGTGCCGGCCGATCAGGCCGCGGGTCTGGCCAAGCGACTGAGCCTCTACAAGCTCCGCGCCGAGGTCGCGATCGCGGTCGATCCGACTGTTGCCATCGCCGCCGCCTGGGGCGGCGGCACGACGGCGGCCGCGGTCGCGACGGCGGCCGATTCCCGCTTGGCCGACCTCGGCGCGCGGCTCTACGCGGCGGCCGGGGCGTTCTCGGCGGACGCCGCGGAGGAGGATTACCACGCCCACCGCATCGCGCTCGGCATCCCCGAGGGCGGACGCGACTTCCCGCTCGGCGATGCCTTCCCGCACGAGGCGCTGATGGACCAGCTCGGCGGCGTCGACTTCCGCAAGGGCTGCTACGTCGGGCAGGAGGTGGTCTCGCGGATGCAGCACCGCGGCACCGCGCGCACCCGCATCCTTCCCGCGACCTACTCCGATGGCGAGGCGGCGGCGCCCGGCTCCGAGGTCACCGCCGGGCGGAAGGTCCTCGGCGTCACCGGCAGCCGCACGAAGGGGCGCGGGCTGGTGATGCTGCGCCTCGACCGCCTCGCCGACGCCCTCGCCGCCGGCGAGCCGCTGCGGGCCGAGGGCCGCGTCCTCGGTGTCGCGCGGCCGGCCTTCGCCAGCTTCGCGATGCCCGACGCGCTCGGCGCGGCGGCCGGCTGAATGGCCGCCTCGCCCGGCCCGGAACGGAGCGCGGAGGCCGCCGCCGACGGCCTCGTCCACCATGCCGACGGCTGCGCCCGATGCTGGTGGGCCGGGCTCGACCCGCTCTACGTCGCCTATCACGACACCGAATGGGGTGTGCCCGAACGCGACGGCCGGGCGCTGTACGAGAAGCTGGTCCTCGACGGGTTCCAGGCGGGCCTGTCGTGGATCACCATCCTGCGCCGCCGCGACGGTTTCCGCCGCGCCTTCGCCGGGTTCGACCCGGAGCGGATCGCGCGCTTCACCGAGGCCGACGTCGCGCGCCTGATGCAGGACACCGGCATCATCCGCAACCGCGCCAAGATCGTCGGAGCGATCAACGGCGCCCGGGCCTGGCTGCGGATCGAGGAGCAGGGGCCGGGCTTTTCCCGCTTTCTCTGGGACTTCCTGCCGGACGGACGACCGATCCAGGGCGCTGCCGAAAGCCGAGCGGATATCCGGACCGAAACCGATGTATCCGGGCGCGTCGCGAAGGCGCTGAAGTGCCAAAACTTCAGCTTCTGCGGGCCGGTGATCGTCCACGCCTTCATGCAGGCGGTCGGCATGGTCAACGACCACCTCGTCGGCTGCCACCGCCACGCCCCCTGCGCGGCGCTTGGTAGGCCTGCGGCGCTTGCCGGGCCCGCGCCGTGAGCGCGGTCAAGCCGCGGGCGTGGCAGCGGATGCTGTCGGGGCGCCGCCTCGACCTGCTCGACCCCTCCCCCCTCGACATCGAGGTCGCCGACATCGCCCACGGGCTCGCCCGCGTCGCCCGCTGGAACGGGCAGACGGCGGGGCCGCACGTGTTCTCGGTGGCGCAGCACGCGTTGCTGGTCGAGGCGATCGGCCGGCGGCTCACGCCGGGCTGCACGCCCGCGCAGGGGCTCGAACTGCTGCTGCACGACGCGCCGGAATACGTCGTCGGCGACATCATCTCGCCGCT
>NZ_CAXTHR010000242.1:0-3331 GCF_964244095.1 uncultured Methylobacterium sp. | reverse complement strand
CACGCCTTCTTCGTCCACCCCACCGAGGCGAGCCACGGCGACCTCGGCATGATCGCCCCCGACGACGTGATCGTCGCCCTGTCCTGGTCGGGCGAGACGGTCGAGCTCGGCGACCTCGTCAGCTTCTCGCGCCGCTTCTCGATCCCGCTCATCGCGATCACCTGCAACGCCGACAGCACGTTGGGCCGGGCGGCGGACGTGCTCCTGGCCCTGCCGAAGGTGCGCGAATCCTGCCCGCACGACCTCGCGCCGACCACGTCGAGCCTGCTCCAACTCGCGCTGGGCGACGCGCTCGCGGTGGCGCTCGTCGAGCAGCGCGGCTTCACCTCCGCCCGCTTCAGGACCCTGCACCCCGGCGGCACCCTCGCAGCCCGCTTGAAGACCGTGCGCCAGCTCATGCATACCGGCGACGAGGTGCCGCTGGTGCCCGACGACATGGTGATGGCGGATGTCCTCATCGAGATCACCGGGCGCCGCTACGGCTGCGTCGGCGTCGTCGATGCCGGAAGACGGCTGATCGGCATCGTCACCGACGGCGACCTGCGACGCCACATGGGGCCGGCGATCCTCGACACCGCGGTCCGGGACGTGATGACCGCCGACCCTGTGGTCGTGGAGGCCGACCTGCTGGCGAGCGCGGCACTGGAGGTGATGAACCGCAAGCGCATCACCGCGATCTTCGTGGCGGAGGCGGGCCGCGCGACCGGCATCCTCCACATCCACGACCTGCTCCGCGCCGGCGTGGTGTGAGGAGGCCGTACCGGGCAACCATACGGCAGCTTGAGAAGGCGTACCTTAAGGCGCTACCGGCGATGTCCGTATGCTTCGCCCGTCGGCGAAGCGGACTGAAGGTCCGCGATCCGTCGCCCTGCCCCGTCCTGCGAGCCGCGCAGGACCCGCCTGGCGGCAGGGGCAGAACTTCAGGGGCGCCGGCGACCTACCAACCTTCGCACGTCCGATGGTACCACCGCCCCGGCTCGAACGGGGGACCTCTAGATCCACAATCTAGCGCTCTAACCAACTGAGCTACGGCGGCACTGCGGCGCGGTGTATCGCGGCGGCGCGGGCATTTCAAGCCGCGATCGGCGTCGTGGGCCGCGTGTGGACGGGGCGGGGATCGCGCCCGTAAAGGATGACGTGTGACCTCCCGCCATCCCCGTCCGTCCTCCCGATGACCCAGACCGCCGAGACCCCGCGACGGCTTTGGGGCCGCGCGACGCTGGTCCAGGCTCCCGGACGGTTGCGCGGCTTCGTCCGCCGGAGCGAGGTCGGGCTCGTGGTGCTCGCGGGCCTCACCGGTTGCATCGCCGGGGCGATCGTCGCGGGCATGAACCTAGCGGCGCAGGGCCTGCGCGAGGCGCTCTACCGCCTTCCGCCCGGGACGCGGCTGAGCGCGGCCGACGACGTCCTGCCGCTGGCCCTGTTCCTCGGACCCTGCCTCGGCGGCATCCTGCTCGGGTTGCTGATCCTCGCGGTCCATCACCTGCGCGGACGCCGCAAGCGCCCGGTGATCGACCCGATCGAGGCTAACGCGCTCCACGGCGGCCGGATGTCGCTGCGCGACAGCGTCTACGTCGCGGTGCAGAACGTGATCTCGAACGGCGGCGGTGCCTCGGTCGGGCTGGAGGCCGGCTACACCCAGATCTGCGGCGGGCTCGCCTCGCGGCTCGGTCTCGCCTTCGAGATGCGGCGCGGGGACCTCCGCACCCTCGTCGGCTGCGGTTCGGCCGCCGCGATCGCCGCGGCGTTCGGGGCGCCGCTGACGGGGGCGTTCTACGCTTTCGAGCTGATCATCGGCACCTACGCGATCGCGACGCTGGCGCCGGTGGTCGCCGCCGCCTTGTGCGGCAGCCTCGTCGCGCGGGCGCTCGCGGAGGCGGAGCCGCTGGTCGCCCTCGACGCGATGCGGGCGGTGACGACCTCGGCGGTGACCGGCGCCGACACCCTGCCGAGCCTCGTCCTCGGCCTGCTCTGCGCCGGGCTCGGCATCCTGATCATGCGCGGCGTCACGCTCGTGGAGCAGGGGGTGCAGGCGACCCGGCTGCCGCGGGCGGCGGGGCCTGCGCTCGGCGGGCTCTGCGTCGGCGCGCTCGCGCTCCTGATCGGCCCGCAGGTGCTGTCGGGCGGCCACGGGGCGTTGCACCTCCATTTCGCGGGAAGCGCGCGGAGCGACGGCACGGCGGCGCTGGCGATTCTGTTCGTCGCCAAGGCGACGGCGTCGGCGATCTCGATCGGATCGGGCTTCCGCGGCGGGCTGTTCTTCGCCTCCCTGTTCCTCGGGGCGCTCGCCGGCAAGCTGTTCGCGGCGCTGGCCCCCGGGGTGGTGCCGGGACTCGCCGCCTTCGGGCTCACCCCGCTCGCCTACGCGGTGATCGGCATGAGCGCGCTGGCGGTCGCCGTCGTCGGCGGGCCGCTGACGATGACGTTCCTGGCGCTGGAGGTCACCGGCAGCCTGCCGGTCACCGGTCTGGTGCTGGTCGCGGTGATCGCCTCCTCGCTCACCGTGCGCAAGACCTTCGGCTACTCCTTCGCCACGTGGCGGTTCCACCTGCGCGGCGAGAGCATCCGCAGCGCCCACGACGTCGGCTGGATTCGCAGCCTCACCGTCGGCCGGCTGATGCGCAAGGACATACGCCCGATCCCCCTCGACACGCCGATGGCGACCTTCCTGCGCGCTCACCCCCTCGGGTCGCCCTCGCGGGTGATCGTGGTGGACGCGGCCGGGCGCTACGCCGGCATCGTGATGGTGCCGGAGGTCCACGCCGCCGCGCGCGACGCTGACGGCGCGGCGATGCTGCTGGCCGACGTGCTGCGCCATCCCGCCGACTTCCTCACGCCGGGGCTCAACGCCAAGGAGGCCTCGGCCGCCTTCGACCGGACCGAGAGCGAGGCGCTCGCCGTCGTCGACACGGCCGAGGACCGGCGGGTGATCGGCCTGCTCACCGAGAGCCACACGCTCAAGCGTTACAGCGACGAACTCGACCGCCAGCGCCGGGCGATGCAGGGGGAATCGGATTGATGGCCGGGCAGCGGCATCGATCCCGCCTGCGTCCGGCAAGTCTGCGGCCAAGTCTGCGGCAGGGTCGTCGAGGAGGCGCCGGGCTGAGCGAAGCGGATGCCGACCCTCAGCGGGGCCGGCGGCCGACGCTGACGACGTTCGAGGGCCGCGCCTTGCGCTCTGGGAGGATGTCTTCGACGCGTTTGACGATACTTTTGGCATCGAGGCCGGCGTCGGCGTACATCTTGTCGGGGCTGTCGTGGTCCTGGTAGGTGTCCGGCAGGGTCAGGGTGCGCACCCGCAGGCGCATCGCGTCGAGCACGCCGCGCTCGG
>NZ_CAXTHR010000241.1:0-3424 GCF_964244095.1 uncultured Methylobacterium sp. | reverse complement strand
CCAGTGCACGTCGGTGAGCGAGGCGAGCTGGAACACGATCGCCTTGGTGGCGCCGGCGAGCCCCGCGAGCGTCGCCGAGAGCACGAACACGGCGAGCTTGTACTGGTTGACCCGGTAGCCGAGCGAGATCGCGCGGGGCTCGTTGTCGCGGATCGCCTTCAGCACCTGCCCGAACGGCGAGTGGATGATGCGGTAGATCAGCATCAGCCCGGCCAGGAACACCACCGCCACGAGGCCGTAGAGCGCGCGGTCGTCGGACAGGCTCACCACGCCGAACAGGGCGCCGCGCGGCACCGCCTGGATGCCGTCCTCGCCGCCGGTGAACTTCGCCTGGAGCGAGAAGAAGTACGCCATCTGCGCGAGCGCGAGCGTGATCATCGAGAAGTAGATGCCCTGGCGCCGGATCGCCAGCGCACCGAAGACCAGGCCGAACACGGCCGCGGTCGCGGTGCCGGCCAGGATCGCGACCTCCGGGCTCAGGCCCCAGACCTTGGCACTGTACGCGCAGACGTAGCTCGCCATGCCGAAATAGGCGGCGTGGCCGAACGAGAGCAGGCCGCCGTAGCCGAGCAGCAGGTTGAAGGCGAGCGCGAACAGCCCGAAGCACAGCACCTTCATCAGGAAGACCGGGTAGAGCACGAACGGCGCCACCGCGAGGATGACGGCGATGCCGAGCATGATCCGGCGATGCAGCGCGCGGTCGTCCCGGCCCTCGGCCAGCACGGGCAGGATCGGGGCGGCGTCCGCGGGGGCGATGGCGGCGGTGTCGGCCATGTCAGAGACCTGCGGAAAGGAACATCAGGCGGTGCGGCCGAACAGGCCGGCGGGCTTGACCAGCAGCACCAGCACCATGATCACGAAGATCACGGTGGCCGAGGCTTCCGGGTAGAACACCTTGGTCAGGCCCTCGACCAGCCCGAGCGCGAAGCCGGTGACCACCGAGCCGAGGATCGAGCCCATGCCGCCGATCACGACGACGGCGAAGACCACGATGATGATGTCGGCGCCCATGTTCGGGTTGACCGAGTAGATCGGCGCGGCGAGCACGCCGGCGAATCCCGCCAGCGCCACGCCGAAGCCGTAGGTCAGGGTCAGGAACAGGGGCACGTTGACGCCGAAGGCCTGGACCAGCGTCGGGTTCTCGGTGGCCGCGCGCAGGTACGAGCCGAGCTTGGTCTTCTCGATGACGAGCCAGGTGGCCAGGCACACGACGGCCGAGGCGACGACGACCCAGGCGCGGTAGTTCGGCAGGAACATGAACGGCAGGCGCTGGCCGCCCGACAGCGCCGCCGGGATCGCGTAGGGCAGGCCCGAGACGCCGTAAGAGTTCCGGAACAGGCCCTGGATGATCAGTGCTAGGCCGAAGGTGAGCAGCAGGCCGTAGAGGTGGTCGAGCTTGTACAACCTGGCGATCAGCACGCGCTCCAGCACGATGCCGAAGGCGCCGACGATGAGCGGCGCCAGCCCCAGCGCCCACCAGTAGTTCACGCCGAGGTAGTTGAGCAGCATCCAGGCGACGAACGCGCCCATCATGTACAGCGCCCCGTGGGCGAAGTTGATGATGTTCAGGAGGCCGAAGATGATGGCGAGCCCCAGCGACAGGATCGCGTAGAACGAGCCGTTGATCAGCCCGAGCAGCAACTGCCCGAACAGCGCCTGCGTCGGCACGCCGAAGATCGTGGTCATGCCCGTGCCCCCGCGCGCGCCTGCCGCCTCAGCCCTTCACGAGCGGGCAGCCGCCCTCGCTCATGGGCCGGAACACCTGATCGCCGGGGATGGTCTCGAGGGTCTTGTACAGGTCCCACTCGCCCTTCGATTCGGCGGGCTTCTTCACCTCGAACAGGTACATGTCGTGGATCTTGCGCCCGTCGGCGCGGATCGTGCCTTTGCCGAACAGCGGATCGTCGGTGGGCATCGCCTTCATCCGGGCCACCGTGGCCGCGCCGTCACTGGTCGACTTCGTCTCGGCTACGGCCTTCAGGTAGTGGAGGATGTCCGCGTAGACGCCGGCGTGGTTGGCGGTCGGCTTGCGGCCGTTCATCTGCTTGCCGAAGCGGTCCGAGAAGGCGCGGGTGGCATCGGTCAGGTCCCAGTAGAACGGCTCGGTCAGCACGAGGCCCTGCGCCACCTTGGTGCCGAGCGAGTGCACGTCGGAGGAGAACACGAGGAGGCCGGCGAGCGCCTGCCCGCCTTCGGTGATGCCGAACTCGCCCGCCTGCTTGATCGCGGTGATCGTGTCGGCACCCGCGTTGGCGAGCCCGATCACCTTGGCGCCCGACGCTTGAGCCTGGAGCAGGAACGAGGAGAAGTCGGCGGTCGGGAACGGCGTCTTGACCGCGCCGACGACCTTGCCGCCGTTCTTGGTGATAACCGTGGTGGTGTCGCGCTGGAGGCTCTGGCCGAACACGTAGTCGGCTGTGAGGAAGAACCACGTGTCGCCGCCGCGCTTGACCATCGCGCCGCCGGTCCCGTTGGCGAGCGCCACGGTGTCGTAGACCCAGTGGATCGTGTTGGGCGTGCATTGCGCGCCGGTGAGGTTGGCGGTGCCGGCGCCCGTGTCGATGAAGACCTTGTTCTTCTCGCGGGTGACCTCGCTGATCGCGAGCGCCACCGAGGAGGTCACGCCGTCGGTGATCATGTCCACGTTGTCGCGGTCGTACCATTGCCGGGCGATGCCCGCGCCGACATCGGGCTTGTTCTGATGGTCGGCCGAGACGATCTCGACCTTGAGGCCGTGCTCGGCCGGCTTGAAGTCCTCGACCGCGAGGCGGGCTGCGACCACCGAGCCCTCGCCGCTGATGTCGGAATAGGCGCCCGAGCGGTCGCCGAGGATGCCGATCTTGACGGGCGTCTGCGCGGCGGCGGTCCCCATCGTCAGGGCACCGGCGAACAGGCTGAGCGGGATGCGTCCGAGCATGGCGTCTTTCGTCCTCCTGCGGCGTCGCGACGGTCGCGCGCCGAGCGATCCGCGCCGCGAGCCGGCGCTTGTTTCGTGTTTGGCCGTCGCCTCAGACGCCGAGATAGGCGTGGAGCTTGTCGATATTGGCGTCAAGCGCGTCGTTCTCGATGGTGTCGACCACCCGCCCCTGCTCGATCACCACGTGCCGGTCGGCCAGCGTCTGGGCGAAGCGGAAGTTCTGCTCGACCAGCACGATGGTGTAGCCGCGGCCCTTCAAGTCCCGGATCGTCCGGCCGATCTGCTGGACGATCACCGGCGCCAAGCCCTCCGTCGGCTCGTCGAGCAGGATCAGCTTGGCGCCGGTGCGCAGGATGCGCCCGATCGCCAGCATCTGCTGCTCGCCCCCCGACAGCTTGGTGCCCTGGCTGCCCGCCCGCTCCTTGAGGTTCGGGAACAGGGCGTGGATCTCCGCCACCGCCATGCCGCCGGGCTTCACGACCGGCGGCAGCATCAGGTTCTCGGCCA
>NZ_CAXTHR010000240.1:0-3452 GCF_964244095.1 uncultured Methylobacterium sp. | reverse complement strand
ATCGGCCTGTTCGGCACGGTCTGGGGCATCATGACCGCCTTCACCTCGATCGCGGCCTCGAAGAACACCTCGCTCGCGGTGGTAGCGCCCGGCATCGCCGAGGCGCTGTTTGCCACCGCCATCGGCCTGTTCGCGGCGATCCCCGCGGTGCTCGCCTACAACAAGCTCCAGGCGACGGTCGCCAAGCAGCAGTCGCGCCTGGAGGGCTTCGCCGACGAGTTCTCCGCCATCCTCTCCCGACAGATCGACGAGCGCCTCTCGCTCGCCGCCTGACCGCAGACCTGGAAGGGACCGGACATGAGCATGGCGGCGGGCGCGAAGGGCGGCGGCAAGCGGCGGCGGCGGGGCCGCCGCGGCGGCGGGCCGATCAACGAGATCAACATGACGCCGTTCATCGACGTCGTGCTGGTGCTGCTCATCATCTTCATGGTGGCCGCCCCGATGATGACGGTGGGCGTGCCGCTGGACCTGCCGCAATCGAAGGCCGCCCCGCTCAACTCCGACACCAAGCCGGTGACGCTCTCGATCCGCCAGACCGGTCAGGTCTTCCTCGGCGAGGACGAACTCTCCGACGACACCATCATCCCGAAGCTGACCGTGGAGGCCAAGTCCGGCTTCGACGAGCGCGTGTTCGTGCGCGGCGACAAGCGCGTCGAGTACGGCCGCGTCGCCCAGGTGATGGCGATCGTCACCGGCGGCGGCTTCAAGAAGGTGGCGCTCGTCACCGAGCCCGAGCAGCGGTAGTGCGCCCGTGAAGCTCCCCTCCTTCCGCAGCCAACCGGGCTTCTGGGTCTCGGCCGGACTTCACGTCGGGCTGCTGGCGTTCGCGCTGTTCAGCGTTGCGGCGCCGGCGCTCCCCGAGGCGCAGGAGGGCGTGCCGGTGGAGGTGATCACCGAGAACCAGTTCTCGGAACTCACCAAGGGCGAGCGCAACGCCGAGAAGCCGTTGTCGGACGCAAAACCCCGCGCCGACAGGAAGGCCGAAAAATTCGAGGAGCGTGAGCCGGAGAACGCGAAGGTCGATGTGCCGACCGCACCGACCCGGACCAGCGCGGTGAAGCTCGCCAACGCCGACGAGATGCCGCTGCGCGTGGAGCCGGACCCGGCCCCCGAGGCGGCCAGGGCCGCCAAGCTGGCCAAGGAGAAGGCGGACACGGAGAAGGCAAACGCTGCCGAGAAGGCCGTCGCCGCCAAGGCTGATGCGAAGGCCAAGGCGGAGGCCGCCAAGGAAGCGGTGAAGGAAGCGGCCAAGGCCGAGGCGGTGAAGCGCGAGCAGATGGCCAAGCTCGTCGAGCGCGAGGAGGCCGAGGCCGCAGCCGACGCGAAGGCCAAGGCGGAGGCGAAAGCCAAAGCGGACGCTGCCAAAGAAGCTGCCAAGGCCGCCGAGAAGGCCGCGGCCGCCAAGGCTGAAGCCAAAGCGAAGGCGGAAGCCGAGCGCCAGAAGGAGGTCGCCGAAGCCGAGGAGAAGGCGGAGGCGGCCGCCGCGGCCAAAGCCGAAGCGGCGGCGAAGGCCAAGGCGAAGGCCGTCGCGGACGCGCGTGCCAAGGCGGATGCCGAGGCCAAGGCGCGCAAGCAGGCCGCGCTCGCGGACAAGTTCAACGCCGGCGACATCAAGTCGATCCTGGCGTCGAAAGCGCCGTCGCAATCGACCGGCGCCACCGGCCACGACGTCCAGCGCACCGCCGCGCTCGGCGCTGCGACCGGCAACGCCCAGCGGCTGTCGCCGTCCCTGCGCGATGCGCTGGTGGGCCTGCTGCAGCAGCAGATCGAGCGTTGCTATTCCGCGCCGCCCGGCGCGGCGCAGGGCGTGGTGCTGCCGGTACTCGACATCCGCCTCAACGCCGACGGCTCGCTTTCGAACGAGCCGCGGGTCATGCGGGGCGGCGCGAGCTCGGTCGACCAGTCGATCGCGCAGGCCGCCCTCCGCGCGGTGCGGCGCTGCGCCCCCTACAAGATCCCGGCGCAGTACCAGCCGTATTACAACGACTGGAAGGCGATCAACGCGGAGTTCGAGTTCACCGCGACCTGAGAGCATCTTCCATAATCCTTGGATCATGGAAGATGCTCTAACTCTTCGTGTAGTCGCATTTTCTTTACGCGAGCCGGCGTCCGCCTCGCTGGAAAATGCTCCAGCCGGCGCCCAGACGAGCATCCCAACGCTTCCGGACCAGACCCATGTCCCACAGATCGACCATGCGGGCCCGAACAGTGCCCGCCGCCCTGCCGTCGGCGCTCCGGGCTCTCGCGCTGCTCGTGCTGGCCCTGATCGGGCTCGCGGCGCCCGCGCAGGCGCAGCTCCAGCTCCGCATCGGCGGCGGTGCCTTCCAGCCGATGCCGATCGCCGTAACCGACTTCTCGGGTGATCCGAACCTCGGCGGCCTCGTCTCCGGCGTGGTGACGAACAACCTGCGCCGGTCGGGCTATTTCCTGCCGCTCGACAAGGCCCGCTTCCCGGAATCGCCGCCCTTCGACGCCGCCCCCGGCTTCGAGAAGTGGCGTGCAGCCGGCGTGCAAGGCCTCGTCACCGGCCGGGTCTCGCGCGACGGCTCAGGGCGCCTGAAGGTCGAGTTCCGCCTGTGGGACGTGACCTCCGGCCAGCAGATCACCGGCCAGCAATACGCCACCGACGCGGCCAACGCCCGCCGCACCGGCCACCTGATCTCGGATGCGGTCTACACGAAGATCACCGGCCTCGGGCCGTGGTTCGACAGCCGCATCGCCTTCGTCGACGAATCCGGGCCGAAGGAGAACCGGCGCAAGCGCCTGATGGTGATGGACCAGGACGGCGCCAACGTCCGCGCGCTCACCACCGGCGAGAGCTCCATCGTCGCGCCGCGCTACTCGCCCGCGACCCAGGACATCGCCTTCATGACGCAGGCGTCGGGCCACCAGCCCCGCGTTCAGGTGATCAACCTCGAGACCGGCTCGCGGCAGGCGGTGGGCAACTTCGACTCGATGAGCGCGAGCCCGCGCTTCTCGCCGGACGGCCGCCGCCTCGTGATGAGCGTGCAGCAGGGCGGCAACGCCGACATCGTGACTCTGGACATCGCGTCGAAAGCGCAGCACGCGATCACCAGCGGCATGGCGATCGACACCTCGCCGACCTATTCGCCGGACGGGGCTCAGATCGTGTTCGAATCCGACCGCGGCGGCTCGCAGCAGGTCTACGTGATGGGCGCCGACGGCTCCAACCCGCACCGGATCTCGTTCGGCGAGGGCTCGGCCTCGCAGCCGGCGTGGTCGCCGCGCGGCGACCTCATCGCCTTCACCCGGCAGCGCAAGGGGGGCTTTGCCATCTGCGTGATGAAGCCCGACGGCTCCGGCGAGCGCGTGCTCACGGAAGGCTTCCACAACGAGGGCCCGACGTTTGCGCCCAACGGCCAGTACGTGCTGTTCTTCCGCGATCCCGGCGGCCAGGGCGGCGGCAAGCTCTACATGGTCGACATCACCGG
>NZ_CAXTHR010000239.1:0-3463 GCF_964244095.1 uncultured Methylobacterium sp. | reverse complement strand
ATGTATGCCGAGGGCGACGGCGTGCCCCACGACGACCTCAAGGCGTTCGAGTTCTTCTCGCGCATCGCCGATTCCGGCACCGACGACGGCCCGGACGCGCAGAACTCGGCGGTGACGGCCAGCGCCTTCACCGCGCTCGGCAGCTATTTCCTCGACGGGATCAAGGGCACCTACGTGCAGCCCAACCCGGAGCGGGCCTACGACATGTTCAACTACGCGGCCTCGTATTTCGGCGACCCGAACGCGCAGTACAACCTCGCCCGGCTCTACCTCGACGGCACCGGCGTCGAGGCCGATGCGCGGCAGGCGGCGCGCTGGTTCAACCTTGCCGCGGAGAAGGGCCACCACCCGGCCCAGGCGCTGCTCGGCGACCTGCTGGTGACCGGCATGGGCGGCGTGCCGGTGCAGCGCGCGCGCGGCCTGATGTGGCTCTCGCTCGCCCGCGCGGGCGTCGAGGAGCGCAAGGATTCCTGGATCGTCGCGCTCTACGAGAAGAACTGGGCGGCGGCGAGCGAGGAGGACCGCGCCGAGGCGCAGGCGCAGGTGCAGACGGTGGGCTCGATCCGGCGCCGACGCTGATCGGCCTATTCGGGGCGGGACGGCCCGTCGACGTGGCGCGACCAGAGCGCGACGCCCCAGCCCATCGCGACCGCGAAGATCGGCACGAGGATGAACGCAACGATCTGAAGGTCGGTCATGGCTCCAATCCTTTGAGGATGTAGCGAGCGGCCGCATGAAGCGCGAGGCTTCCGGCCAAGAAGATCAGTGCGCCGACGGTGACCGTCAACGCAGACAGGTTTCCGGCGGGACCCGAGATGCCGAACACGGCCGCTGCGATCGGCGCGTCCACACCCGCCGTGAAGAAGCCGCCCGCCATCGTGTTGAGGTAGGCCGCGGTCAGCTTGATCCGCTCGGTCTTGACGGCGCCTATTGCGCACCTCGGTATCGTATCACCTCCCTCTCGCTCAGAGGGGAATGGAAGGCGCAAACCAGGATTTCCCTTGGTGATGCGGTCTATCAGCCCTTGCGCGCCCCGTGCGCCGCGACGAAGGACGGCCGCGCGAAGATCGTCTCGACGTAGGCGGCGAGCTTCGGCCAGCGCCCGGCATCGACCTTCGCCCCGGCGAGGTGAAAGTTGTGGAAGCCGGTGGCGACCGCGATGTCGGCGATCGAGAAGGCGTCGCCGACCAGGAACGCGCCCGACACCTGGCCCTCCAGGTAATCGAACAGCGGCGGGAGATCGGTGTCGAGCGCCTTGGCGACGGCGGCCTCGTCGCCGGGCTTGCCCATCATGTTCGGCTTCAGCACGCGCTCCAAGAACGGCACGAGGAGCTTGCCGACCAGCTCGGTGTCGCCGAACTTGTCGAACCATACAGCGCGGCCGAGCGCCTGCGGATCGGTGGGGACCAGGGCCGGCGACGGGTGCTTGCGCTCGAGGTACCACAGGATCGCCGAGGAATCGGCGAGCCTGAAGCCGCCGTCGTCGATCGCCGGGATCTTGCCCAGGGGGCTCGCCGCCCGGAAGCCCGCGTCCGGGGCGTGGAACATGCAGGGCACGTGCTCGCAGGGCACGCCCTTCTCGGCCAGCGCGAGGAGGATCTTGCGGACGAAGGGCGAGTAGCCGGTGCCGTAGACGATCATTTCCTGTGCTCCGTGTCGGATGCGGACGGCGCGGCTCGTAGCACGGTTCGCTGCAACCTGCGCCTCAGGCCGCGGTCAGCTCCACCGTCACCGGAACGTGGTCGGACGGCTTCTCCAGCCCGCGCAGGTGCTTCTGCACCGAGGCCGAGACCAGCCGGTCGGCGGCCTGCGGCGACAGCAGCAGGTGGTCGATGCGGATGCCGAAGTTCCGCGGCCAGCAGCCGGCTTGGTAGTCCCAGAAGCTGTACAGGCCGGGGCGCGGGTCGCAGGCGCGAACCGCGTCGGTCAGCCCCTCGGCGAGCAGTGCCCGGAAGGCCGCGCGCGACGGCGCGCGGAACAGCGCGTCGTCGGCCCAGGCCGCCGGCTCGGCCGCGTCCTCGGGCTCGGGGATGACGTTGTAGTCGCCCGCCAGCACCAGGGCGGTCTCCTCGCGCATCCGGGCGCGGGCGTGTAGGCGCAGGCGCTCCAGGAAGGCGAGCTTGTAGGGATATTTCGGGCTCGCGACGGGATTGCCGTTCGGCAGGTAGAGCGAGGCGACCCGCACCGGCGCGAGGCCGTCGCCCGTCACCAGCGCCTCGACGTAGCGCGCCTGCTCGTCGGCGCCGTCCCCGGGGAGCGAGCGCAGCACCGTCGCCGGGTCGTGGGCGAGCGGCGCGCGGACGAGGAGCGCGACGCCGTTATAGGCCTTCTGGCCGACCGACTCGACCGCGTAGCCGGCCGCCTCGATCTCGGCCCGCGGGAACGCCTCGTCCTGGCACTTCAGCTCCTGGAGGCAGACCACGTCGGGCCTGGCCTCGTCGAGGAAGGCGAGCAGGTGCCCGACCCGCTGCTTGATCGAGTTGACGTTCCAGGTGGTGATCCGCATCGCTGTCGTCCTGAGGGCGGGCGGCGCCCGTCATCGGGCCTTCGTACCGGCCTGACAAGCGGTGGGCCGGGCTTTGCGCGGGCCCGCCGGCGGACCGGTTCGCGCCGCGCGCCGCCCGCGAAACCGTGCCCGGCGGCGCAGCGCCCCGTACGGACCGATACCGCGTACCCGTTTTCCTGCTCTCCGGTTTTCCTGATCTACCGTTTTCTTGCACCCCCTCCGGAATCGATGCAGAAGGACGCCGCCATAGCCACAGGGCGCGCGCCGGCGCGGGTCCGCCGCCGGGCTGCCGACGGCGCAGGGCAAGGGACACGAAGACCACCATGTCTCAGAGCTTCCGCCTCGGCGTCGCCGGCCTCGGCACCGTCGGCGCCGCCGTCGTCCGGATGATCGAACGCCGCGCCGCGCCGCTCGCTGCCGCCACCGGCCGCGACATCCGCGTCACCGCGGTGTCGTCGCGCGACCGCGCCCGCGAGCGCGGGTTCGACCTGTCGGGCCTGCGCTGGTTCGACGATCCGGTCGCACTGGCGCGCTCGGGCGAGGTCGATTGCGTCGTCGAGCTGATCGGCGGATCGGAGGGGCCGGCCAGGGCCACGGTCGAGGCGGCGCTCGCCGCCGGCAAGCACGTCGTCACGGCGAACAAGGCGCTGCTCGCCCGTCACGGCGCGGCGCTCGCGCAGGCGGCGGAGCGGGCCGGCGTCGCGCTCGCCTGCGAGGCGTCGGTCGCGGGCGGCATCCCGGTGATCAAGGCCCTGCGCGAGGGCCTGTCCGGCAACGCCGTTTCGCGCGTCTACGGAATCCTCAACGGCACCTGCAACTACATCCTCACGCGCATGGAGCGCGAGGGCCTGACCTTCGATGCCTGCCTCAAGGACGCGCAGGCGCTGGGCTACGCCGAAGCGGACCCGACCTTCGACGTCGAGGGCTTCGACACCGCCCACAAGCTCGCGATCCTGA
>NZ_CAXTHR010000238.1:0-3501 GCF_964244095.1 uncultured Methylobacterium sp. | reverse complement strand
GAGCACAGCGGAGGACGGCGAGCACGGCTTTCTTGTCTCGCGAGGAATGGGCGTAGCCCAGGGGAAGAAAGTCGCGCGCAGCCGTTGCCGGCCCGGACCGGCTCCGGTCCGATCGCCCCTCTCAGAGGCCAGGGGCGCGGCTCTCCTGCTAAGGGGAACAGCCCTCGGCCACCTTCCACGTTGGCGGTCGAACCCGTGTTAGGCTGCGCGAGCGCTCTCCCGTCCTGGCGTCCAGAACCGCTCGACGTCTTCGGGGGCGAGTTGCACCCGCAAGGCCGCGTGGAGCGCCTCTCGTCCGAGCTGCCGCAGATCGTCGTTGAAGTCGCCCCTTGCGGGCGCCAGCCGTATCGCCTCGATTCCGGCCGCTTCCGCTCTGGTCATCACCGACGCCGTCGCGCGTCGTCCGGCCGGATCGTCGTCCTCAGCGACGTAGAGGCGGCGTAGACCGTCAGACAGGAGTAAGGCGTCGAGATGGTTGGCCGAGCCTGCGGCGATCACCGGCAGGTCGGGCAGTGCGACACGAAGCGACAGCATGGTCTCCAGGCCCTCGCCGACGGCGACGATGCCATGTGCCGCGCCGATGCGGACGCCCTGGCCGTTGATTAGCCCCATCGAACGTCGCGGGGTCGAGACCGGCGCCTTCGTCTGCCCGGAAGGGGCGAGCCAGGTCCGATGCACGCCGGTGATGGCGCCCGCCGGGTCGGTGGCGGCCGCGATCAACGCCGGCCAGGCATTACGGGCGGAGTCGGCCGGGTCGGCCTCGTCACCACGGTAATAGCAGCGCGGGTGGAAGCGCAGCGACGTACAGTCCCGCAAATCCGTAATGCCGCGAGTGCGCAAATACGTTTCTGCGGCCGTGCCCCGGATCGGCTTGGACATGGCGAATAGCCGCCGTGCCGCCTCGGGCGACCCCTGCGGCGCGGGCATGACCGGCTCATGGCCCTCGGGTCGAGGTAGGCTCAGGAAGCGTCGGGCTTCGTCGAGCGTGTCGGCCAGCGTTGCGCAGCCCTGCGCCTGGGCGATGAGGTCGAGCAGGTCGCCGTGCTCGCCGGTAGCGGCATCGGTCCATTTGCCCGCCGGCCCACGGTCGGTGCTCTTCAGCCGGACCATCATCGAGCGGCCGGGTGAGTTGTGGATGTCGCCCACGGTCCACCAGCGGCCCTCGCGCCGGCCGTTGGACAGATAGTGCCTGCAAACCGCCTCGGCGTTGGCGGCGAGGCGGCGGGCCAGCTCTGAGGCGGTGTCCGGCATCGATCGCCTCCTGAACGAAGAAGGGGCCCGCCGTTGCCGGCGAGCCCCAAGGTGGTCACGGGTGCGATGCTTACTCGGCGGCGATCGCGTGGGGCTCGAACGCGGCCTCCTCATCGTCGACCGCTTCCGCATCCTCGACCGTGGCCCCGTCGGCGACCACAGCCGATTCGCCGCCGTCCGCCGCCGTTTCTTCGACGGGTGGTTCGATCACCCGCACGCTCTCGGGGTCGATCGACTCCGCCGTCGCGGCCATCACCCGGCCAGGGGTGCGCAGCGGCTCGGGCAACCAGCCAGAGCCGGCAAGCAGCGTCTCCGCCTCCGTCGCCATCTCCACCTTCTTCAGATGCTCGATGCGATCCGCGGTCCGCCGATCCCTGCCCTCGGCGACCGCCTGCAGGATGCGCGCCTTGGTCACGCGCCCGAGGAAGTTGGCCGCCGTCGGCGTCCAGCTCGCGGCCAGGTCGAGGTCGACCATCTGGGCGAGCCGGTCGGCGTGCGCGAACGCCTTCGGGCGGCGGTTCCAGGCTTCGTGGACCGCGTTGACACTGAGCGACACGCAGTGGGCGAACAGCGCGGCGCGGCTGTCGCCGTCGAACGCGTCGAGCGCCTCCCACAGATCGCTCGAGTCCTTGGGCAGGGCCGCGCGCCAGGACTGGTGCCGCTCGTCGAACGAACGTGCGAGCGGGGTGTCGTTCAGCCCGGGCGCCTGGCTCCCGAACTGGACGCTCTTCAGGTCGAGTTCCAAGCAGGTGTCCGAGCGGTACGTGTAGAAAACCCCCAGGGCCAGTGCGTGCAATGCGGCGAGGAAGGCGACGTCGGGCCGCTCGCCGAGCGCGTGGCGAATCGCCAGCGTGCGGTGGGCGGTCAGCTCGGTCAGCAGCTTGTCGGGGATCGGTCGCAGCCCCTCGTCTTCCTCCGGCTCGATCGCCGGGATGACCGCCGGGCCGTCTGGCTCGTCGCCCTCGACCCCGGCATCGCCAGCGCCCGCCTCGCCCTCGGCGTACCGATCATCGGTGAGTTCGGGCTCGACCGGCAACTCGTCCTCGGACCGGACGTAGCCACGCTCGATGCGCAGCGAGCCGTCGGCGGCGATGCTGACGAAGGCGCCGGCGCGGACGACCTCGTCGGCGTCGTAAACGACCGGCCGCGCATTCAGCGCCTCAATCGCGGTCTCGAGCTCGCCCATGCGCTGGTCCTGCTCGTCGGTCAGCTCCTCGGTTTCTGCCGACGCTGTCTCGATGTCGTCGACCTCCTGCTGGAGCGCCGCGAGGGTCGCCTCTTCCTCCGGCGTGAACGGCACCGTCTCGCCGCGGATTTGGCGCAGGCCATAGGTGTGGCCGTAGGCGAAGTCCGGGGCGACCTCGACCCATTTCCAGCCTTCGGCACCGATGGTCACGCTCGCCTCGTTGAGCTTCTCGGCGACCATCATGTCGACCAGGCCGATGTCCTGCAGCCAGCCGCCGTCATCACCCTGGAACAGGTCGTTCAGGACCGTGCCGCCCGCCTCGACATAGGCATCGACGCCGATGAACTGGGCGCGCTTGTCCGAAGCCCTGACCGCACCTTCGGTCAGCATCCGCCGGATCGTGTAGGGCTGCTTGTCGTAGGACTGGCACAGGCGCTCGAAGACCTGCTCCTGGCGCTCGTGATCGCCGTTCACGGTGAACGCCATCAGCTGGTCGAGGGTCATGCCGTCCTCGGCGTAAACGTCGAGCAGCTTGGGGCTGACCGACGCGAGCCGCAGGCGCTGCTTGACCACGGCGACCGAGACGAACTGGTTCGCTGCGATCTCCTCCTCGGTCTGGCCCTTGGCGCGCAGCGCGAGGAACGCCCGGAACTGGTCGAGCGGATGTAGCGGCGCTCGCTGGATGTTCTCGGCGAGGCTGTCCTCCTCGGCGAGGCCGTCGGTCCGCACGACGCAGGGGACGGGCGCGGTCTTGGCGAGACGACGCTGCTTCACCAGCAGCGCGAGCGCCCGGTAGCGGCGGCCGCCGGCCGGGATCTCGAACATGCCGGTTTCCGCGCCGGCTTCGTCGGTGACGGCCCGGACGCTCAGGCCCATGAGGAGGCCGCGTCGGGCGATGTCTTCGGCGAGTTCCTCGATCGAAACGCCCGCCTTGACGTGGCGGACATTGGACTGGCTGAGCAACAGCTTGTCGAACGGAATGTCGCGCGAGGACGACAGGGTGATCTTTTGGACTGACTTGGCCACGGTAGTTCTCCGTGACGGGCTGGCCGGGAGCCTCTCTC
>NZ_CAXTHR010000237.1:0-3502 GCF_964244095.1 uncultured Methylobacterium sp. | reverse complement strand
AGCAGGTTGATCAGCGTGGTCTTGCCGGCCCCGTTGGCGCCGACGATGCCGAGGCGGTCGCCGCGCATCACCCGCAGCGACAGGTTCTCGACGATCCGGCGCGGTCCGTAGGATTTCGAGGCGCCCTTGGCCTCCATCACCAGCGTGCCCGAGGCCTCGGCCTCGCCCGCCTGCATCGTCACGGTGCCGACCGGGCGGCGGTCGTCGCGGCGCTCCTTGCGCAGGGCATGCAGGTTGCCGAGCCGCCGGACGTTGCGCTTGCGCCTCGCGGTGACGCCGTAGCGCAGCCAGTGCTCCTCGTCGTTGATCTTGCGCTCCAGCTTGTGCCGGTCGCGCTCCTCCTCCTCGAAGAACGCGTCGCGCCACGCCTCGAAGCCGGAGAAACCCTGCTCGATCCGGCGGGTGACGCCGCGGTCGAGCCAGATCGTCGCCCGCGACAGGGCCGAGAGGAAGCGCCGGTCGTGGCTGATGATCACCATCGCCGCGCGGGTGCCGCGCAATTCCGCCTCCAGCCACTCGATCGCCGGCAGGTCGAGGTGGTTGGTCGGCTCGTCGAGGAGCAGCACGTCGGGCTCGGGCGCCAGCGCCTGGGCGAGCGCGACGCGGCGGCCCTCGCCGCCCGAGAGCCGCGCCGGGTCCTCGGTGCCGTCGAGCCCGAGGCTTTCCAGCAGGTAGCGGGCGCGGTAACCGGCGTCGCCATCACCCAGGCCGGATTCGACGACGTCGAGGGTGGTCGCGAAACCGGAGAAATCCGGTTCCTGCGCGAGGTAGCGGATCGTGGTGCCAGGCTGGAGGAAGCGCACGCCGCGATCCGGCTCGACGAGGCCGGCGGCGATCTTCATCAGCGTCGACTTGCCGGAGCCGTTGCGGCCGACGAGGCAGGCGCGTTCACCCGGCGAGATCGAGAACTCGGCCCGGTCGATCAGCGGCGTGCCGCCGAAGGTGAGCGCGACGTTCTGGAGCGTGAGGAGCGGTGGGGCGGCCATGGCCGGGCTTATGGCAGCGCCGCCGCCCCTGCACAAACCGCTATGCGCTCAGGCGACGGGGCCGGCGGGCCCGGTGGGCGTCGGCATGCCGGGCGTGGTGACCGGCACCTCGGCCGGCGTGATGCCGGGGACCTCGCTCGGGCTGCCGCCGGGAATCTCGGGCACAGGGCCGGGCGTCGGGACAACTGGGGGATCGTAGGGCGTCTCCGGCACGGGCGTCGGCTGGGTCGGCACCTCGGGGATCACGCCGGGATCGGCCATGGGGAACGCTCCTCGAACGGTCGACCGCGTCGTCGCGCATCGCTCGCGGCAGCAACGGCCGGGCGCGGGCGGGTGTTCCGGGCCTACTTCTTGGTCAGCAGCAGGTTGCCCTCCTTGCCGACCATCTTCTTGACCTTCTCGGCAAACAGCGCGAGCAGCAGCGGGAGGTGGACCTCGACGCGCACGCTCTCCGCGCCGACGTCGATCTGCCCGTTCATGCGCTGCGTCATCGCCGAGATCGCGAAGTCGAGCCGGTCGCCGGTCCAGGCGAGGGTTTGCACGGTGATGCCGCTCTTGGCCAGGAGTGCGTGGCCCTGCTCGACGCCGGCCGCGATGCGGCGGCGTGCCTCGTCGCGGCCGAGGTCGTGCGGGATGTCGACGATGAGGGGCTTGGCCATGGTGTGTTCGACGCGGCTCCGGTGCGAGACCGCAGATGGGGCCGGCCGGGGCCCCCGGCAACGCCGGCCGTTCCGGTCAGCGCACCACGTGCAGTGAGACGTAGCTGGTGCCGCCCATGCCGAGCGCCCGCGCGGAGCCGCGGGACAAGTCGATGATGCGCCCGCGCACGAACGGGCCGCGGTCGTTGATCCGCACCACGACGGAACGCCCGGTGCGGGCGTTCTCGACGCGGACGCGGGTGCCGAAGGGCAGGCTGCGGTGGGCCGCCGTCATCCCGTTCGGGTTAAACCGCTCGCCGCTCGCCGTGCGGTGGCCGCTGCCGTACCAGGAGGCGGCCCCGCTCTGGGCAGCGGCGGGCAGGCTGCCGGCCGCGAGCGTGAGCGCGGTTCCAAGCGCGGCGGTGGTCCGGGCAACGGGTCTGAAGTGCATGCGTCGGTCCTTCGTTGTTGACGAGGGCGGCGCCCATCACGGCCAATGCCGGCTAAAATGAGATCGGGAATTTTTCTTGAGGAGCAGCCTATGTGTGGCGCGTCCCGCCCTATTGGGCGACATTCCCGTGGGCTATGGCTGTACCAATATCGAATGCTTGCACGATACGGGTCGGGATTGCATGAAGACCTGCGAAGAAAGTCATCCCGCCTGCCAAGGTTTCGTCACGAATGCGATGCGGGAACCACGAGATGTGCACGTGGCGTGACCCTGCCACCCGCTCCACGCCGAGGCTGGACCGATCAGGGCGCGGAGCCCGGAGGGATGCCGTCGCGTCGGGCTGCCTCGCTGCCCGAACCCGGCCGCGCCCCACGCGGTCGGGGGTCATCGGCTCCGGCCGACAGGTCGCCGAAGCACTACCCGCGTCGCGTCGCGCGATGAACCGGTCTTGCGAAAGGTTAAGGCGTCGTGAACGGTGCGACGCAGAAGGAATGCGGGCGGCTATCGCCGGGACGCTCGCCCCAAAGCGGGACGCAATCCTTCGCAAATCGGCAACCCGACCTTTACCCTAACGGCGCAAGGTCTGCCGGTCAGTCGCGTAACCGGTGTTTGCCATGGCTTCCCCGCGTACCGTGGTCGCCGACGCCGCCGTCCGGAACCTTGTCTCGCGCACCGGGCGGCCCGCGTCGGCGCCACGGATGGGTCTCGTACCCTCCGTCCAGCGCCTCCCCCTCGATCAGATCCTCGTCGGCGACTGCATCGCGGCGATGAACCGCCTGCCGGCGGCGTCCATCGACTGCGTCTTCGCCGACCCGCCCTACAACCTCCAGCTCGGCGAGGCCGCTCTGATGCGGCCGGACCAGAGCCGGGTCGACGCCGTCGACGACGACTGGGACAAGTTCTCGAGCTTTGCGGCCTACGACGCCTTCACCCGCGACTGGCTCACCGCCTGCCGCCGGGTGATGAAGCCGAACGCCACGCTGTGGGTGATCGGGTCGTACCACAACATCTTCCGGGTCGGCGGCGCGTTGCAGGATCTTGGTTTCTGGATCCTCAACGACATCGTCTGGCGCAAGGCCAACCCGATGCCGAACTTTCGCGGCAAGCGTTTCACCAACGCGCACGAGACCCTGATCTGGGCGTCGCGCTCGGCTGAATCGAAGGGCTACACCTTCCATTACGACGCGCTCAAAGGGGGCAACGAGGACCTCCAGATGCGCTCGGACTGGTTCATCCCGCTCTGCACCGGCGACGAGCGCCTGAAGAACGCCGACGGGCGCAAGGTGCACCCGACGCAGAAGCCCGAGGCGCTGCTCGCCCGGACGCTGCTCTCCGCCACGAATCCCGGCGACGTGGTGCTCGATCCGTTCTTCGGCACCGGCACCACCGGCGCGGTGGCCAAGCGCCTCGGCCGCCGCTTCATCGGC
>NZ_CAXTHR010000236.1:0-3540 GCF_964244095.1 uncultured Methylobacterium sp. | reverse complement strand
CACGGCACCTCGGTCTATTCCGGCTGGGGCATCCCGATGGTGCCGGGCCACGAGCAGGCCGGCGCGCGGCTGACCCCGGACGGGGGCCTCGAACTGCGCATCGGCGCCCATTCCCACGGCCAGGGCCTGGAGACGACGCTGGCGCAGGTGGCTCACGAGATCCTCGGTGTGCCCGTGGCGCGCACACGGCTCGTTCACGGCGACACCGCGATGACGCCCTACTCCACCGGCTCCTGGGGCTCGCGGGTGATGGTGATGGCGGGCGGCGCCGTCGCCGCCGCCTGCCGTGAGCTCGCCGACCGGGCGCTCGCCATCGGCGCGCACCTGCTCCAGGCCGACGCGGCGGCGTGCCGCTTCGAGGCCGGCCGCGTCGTCGGCCCCTCCGGCGACGTGACGCTCGCCGAGATCGCCCGCACCTGGTATCGGCGTCCGCAGGATCTCGCCCCCGGCGTGAACCCGGGAGGGCTGGAAGTCACCGCCGGCTACAAGCCGCAGCGCGATTCCGGCACCTTCTCCTACGCCGCGCACGCGGTGGTCGTCGCCGTCGATCCCGACCTCGGCGCCGTCGAGATCCTCGACTACGTCATCGTCGAGGACGGCGGCACCCTGGTGAACCCGCTCGTCGTCGACGGGCAGATCTGCGGCGGCCTCGCGCAAGGCGTCGGCACCGCGCTCTACGAGGAGATGGCCTTCGACGAGCGCGGCCAGCCGCTCGCCTCGACGTTGGGCGACTACCTCCTGCCGGGCGCGGCCGAAGTGCCCGAGCCGCGCATCGACCACATGGAGACGCCCTCGCCCTACACGCAGTTCGGCGTGAAGGGCATCGGCGAGGGCGGCGCCATCGCGCCGCCGGCGGCGATCGCCAACGCGGTCAACGACGCGCTCGGGCCGCTCGGCGTCGAGATGCTGCGCGCGCCCGTCAGCCAGCGCCGCATCGTGGCGGCCCTGCTCGCGGCCCGCGAGGCCGCGACGCGGGCCGCGGCATGAAGGCCGCCCGCTTCGCCTACGAGCGCCCCGCCGACCTCGCCGGCCTGCTCGACCGGCTCGCGGACGCCGACGGCACGGCGAAGCTGATCGCCGGCGGCCAGTCGCTCGGGCCGATGCTCAACCTGCGCCTCGTCGAGCCGGAGCGGGTGATCGACCTTACCGGCATCAGTGAGCTGTGCCACGCCCGGCGCGACGGCGGCACCCTGGTGCTCGGCGCCTGCGTGACGCATGCCGACATCGAGGACGGGCGGGTGCCGGACGTGACCGGCGGCGCCATGGCCCGCGTCGCCGCCGCGATCGCCTACCGCGCCGTGCGCAACCGCGGCACCATCGGCGGCAGCCTCGTCCACGCCGATCCTGCCGCCGACTGGGTCACGTCGCTGATCGCGCTTGGTGCCGAGGTGGAGCTGGCCTCAAAGGCCGGGCGCCGCCGCCTGCCGCTCGACGCCTTCGTGCGTGGCGCCCTCGACGTGGCGCTGGAGCCCGGCGAGATGCTCGTCGCGGTGCGCGTGCCCGCGATCCCGCCCGGCACGCTCTGGGGCTACGTCAAGCACTGCGCCAAGATCGGCGAGTTCGCCCACGCCATCGGCGCCGTGCTGATCGATGCCCACGCCGGGCGCGGCCGCGCGGTGATCGGCGCGATCGAGCGCGCGCCGCTTCTGCTGGCCGACGCCCGCCCGCTGTTCGGCGGCCGCATCGGCCTCGACTTCGCGCAACGCTTCGACGCGGCCGCGGCCGAGGCTGCCTTGCGGGACGCCGGCATGGCCGACGCGGTCGATCGCCATGTCCACGTCACGGTGCTCGCCCGCGCCGTGGCGCAGGCGGCGCGCACCGCCCCCGAGCGCCTGACGGCGGCGGCATGACCATGGCGGTGCTCGACACGGCGGTCCTTGCCCGCGACGACCGGATGCCGTTGGCGCTCACCGTGAACGGCCGGCCCGTGCGCATCGAGGCCGAGCCGCGCACGCATCTCGCCGACCTCCTGCGCGACACGCTCGACCTCACCGGCACGCATCTCGGCTGCGAGCACGGGGTCTGCGGCGCCTGCACCGTGCTGCTCGACGGCGAGCCGGCGCGCGCCTGCCTCACCTTCGCCGGCGCCTGCGAAGGCGCCGCGGTCACCACGATCGAGGGCCTCGACGACGACGTGATCGCCACTGAGCTTCGCGCCGCGTTCAACCGCGAGCACGCGCTGCAATGCGGCTACTGCACCCCCGGCATGCTGATCGCCGCCCGCGACCTCGTGCTGCGGCTGCCCGAGGCGGACGAGCGGCGCATCCGCGTCGGGCTCGCGGGCAACCTTTGCCGCTGCACCGGCTATGCCGGCATCGTGCGGGCGGTGCGCGCGGTGATCGCCGAGCGGCGCGCCCGCGGCATCCCGACCCGGACGCCCGGCGCGGACGTCCCGCGCGGCCTCGGCCCGGTCGGCGCCCGGACCGGCACGGCAACGGTCGCGCCGACCCCGCTCCCCGCTGCCGCACCCGCGGAGGGGCCCGCCGCGACGATCGTCATCGCGAAAGATTTCCGGCCGGCGCACACTTTCGCGCAGAGCTTCGACGTGGCGCATCCGCCCGACGCGGTGTTCGCGCTGCTGGGCGACGTCGAGGCGGTCGCCGCCTGCCTGCCCGGCGCGGTGCTGACCGGGAGCCCGAGGCCCGACGCGGTCGAGGGCGCGCTCCGGGTGCGCATCGGTCCGATCGCCGCGCGGTTCGCGGGCCGGGCGCGAATCGAGCATGACGCGCCGGCCCGCGCCGGCCGCATCCTCGGCGCCGGCGGCGACGCGGGCGGGCGCTCGGCGACCGAGGGCGAGATCCGCTACCGCGTCGAGGCGGGCGAGCGCGCCGGCACGGCGCGAGTGGTGCTGTCGGTCGGCTACACGCTGAAGGGGCCGCTCGCCCAGTTCGGCCGCCCCGGCCTGGTGCGCGACCTCGCGGGCCGGCTCACGGCCGAGTTCGCGCGCAACCTCGAAGCCCGCCTCTCCGGCGTGGCCCCGGCGGCGCCCGCGGACCTCCATCCGATCCGCTTGATGCTCGGCCTCCTGCTCGACCCGCTGCGCCGGCGGCTCGCCGCGTGGCGCGCGTCCCGGCCCTGACCTCAACCCTCGCATCCAGCCCGAACCCGCACCGGAGACCGACATGACGAGCAGGCGCAAGACACTTCCGGCACTGGCACGCCCCGCGCTGGCCCTGGCGCTGGTGCTCGCCTCCGGCACGGCTTACGCGCAGGCGATCCGCATCGGCGTCAACGAGCCGCTCACTGGGGCGTTCGCGGCCTCGGGCACCTACGTGGTCAACGGCGCCAAGATCGCCGCCGACGAGATCAACGCCAAGGGCGGCGTGCTCGGACGCAAGATCGAGCTGGTGATCGAGGACAACAAGAGCAACCCGACGGAGGCCGCGGCGGTGGCCGAGAAGCTCATCACCAGCGACAAGACGCCGGTGATGATGGGTGCCTGGGGCTCCAGCCTCACGCTCGCGGTGATGCCCAAGCTCATGGATTACGAGACGCCGATGCTGGTCGAGACCTCCTCGTCGGGCAAGATCACCACCTCGG
>NZ_CAXTHR010000235.1:0-3569 GCF_964244095.1 uncultured Methylobacterium sp. | reverse complement strand
TGCGAGTTCTTCGCCCTCGAAGGGCTGAGCCAGTTGCTGCGCACCGTCGAGCAGGTGCGCGGCGCGCTCAACCCGCGCCTGACGATCCAGGGCATCGTGCTGACGATGTTCGATCCGCGCAACAACCTCTCGGCGCAGGTGGTGGCGGACGTGCGCGGCTTCATGGGCGAGAAGGTCTACGAGACCATGATCCCGCGGAACGTCCGCGTCTCCGAGGCGCCCTCGCACGGCAAGCCGGTGCTGCTCTACGACCTGAAATGCGCCGGCTCCCAGGCCTACCTGCGGCTGGCCTCCGAGGTGATCCAGCGGGAAGGCCGCATGCCGGCGGCGGCGTGAATCCGGGCCGGGACGGCGCCGGCACGACCGTGCGCCGTCGCCCATGCGGCGGATCGCGGATGGCCCGAGGCTCGGGGCATCCGCATCAGGTCATGCGTAACGAAGTGAACGGGTGAGCGGGATGGCGGACGAGGCGGCACGGCCCCGACTGGGGCGCGGGCTCGCGGCCCTGATCGGCGATTTCAATGATCCGGGCCACGAGGCTGGCCACGAGGCGGGCGTGCAGCCCCAGCGCAGGGTCGCGGTGGAGTTCCTGCGGCCGAACCCGCGCAACCCGCGGCGCAGCTTCAGTGAGACCGATCTCGACGAGCTCGCCACCTCGATCCGCATGCGCGGCATCATCCAGCCGATCGTGGTGCGGGCGCTGGCCGAGGTACCGGGCGCCTTCGAGATCGTGGCCGGCGAGCGGCGCTGGCGCGCGGCCCAGCGCGCCGGTCACGACGAGGTGCCGGTGGTGGTCCTCGACATCGACGACCGCGCCTCCCTCGAATTCGCGATCCTGGAGAACGTCCAGCGCGCCGACCTCAACGCCATCGAGGAAGCCTCGGGCTACGAGCGCCTGATGAGCGAGTTCGCCTACAGCCAGCGCGAGCTTGCCGAGATCCTGGGCAAGAGCCGCAGCCACCTCGCCAACACGCTGCGCCTGCTCAACCTGCCGCCGACGGTGCAGGAGCGCCTGATCGCCGGTGAGATCAGCGCCGGCCACGCCCGCGCGCTCCTCGGGGTCGCCGCGCCCGAGGCGCTGAGCCGCCGCATCGTGGAGGAGGGCCTGACGGTCCGCGACGTCGAGGCGATCGCGGCGGCCGAGCAGCAGCCCGACGCAGGCCCCCGCCCCGGCCGGCCCCGCGGCGTCACGGGCAGGACCGCCGAGACCCGCTCGCTGGAGAGCCGCATCGCCCGGGCGCTCGGCGTCGGCGTCACCCTGAAGCCGATTTCGGCCGAGGCCGGCGAGATCCGCATCCGCTACGGCAGCGCCGCGGAGTTCGAGGGCCTGTGCCGCCGCTTCCGGGTGTCGGACGAGGGGTGACCGGGATCGCTGCGCGGTAAGGGCGACCCTGCGCACCCACCGTGCGCCCTCCACCCTGTGCGCCCTATCCTCCGCGCCGCCCGCCTTGCCCGGCAAGCCGCAGGAGCGCCGCCGAGGCGTGGGCGTGCGCCAGCACCGGATCGGAGCGGCGGCAGGCCAGGATCGCCTCCTGGAGGATCTGGATCGCCTGCCGCAGGGCGCCTGGGCTCCAGCGGGCGAGTTGCGTCTCGATGCTGCCTTTTCGCTTGAAGTGTAGGCCGCGCCACGCCGCGACCATCAGGCTCGGGGGCTTGTCGCCGCCCTCGATCCGGGTGGACAGCAGTTGCAGGGCGTGGCGCAGGCCCGCGCCCAGCATCGCCGAGGGGTCGAGGCCCTCGTGACGGAAGCGGCGGACCTCGCGCTCGACCTCGGCGGCAGCGCCCGCGAAGGCGGCGTCGATCAGGGTGTTGAGCTGGCTCCCGGCGACGTCGCTCACCACCGCCTCGACGTCGTCGAGCCCGACGCTGCCCCGGCCCGCCGCGTAGAGCGCGAGCTTCTCGATTTCCGCCAGACTCGCCCGGCGGTCGCCCCCCAGGCTCTGGCTCAGCACCGCGCGGGCGTCGCGGTCGATGCGCAGGCCGCGCCCTTCGAGGGTGCGGTCGATCAGCTCGGCGAGCGCGCGCGCGTCGTCGGCGTAGCAGGGGATCGCGAGCGCGCGCGCCGACTTCTCGCACAGGGTGCGCAGCGGCGCGGATTTCGCCAGATCGCCCGCCTCGACCACGATGCGGGTGCCGACGATCTCGCCCCGCAGCACCGCCTCGACGGCGGGCGCGCAGTTGCGGCTGCCGGGACGCACCCAGATCGTCCGCCTGTCGCCGAACAGGCCGACGGTGCCGGCCTCGTCGACGAGCCGGCCGGGATCGGAGGCGAGCGCGTCGCCGTCGATCCGGACCAGCGCGAACGGGTCGTCCGGGTCGGTGACGAAGCTCTCCGCCAGATGCTTGGCGCGCTCGGCGACGAGGCCGGTATCGGGCCCGAACACCAGGATGACGGGCAGGCGCGGGTCCGGCCCGCGCCGCATCAGGCCCTCGATCTCGCCGGCCTTGACCGCGGTCAAGCCGCTCTCCCGGGCAGCGCGCGCCCGCGCGGCGTCGGGGGCGGCACGGACGCGGTCACGGCTTGGCCGAGAGCACCGAGGCCAGCCGCGTCTTGATCTGCTCGGCGAGCACCGAGGCCAGCCGGATCTCGGCGTCGCGCGCGGCGCGCAAGGAGGCGAACCGCTGCACCGAGCGGTCGTAGGTGGCGGTGGAGGTGGCGACGCCCTCGGTGACGACCTTGGTGCCGTCGAGGCTCTCCAGGCTGTACCTGATCGCAGCGACGATGGTGCCGGCCTCGGCGCGGCCCGTGGTGGTGGAGACGATCGGCGTCTGCACGGTCTCGCTGCCCTGCATCTTGAGGCGGTAACGCTTCGGCGCCGGCTGGCCGGAGCCATCGAGCGCGAAGATCAGCTCGCTGCGCAGGTAATGCCCGATGCGCTCCTGGTCGCGCGCCATCGACACGTCGTCGACCTGGATGCCGGCGAGCAGGACGCCCATCGATTCCCCGGACGCGGTGGGCCCGTAGAGCGGGCGGAAGCAGGCCGAGAGACTCAGCGCCAGCGCCGCGGCGCCGGCGAGCCGGCCTACCCGCAGGGCCACGCCCGCCCGTCGTCCCGCCGCCCGTCCCGTCCCCGCCATCCGCCGCATCGCCCCGCCGTTCCGATCCATCGCCGCTCTTTAGCGCGTCTGCGCAGCCTCGCGCCACGAGCATGCCGCCGAACCGTTACGATTCCTTCGCGGCGAGCGTGGGGTACCGCACGCCGCCGCTCAGAACTCCAGCGCGAAGCTCTTCAGGCTGTCGGCCTCCCGGGTGCAGACGGCTTGGTCGGGGACCTTGCCTTCATCCGAGGACGGCTTGGCGAGTTCCCGGGCGAGTTCGGCCCGCGCCTTGTCGAGGTCCGCCCGGAAGACCGCGTCGCCGATCAGCGCCGCGAAGATCGACGACCCGTTGGTGCGCCCGGCGGCGACGTCGCTCAGCCAGTGCACGCCGCAGATCACCCGGCTCTCGCCGTAGGCGCGGCCGCGGGCGAGGATGGCGGTCGCCCGCGAAGGCACCAGCGCGGCCATCATCAGGGCGTAGGCCCAGCCCTGCGTCGCGTGGCCCGAGGGGTAGCTGAAGCTGTCGGCGA
>NZ_CAXTHR010000234.1:0-3582 GCF_964244095.1 uncultured Methylobacterium sp. | reverse complement strand
GCCGGCGCGCCCTCGGTGGCGCCCAGGCTCTCGACGATGCGGTAGTCCGCCACCCCCTTCTCGGCGAAGAAGCGGCGGGTGAGGTTGACGTACTTCGTGGCGATGCGCAGCCGGCGCCCGTGGCGGGCGCGCATCTCGGCGGCGACCTCGTCGAGGTCGGCCATCGCGCGGACGTCGATCCAGGCCTGCGGCACGGCCACCACCACCGTGGCGTGGCCGAAGCCGAGCGGCGTCAGCAGCTCGACCTGGCCGCGCGCGTCGGGCAGGGTCTCGCGGATCAGGTCCTCGCCGGTGATGCCGAGATGGGCCGCGCCCGAGGCGAGCTGCGACGCGATCTCGGAGGCCGAGAGGTAGCGCACCTCGACGCCCGCCACGCCCTTGAGCGTGCCGCGATAGTCGCGCGCCCCCGCCCCTTGCGCCAGCGTGAGCCCGGCCCGGGCGAAGAACGCGGAGGCGTTCTCCTGCAGCCGGCCCTTGGAGGGGACCGCGAGGACGAGGGGGGCGTCGGCCAAAGATTCGCTCATACGGATTCACTCATGGGGATTCGCTCATCGGGCGGCTCCCGGCCACGCGCTCGACCCAGCGAGCGTTCGACCCAGCAAGCGTTCGACCCAGAAGGTGCAGCCCACCGCCGGCAGGGCGACGGCGCTGCCGAGATGCGTCAGCAGCCCGTCGTAGCGGCCGCCGCCGACCAGCACCGGACCCTCGGGCGCCGTTACCTCGAAGATGAAGCCGGTGTAGTAGTCGAGGTTGCGCGCGAAGCCGCCCGCGAAGCGGAAGGCGTCGAGCCGCAGGCCGCGGGCGGCGATGAAGCCGTTGCGCTCCTCGAACAGGTCCAGCGCCGCGTCGAGGGCGTCGTGGCGGATGCCGGCATCGCGCACCAGCGCCCGCAGGTCGCGGGCGGCCGCGTCCGGATCGCCGGCGACCGCACGGTAGCGATCGACGAGGGCGCGGTTCTCGGCGTTGAGCCCGGCGCCGCCGTTGGCCTGGGCCGACGCCTTGGCCAGGAAACGCTCGGCGATCTCGCCGGCGCTGCGCCCGCCCACCGCCGAGATGCCGGCGATGGCGAGCACGTCCTCGACGAAGGCGCGCACGCCGCGCGGGTCCTGGCCCTGGATCGCGGCGAGCAGCCCCGCATGCGGGTCCTCGGGTTGGCGCGCGTTGGTTACGCCGTCGAGCGAGCGCCCGGCGGCGAGCGCCCGCAGCGTCCGGCGCTTGGCCGCCGGCGGCACGCCGAGCCCGTCGAGCAGCGCCACGGTCAGCCCCATGTCGCCGAGGCGGACCACCGGCTCCCCATGCCCGAACAGCGCGAGCCCGTCCAGCGCGATCCCCAGGACCTCGGCGTCGGCGGCCGGCGTATCGGTGCGGCCGATCGATTCGATGCCGGCCTGGAGGAACTCGTCGGGCTCGTCCGCCACGAGGCGGAAGACCGGGCCGCCATAGCTGTAATCGGCCGCCCGCCCGTCGGCCTGCGCCCGGTGCAGGCGGCAGACGGGGATCGTGAATTCCGGCCGCAGGCACAGCTCGGCCCCGCCGGAGCCTTGCGTCACGAAGATGCGCCGGCGGATGTCCTCGCCGGACAGTTCCAGGAACGGCTCCACCGGCTGGAGCACCGGCGGCGCGACGAGCGCGTAGCCGCCGCGCGCGAGGTGCGCGAGCAGCCGCGCCTGCGCGGCCTCGCCCGCGCCGATGCCCGCCTCCATGCCTGCCCCCATGCCCGCCTCCGGTCGCGTCATCGTCCCCCCTCGCCCGTCCGAGCGGCCATGATGCTTAGCAACCGAGGCCGCGCTTGGCGACCGCCGGCCGGGCTCGGCGGGCGTTCGCGGCGGCGCGCGCTCGGGGACAGGCTACGCAGGCCGCCTTTGCCACCGTCAGGAACCAGAGCCGAAACGTGCGGTTCTCCCCGGCATATCCGGAAGGCGGGAGACTCGGGTGCCGCGCTACTTCTTCGACATCGCCGACCAGGGGCGGGGCGAGCCCGACACCGACGGCTCGATCCACACGGACGCCGAAGAGGCCCGCAAGGAGGCCATCTGCACCCTGGCGCACATGGCCAAGGACGAGCTTCCCGACGGGAACGCGCACGACTTCACGGCGAGCGTGCGGGACGAGAGCGGCAAGGTGTTCTTCAGGGCGGCCCTCTCGCTCCGGGCCGAATGGCTGGCGTGATCGCTCACGTCCTTCAACGCAGGCTGGCCGACGCGATGGGACCCGCCTCTCTTGCGGGCAGCGGAGACCCCCATCCCCCGACGCGATCGGATGACGCGCCGGTCCCCTCGCCCCGCTTGCGGGGAGAGGCCCGGCTGCACCCCGTCGTGCATCCCGATCACGTCGGATCGGGAACGGCTCCAAGGCTCTGATTTCACGCGCACGCTTACGACGAACCGGTGTCCACCTCGTCGGATTGCGCTCTAGTCTTACGCCTCATGCACCCATGAGGTCCGGCGGCGGGAAATGCTGCGCCAGCACCGCGCGGACCCGTGCCACCATCTCGGTCTCCGGGCACGAGACCTGCGCCGGACGCGCGGCCTTCCACTCCGCGTTGCTGACGATGCCCTGGGCGGCCTGCGCGCCCACGATCAGGTCCTTGATCTGAACTTCGCCGGCCGCGCGCTCGTTCGAGCCCTGGATGATCGCCACCGGCGCCCGGCGGCGGTCGGCGTACTTCATCTGCGCCTTCATCCCGGCGCCGCCGAGGTAGAGTTCCGCCGGGATGTTTTCCGCACGCAACCTTGCCACGAGCCTCTGGTAGTCGGCTATGTTTTCCCGGTCCAGCACGAGGACCACCACCGGGCCGGGCTTCGGGGCCGCGGCGACCAGCGGGCTGTTCGTCAGTTGCAGCGCCGAGAACAGCCGCGAGACGCCGATCGAGAAGCCGGTCGCCGGCACCGGCTCGGCGCGGAAGCGCCCGACGAGCCCGTCGTAGCGCCCGCCGCCGGCCACCGACCCGAAGCGCACGGTCTGGCCGTCCGCGCTGGTGACGGGGAAGGTCAGCTCGGCCTCGTAGACCGGGCCGGTGTAGTATTCGAGGCCGCGCACGACGGAGGAGTCGACGCGGATGCGCCCGTCGTAGCCGGCAGCCTGCACGAGCAGTGCCACTTGGCGTAGTTCCTCCAATCCGACCGAAGCCTTCTCATTGTCGCTGAATCGATCGAGCAGGAACGCGACGGTCTCCAGGTTATCGAGCTGGCGCTCGGTCGTATGGGTAGACTCTATGCGCGGCCATTGACCTTCAGGGGAACTGGAATGTGCGCGGGCGACAGTCTCGAAGGGCTCCGCGAGGACATAGCTCAGGACCTGCCCGGTCTGCGCCTCGTCGAGTCCAGCCCCCTTGGTGACGTCGCCACTCTCGTCCTTGCGGCCGGCGCCGAGCAACTGGCGCACGCCGCCGGCTCCCAGCCGGTCGAGCTTGTCGATCGCCCGCAGCACGGTGAGCCGTTGCCCGGCCTTGTCCGGCCCGGCAAGCCCGATCGCCTCCATCACCCCGTCCAGCACCTTCCGGTTGTTGACCTTGATCACGTACCGCCCGGCGAGCCCGAGCCGATCCAGCGTGTCGGCCATCAGCATGCAGGCCTCGGCGTC
>NZ_CAXTHR010000233.1:0-3608 GCF_964244095.1 uncultured Methylobacterium sp. | reverse complement strand
CCGCGCCACGCCGACCAGATGGTCCGCGGCGTCTGCAACCTGCCCAACGGCTCCGGCCGGACGGTGCGGGTGGCGGTGTTCGCCCGCGGCGCCAAGGCCGACGACGCCCGCGCCGCCGGCGCCGACATCGTCGGCGCGGAGGATCTCCTCGAGATCGTCCAGGGCGGCAAGATCGAGTTCGACCGCTGCATCGCCACCCCCGACATGATGCCGCTCGTCGGCCGTCTCGGCAAGGTTCTGGGCCCCCGCGGCCTGATGCCGAACCCGAAGGTCGGCACCGTGACCATGGACGTGAAGTCGGCGGTGGCCGGCGCCAAGGGCGGCTCGGTGGAGTTCCGCGTCGAGAAGGCGGGCATCGTGCATGCCGGCATCGGCAAGGTCTCGTTCGACGAGGCCAAGCTCGTGGAGAACATCAAGGCGTTCGCCGACGCGGTGGCCAAGGCCAAGCCCGCCGGCTCCAAGGGCACCTACATCCAGCGCATCGCCGTCACCTCGACGATGGGCCCGGGCGTGAAGGTCGAGCCGGGCACCGTGCTCGGCGCCTGATTCGTTGCGCACAACGATTGAAGCGCCCGGCCCCAGCGGCCGGGCGTTTTTTGTTTTCCATCGGGTTCGCGATATCCCTGCCATCGATGAGCATGGGTTCGATTCGCTTGGCTGCTCACGTCTACATCCTGGCAAGCCAACGCGACGGCACGCTCTACACCGGTTCCACGATGGACCTCGCGCGACGGGTCTGGGAGCACCGAACCGGGCTTCACCGCGACCTACCGCGTGTCGATGCTGATTTGGTACGAAGGTTACGGGCGCATCATCGAGGCTCGAATCCGCGAATACGTGATCAAGCGTTGGCGGCGCGCGTGGAAGCTGGCGTTGATCGAGGGGATGAAACCGGATTGGCGGGATTTTTATCTTGAACTGAACCAATGAATTGAGCCGCTGCGCGACGCTTCTCGTGCTGGGTCCCGGATCACCTTCCGCTGGCGCTCCAGACGTCCGGGAAAGCGTCGCGCTTAATCCTGAACCTTTCCGTCTCACCACCGATTTCCCGAACGGGTGGAGCGGAGCGGAACACAATCCGGGACCCAGCACGAGAAGCACCGCGAAGCGGCACCACATCCCCATCACGATGCAGATTGCCGCGCCGGAGGGGGGCGCCAACGGCTGAGCCTGTGCTAAATAGGCGTTCATGCGATGCACCCTCACCGTCTCCACCCAGCGACGCATCCTCTGCGTCTTCCCCGCCTACACGCCGTCCTTCGGCACCTTCTCGCACGCCTACCCGCTGATGGGCGGCGTCAAGGCGTTCATGCCGCCGCAAGGCCTCCTGCTGATCTCGGCCTACATGCCGGAGAGCTGGGAGTGCCGGTTCGTCGACGAGAACATCGCACGCGCCAGCCCTGAGGAATTCGCCTGGGCCGACGCGGTGTTCGTGTCGGGCATGCACATCCAGGAAGCGCAGATCCACGAGATCGGCCGCCGCGCGCACGCTGCGGCGAAGGTGACGGTGCTCGGCGGCCCCTCGGTATCGGGCGCGCCGGAGAAGTACCCGGATTTCGACTACCTCCACGTGGGCGAGATCGGCGACGCCACGGACCAACTCGTCGCGATCCTCGACCGCGACCTGTCGCGCCCGCCCGCGCAGGTTCGGCTGGAGACCAAGGAGCGCCTGCCGCTGTCGGACTTCCCGGCGCCGGCCTACGAGGCGGCTCCGCTCAAGCGTTACCTGATCGGCTCGCTGCAGTTCTCGTCCGGCTGCCCCTATCGCTGCGAGTTCTGCGACATCCCGCAGCTCTACGGGCGCCAGCCAAGGCTGAAGAGCCCTGAGCAGATGTGTGCCGAGCTCGACGCGATCATCAGCCAGCCCGGCCACCCGGCGGTGGTCTACTTCGTCGACGACAACTTCATCGCCAACCGCAAGGCGACGCGCGAGATGCTGCCGCACCTCGTGGCGTGGCAGAAGAGGAACCATTACCCGCTCCAGTTCGCCTGCGAGGCGACGCTGAACATGGCCAAGCAGCCCGAGATCCTCGCGCTGATGCGCGAGGCCAACTTCATGACCGTGTTCGTCGGCATCGAGACGCCGGAGGAGGGCGCGCTCAAGGGCATCGACAAGACTCACAACGCCGCCGTGCCGATGTACGAGGCGATCGGGACGCTCAATTCCTACGGGCTCGAGGTGACGTCCGGCATCATCCTCGGCCTCGACACCGATTCGGACGCGTCCGAGCAGCACCTCATCGACTTCATCGACAAGTCAGCGATCCCCGTGCTGACGATCAACCTGCTCCAGGCACTACCCAAGACCCCGCTCTGGGACCGGCTGGAGCGGGAGAACCGGCTCCTGCACGACGCCAGCCTCGAATCGAACGTGCTGTTCAAGCGCCCGCACGACAGCGTGGTGGCGAGCTGGCGCCGGGCGATCGCGCACGCCTACGAGCCGGAGAAGATCTTCGAGCGGTTCAAGCACCAGTGCGCCACGACCTACCCGCACCGCATCGTCACGCCGACGAAGGGCAAGCTGACCTTCACGAATCTCCGCCGCGGCCTGATCCTCGGGTTCAACATCATCACCCGTGTCGGGATCTTCTCCGACTACCGCAAGCCGTTCTGGAGCGCAGCGGCCTATGCGCTGAGGCGCGGGCAGATCGAGGCAGTGTTCAACATGGGCTTCGTCGCCCACCACTTGATCCGCTTCACCCGCGAGGCCCTGCGCGGCGAGCACAACGCCTCGTTCTACGCGGCCAAGGCGGCCGAGACCGAAGCGGCCCGCGAGCGGTCGTGGTGGGAGAATGCGCGGCGGCGTTTCGTGCCGGAGCGCGAGGCGGCCTGACCCCGGCCTCGGCGCGCTTGCCTGCGGCGGAAAAGTCGCGCTCCGGCTCTTGGCAGGCGGCTTGCTAGGCTCTATACACCGTGCTCCACGCAATTTTCCTATTCGTTAGGGAGCGGCCGGATCGGCCGCGTTCCGATTGAGACGCCGCCTGGGCAACCGGGCGGCTATGGCCGGCAGGACTTGAGGGGCGGCAAGCCTCGCAGGGCCGCGTCCGGCCGTGTCCTGTCCGAGACTGCAGGCGCCGGTTTTCCGGCTTAATCCCCAAAGCCTGCACAGACGGGGAAGACCGCATTTTCGAAGCTCCGGCTCGCTAAGGGACGGGGTGAAGGCATCGGTTTGAACCATCTCAACCCTTAGGCATCGCCCTCTCGCGGGGGCGGCGGCGGGGGGCAGGGCCGTGAAGCGTCGTCCAGGACGTTTTCGGCTGTATCTCGGCCGAGTTCCGTTCCGGGCGGCATGTGCAACCGGCGGACCCATGCTCGGGTTCCGCTCAACCGGAGAGAGCCCCAGTGGACAGGACAGCAAAAGCTGATCTCGTCTCGACGCTCAATGGCGTGTTCGCGAAGAGCGCCGTCGTCGTCGTGGCCCACTACAAGGGCCTCACGGTCGCCGAGATGCAGAGGCTGCGGTCGCAGATGAAGCTCGCCGGCGCCACCGTGCAGGTCGCCAAGAACAGCCTCGCCAGCATCGCTCTCGATGGCACGGACGTCGCCTCCATCAAGCCCCTCCTGAAGGGCCCGACCCTGCTCGCCTATTCGAGCGATCCGGTCGCGGC
>NZ_CAXTHR010000232.1:0-3618 GCF_964244095.1 uncultured Methylobacterium sp. | reverse complement strand
AGCATCACCGGGTTCTCGGTCTCGGCGACCGTCTCCCGGAAGATGTGGATGCTCTCCGCTTCGAGCCGCTGCAGGTGCGTCAGGCGTGCGCCGGCCGGGGCGGCCTGCGGGGCGGGTGAGGCGCTCATCGAGCCATCTCCGGCGTCGGGCTGCGGGTCGGTTCGAACACGGCCGCTTCCGCGCCCGGCCGCACGGCAGCCTCGCGGGCGGGCGCGTCCGGACCGTGGAGGTGCAAGCCGCATTCCTTCCGGGATTCCTGCTCCCACCACCAGCGGCCGGCGCGCTCGGGCTCGCCGACGCGGACCGCGCGGGTGCAGGGCGCACAGCCGATCGAGGGAAAGCCGCGGTCGTGCAGGGCGTTGTAAGGCACGAAATTGTCGCGCACGAAGCCCGCGACGTCGTCCCGCGTCCAGTCCGCGAGCGGGTTGAGCTTGATCAGGCCGCGGTCCGCGTCGAACGCGGCGAGCGGCGTCTCGGCGCGGTTGGCCGATTGCCCGGCGCGCAGGCCGGTGAGCCAGCCCGAGGCGCCGGCAAGCGCACGCCCGAGCGGCTCGACTTTACGGAAGCCGCAGCAGGCCTGCCGTGCGGCGATCGAATGGCGGAAGCCGTCGATGCCGTCCGTGCGCACGAACGCCTCCTGTGCCTCCCGCTCCGGCGCATAGGCGCGGATGCGGATGCCGTAGGCCGCCTCCGTCTCGGCCCAGACGTCGTAGGTCTCCGGGAATAGCCGCCCGGTATCGAGGGTGACGATCTCGGTGCGGCCCTTGGCGGTGGCGAGCGCATGGGTCAGCGCCTGGTCCTCGATGCCGAGGCTCGTCGTGAAGACCAGGCGGCCGGTGAGGCCGGCCTCGATCAGCGCGATCCGGCCGCGGAGATCGAGGCCCTTCAGGGCGGCCGCAAGATCGGCTGCGGCCTGTGGCGTGGGTCGGGTCATGGACCGTTCGATGGATCGCGGTGCGGTGGATCGGCGCGCTTGGCTGGTTCGAGCCGCTGGTTGTCGGCTGAGATGTTCGCTATAACGAACGCTGTCAAGGCGACGGCGGGAGCAGCCGGCGCCTTTCGCGCCGCGATGCGGTAGACTCGGGCAACACGCCGCAACCCGCATCGGTTGCACCATCTTGGAAGTTCCTTCTCATGGGCGTCCTGCCGGGACGGCATGGGTAGGTAGGCATGCGAGGTTCGCCGTGGATGCGATCGACCTGAAGATCCTGGCGCTGCTCCAGACCGACGCGACGCTGTCGATCGCGGCCATCGGCGACCGGGTCGGCCTCTCGCAAACCCCGTGCTGGAAGCGCATCCAGCGGCTCGAGGCCGACGGAGTGATCGACCGGCGCGTGGCGGTGCTCGATCCGGTCAAGCTCGGGCTCGGGCTGACGGTCTTCGTCTCGATCGAGACGGCGGACCATTCGCGCGACTGGCTGGAGCGGTTCGCCGGCACCGTCTCGGCGATGCCGGAGGTACTGGAATTCTACCGGATGGCCGGCGACGTGGACTACATGCTCCGCGTGGTCGTGGCCGACATGAGTGCCTACGACGCCTTCTATAAGCGCCTGATCGCGACGTTGCCGCTGAAGAACGTCACCTCGCGCTTCGCCATGGAGAAGGTGAAGTCGACCACTGCTCTGCCGCTGCCCGCACCGCCGACGAGCGGCCGTCAAATCCAGGGATTGCCGCCCGCCCTTGCCGTGGTAGGAGAATAGAATTCTATTTTGCAGCGCAGCGACAGAAAAGTTCTTCTTCGATCAGCACGTTCTATAAAGCGAACGTTTTCCCGTTGACAGGGGGCCTCGGCCTCACGACATGGTCTCCCGATGCCACGCCAAAGCCTCCTTCCCCGCACGGCCCCCTTCGGCGACAGCGAGCGGGCCAGCCTCGACGCCGTCCTCGGCGGCGCCACCGCGACCCAGCGGGCCTGGCTCGCCGGGTTCCTCGCCGGCATCGACGCGGCCGGCGGGCAGCCGGCGGCAGCGCCTGCGGCCCCGCCCAAGGCATCGGAGCCGCTGACGATTCTCTACGCGAGCGAGTCCGGCAACTGCGAGACGCTCGCCGGCAACGTCGCCAAGCTCGCGCGCAAGCAGGGCTTCAAGCCGAAGGTGATCGACTTCGCCGATCTCGACGTGGCGACCCTGGCGGGTGCCGGCAAGCTCGTGGCCATCGCCGCCACCTGGGGCGAGGGCGAGCCGCCCGCCCGCGCGATCCGGGCCTATGGCGAGCTGATGGGCGACGGCGCCCCGCGCCTTGACGGCGTCGACTTCGCGGTGCTGGCGCTGGGCGACACGTCCTATGCCGAGTTCTGCGCCACGGGGAAGGCGCTCGACGCCCGCTTCGAGGCGCTCGGCGGCAGGCGCGCCGCGGACCGCGCCGACCTCGACCTCGATTTCGAGACGCCGGCGGCCGACTGGATCAAGGCCACGCTGAAGGCGCTGGCGCCCGCGCCGGCTGCCTCCGACAACGTGGTGGCGGTCGATTTCGCCCGCGCCGGCGCTGTCGAGGACGAGGAGGCCGAGCCCAGCCGCGACCCGTTCGTGGTCGAGGTTGTCGAGCACGTGAACCTCAACTCGTCGCGCTCCGACAAGGAGACGATCCACCTCGCGCTGGCTTTCGAGGACGGCGCGCCTGCCTACGAGCCCGGCGACTCGCTGGAACTCTATCCCGAGAACGATCCGGCGCTCGTCGAGGAGATCCTGTCAGCGACGGGGCTCTCGGGCGACGAGCCCCTGCGCCGCGCCCTGCTGTGCGAGCGCGACATCACCACGCTGTCGGCAGCCACCGTCGAGCGGTTCGCCAAGGCGACCGGTCATACGGCGGCCAAGGCGCTGATCGAGGGCGGCGCGGTGCGTGCCTGGATCGAGGGCCGCCACCTCATCGACCTGATCGAGACCTATCCGGCCGCGCTCACCGCCGAGCACCTGAACGCCATCACCCGCCCGCTGCCACCGCGGGCCTACTCGATCGCCTCGTCGCGCAAGGAGGTGGGCGACGAGGTCCACCTCACCATCGCCGCGGTGCGCTACGAGACCCACGGCCGGGCGCGCTCCGGCGTCGCCTCGACGCATGTCGCCGACCGGATGCGCGACGGCGCCAAGCTCCGGGTGCGGCTGAAGCCCAACCGTCACTTCCGCCTGCCGGCGGACCCGGCCGCCGACATCGTCATGGTCGGCCCCGGCACCGGCGTGGCGCCGTTCCGCGCCTTCGTGCAGGAGCGCCGCGCGCTCGCGGCCGAAGGCCGCAAGGTCGGCCGGTCCTGGCTGTTCTTCGGCGACCGGCACTTCACCCACGACTTCCTGTACCAGCTCGAATGGCAGGAGGCGCTGGAGGACGGATCGCTGACGAAGATCGACGTGGCGTTCTCCCGCGACCAGCCGGAGAAGCTCTACGTGCAGCACCGGATCGACCAGCACCGCAAGGACCTGGTGGAGTGGCTCGACGGCGGCGCGCACCTCTACGTCTGCGGCGACGCCAAGGCGATGGCCAAGGACGTGCGCGTCGCCGTGGAGCGCGCCTACGCCGAGGTGAAGGGCTTGAGCGCCGACGATGCCGCAGCCGCCGTCGCGGCGCTGGAGCGCGCGGGGCGTTATCAGCAGGACGTGTATTAGCGCCACCGCGCATCCCTCCCCC
>NZ_CAXTHR010000231.1:0-3623 GCF_964244095.1 uncultured Methylobacterium sp. | reverse complement strand
GCTTCGCCAACCTCGCCTCGATCGCGATCCAGCTCGCGAGCTTCTCGAGCCTCGTCCCCGAGCGCCGGGCCGAGATCGCCGGCTACGGCCTGCGCGCGATCCTCGCCGGCACCCTGTCGAACCTGACGAGCGCGGCGATCGCCGGGCTGTTCATCGCCGGCTGACGCCCGCGCGCGGGTTTGCGCCGGAGGGGTCGGTGCGGCCTCGGTCACCCCCGCGGGCGTCGAGGCGCACCGTCACGCGCACGCCATCGCGTGCGGCGGACAGGTATTTACATGGGCGGCGGCATCGGGCGAATCTGCGATGCGGCGGGACAAGGACGGTCATGACGGCGGCCTCGGCGACGACCCTCGATCCGGCGATGCCGGCGCCTCCCGACCACCCGCGCCCGGCGACGGCGCGGGTCGTGCCGCCGTTCCGCGCGCCGCCCGAGCGCGAGCCGCCGCTCTTCGCCTACCTCGCGGCGCTCCGCACCGACGCCCTCGTCGGCTGGCCGCGCCAAGCCTACGAGGCGCCGTGGACACGGCGCAGCCTGCTCGGGCGGTCGAGCTTCACCCTCAACGACCCGGAGGCGATCCGGCGGGTGCTGGTCGACAACCAAGCGAACTACGCCCGCACCTCCGGCTCGGTGCGCATCCTGCGCCCGATCCTCGGCGACGGCCTGCTGATCAGCGAGGGCTCGGCGTGGCGCCACCAGCGCCGCGCCCTCGCGCCGGCCTTCACGCCGAAGGCGATCGACGGCCTCGTCCCGCTGATCGGTCGGGCGCTCGACGACGCCCTTGGCGAACTCGACGCGGCCGCCGCGCGCGGCCCCGTCGCCCTGTTCCCGGCCCTGCACCGGCTCGCGCTGGAGATCGCCGGGCGCAGCATGTTCTCGGTGGGGATGGACCGGCACGGGGCGGAGCTGCGCGGCTTCATCGCGGCGTATGCCGAGCGCCTCGGCCGGCCCCACCTCCTCGACATCCTGCTGCCGCCGACCTGGCGCGCGCCCCTCGACGGTCCGCGTGCCCGCTTCCGCCGGCGCTGGACGCCCTTCCTCGGGCAGATCATCGAGGCCCGCGCCGCCGAGCGGGCGCCGCGCACCGGCCGCGATCTCCTCGACCTGCTCATGGCCGCCGAAAACCCCGAGACCGGCGCCGCCTTCACTGACGCGGAACTGCGCGATCAGGTCGCGACGATGATCCTGGCCGGCCACGAGACCACGGCGGTGCTGCTGTTTTGGGCGGCCTACCTGCTCACCCTCGCGCCGGAGCTTCAGGAGCAGGTGGCCCGCGAAGCGCGCGGCGCCGACCTTTCCGACCCGGCCGGCTGCGCCCAGGACGGCCGCCTGCCGCTGACCCGCGCGGTGATCGACGAGACGCTGAGGCTCTATCCGCCGGCCTTCGTCATCGTGCGGCGGGCGCTCCAGGCCGACCGCGTCGCGGGACTCGACATCGCGGCCGGCGACGTCGTGATCGTCAGCCCCTGGGTGCTGCACCGGCACCGCCGCCTCTGGGCCGACCCGGACGCCTTCGATCCGGGCCGCTTCCTGCCGGGCGCGCCCACGATCCCGCGCTACGCCTACCTGCCGTTCGGGGCCGGGCCGCGGGTCTGCATCGGCGCTCACTTCGCCCTCACCGAGGCCGTGCTGGCGCTCGCGCGCATCGCCGGCCGCTTCCGCATCGAACTGGCCGATCCGCGGCCGGTCCTGCCCGCGGCGGTGGTCACGACCCAGCCCGACCACGCGCCGGACTTCGTGCTGGTGCCGCGGTAGGCAAGCGCGTCAGCCTCGCTCGCGCCCGTCGAGGCCGAGCAGCGCGAGCGCGCGGCGGTACTCGCCCTCGGTGAACGCGTCGCGCCGGTCCGGCAGGCGCCCGAAGCGCCGGGCGGTCTCTAGGATCACCTCGGAGATCGCCGTGCCGGCTCCGAGAGCGTCCGCGGCCTCGCCGGCCGGGATCGCGCCGTCGACGTAGCGGCGCAGGATCGCTTCGCGCTCGGCATCGCTCACGGCCTGCAGCCCAGGATGATCTGGTAGTTCAGGGCGGGATTGGCCCGTGGGTCCGCGGCCGCGATGGTCGCCCACGCCGCGTCCGGATCGGCAAGATGCCCGGCGCGGTGGCCGAGATGGAGGAAGGTGCGGCTCGTCACGACGATCACGTCCTCCGCCAGACCCTCGCGGATCAGCATGTTGGGGATCTTGCCGTTCTCGTAGACGATGAGCGCGGGCCCGCCCCGTGCCAGGACGTTGTCCGCAAGCCAGTTGACGATGGCATGCTCGCCGACGTTGCGCGGGCGGGGACGATTCATGTCCACGGCGATGCGAAGGAGTTCGCCGATCTCCGTGCTGGGGCGCTCCACCCATCTGTTTGCTCCGGGCGTGCGGACACGGGCCTCCAGCCAGGCGTAGATCTCGGCCGCGAACGGTTTTCCCCTGTCGTGCGTCGTCTCGATCTCGACCGCGTCCGGTACCACGACCGGGCCGAAGCGCAGCGGCAGATCGAGGGCATCCAGCATCGCGAGGTGGATCAGCGGCGATGCGTCCACCAGCACGACCGTCGGTTCGACATCCGGAAGCGGCATGCGGGATTCGGCCATGCGCCGAGGATAGCACCTGACGCGCCATGCGCACACGAAGAAGCCCGCGAACCTCTCGATCCGCGGGCTTGGCATCGGGGGACGGACGTTCGGCGGGACGCTCCTCTGCGGGCACCGTTTTTCCCGCGAACCGGGGGCCGCATCGCGCAATGAGGCTCAGGCCGCCCGCTTCCGGTTCTCCGACGCGGGCTCGTCCGCCGGCTTGTCGGCCGTCGTTTCGCTGCGCGACCGCGACGCCATCAGCGGCAGCTCGATGTCGAGGCCGAGCGTCGAGACCCCCTCGCCGCGCTCCAGGGTGATCTTCACCTTGTCGCGCTCGACCGTCACGTGCCGGGCGATCACCGCCAGGATCTCCTCGCGCAGCGTGATCACGAGGTCGGGCTGGCCGGTCTCGGACCGCTCGTGGGCGAGGATCAGTTGCAGGCGCTCGCGGGCGACGGAGCCGGAGGCGCGCTTGTTGAACAGGCCGAGCAGGGTCATGCCGCCCTCCGCATGAACAGCTTGTCGAGGAAGGACTTGCGGTCCGACGGCATAGTCATCGGCAGCGCCTCGCCCTTGAGCCGGCGCACCGCGTCGGCGTAGGCGCGCGCCGGGGCGCAGAGCGGGTTGTTCAGGGTCACCGGGCAGCCGACGTTCGAGGCGCGCAGCACCTCCTGGCTTTCCGGGATGATCGCGAGCAGCGGGATCGACAGGATCTCGAGCACGTCCTCGACCTTGAGCATGTCGCCGCGCTCGGCGCGCGCGGGGTCGTAGCGGGTGAGGATCAGGTGCTTGTCCATCGTCTCGCCGGCTTCAGCCTTGAGCGTCTTGGCGTCGAGCAGGCCGATGATGCGGTCGGAATCGCGCACCGACGACACCTCCGGGTTGGTGACCACCACGGCGAGATCCGCGTGGCGCATGGCGAGCTGCGCCCCGCGCTCGATGCCGGCCGGCGAATCGCAGATCACCCAGTCGAACTTTTCGCGCAGTTCCTCCATCACCCGCGCCACGCCCTCGTCGGTGAGCGCGTCCTTGTCGCGGGTCTGCGAGGCCGGCAGCAGGTGCAGCGT
>NZ_CAXTHR010000230.1:0-3717 GCF_964244095.1 uncultured Methylobacterium sp. | reverse complement strand
GGCTACCAGGAGATCCTGACCGACCCCTCCTATGCCGGGCAGATCGTGACCTTCACCTTCCCGCATATCGGCAACACCGGCACCAACGACGAGGACCTCGAGAGCCTCGACGCGGCCCCGGCCTCGGGCGTGCGCGGCACGGTGATCGCGGCGGCCGTCACCCGGCCGTCGAGCTGGCGCTCGTCCTCCCACCTCGACGCGTGGCTGAAGGCCCGCGGCATCCTCGGCATCACCGGCATCGACACCCGCGCGCTCACCGCCCGCATCCGCGACCACGGCATGCCCAACGCCGTGATCGCCAACGACCCGGATGGCCAATTCGACCGCGAGGCGCTGAAGGCGCGGGCCGCAGCACTCGCGCCGATGGAAGGGCTCGACCTCGTGCCGCCGGTGACCAGCAGGGCGCGGTCGGACTGGTCGGAATCGGTCTGGACGGTGGCGGCCGGCTACGGCCGGCGCGCACCGGGGGCGGGCCTGCGCGTCGTGGCGATCGATTACGGCGTGAAGCGCAACATCCTGCGCCTGCTGGCCCAGGCCGGCTGCGAGGTCACCGTGGTGCCGGCCACCACGAGCGCCGCCGACATCCTCGCGTTGAAGCCGGACGGCGTGTTCCTCTCCAACGGCCCCGGCGACCCGGCCGCGACCGGCGCCTACGCCGTGCCGGTGATCCGCGAGCTTCTGGCGGAGCGGGTGCCGACCTTCGGCATCTGCCTCGGCCACCAGCTCATGGGCCTCGCGCTCGGCGGGCGCACGGTGAAGATGGGCCAGGGCCATCACGGCGCGAACCATCCGGTCAAGGACAAGACCACCGGCAAGGTCGAGATCGTCTCGATGAACCACGGCTTCGCGGTCGATCCCGCGAGCCTGCCGGATACCGCGGTCGAGACCCACGTCTCGCTGTTCGACGGCTCGAACTGCGGCCTGACGCTCACCGACCGCCCGGCCTTCTCGGTGCAGCATCACCCGGAAGCCTCGCCCGGCCCGCGCGACAGCCACTACCTGTTCGATCGGTTCGTGACCCTGATGCGGGCGGGCAGGCCCGAGCCGGAGATCGGGGCGGCCTGACGCAACTCCGGCCTGCCCGGAGCGGTTGTCCGTCATCGTCCGATGGACAACCGGAAAGGCATGCCATGACCGAACAGACCCGAAACCGGCCCTCGCTAAAAGATTTTTCCGCCACCGCCGACCGCAACGGCCAGGACCTCGGCCAGGACTCGCCCCTCGACGTCGGGATCGCCGCGCGCACCCAGGCCGACCTCAAGGGCGACCCGGCGGGCGAGGCGCAGACGGCGCGCATCGCGTCCGGCCTGAAGAGCGAGGACGCCACCGACGCGACCGAGGCCGAGACGCCGCCGGAGAACCTGCGCGCGATCCGCGGCGAGGGACCGGACGCCGCGGCCTCCGAAGCGATCGACCGCGCGACCGCGTCGGTTGGCCAGGACGACGGGAAACGCTGATGGCCCGCGACGCGAACGAAGCCTCGCAGACCGTCACCCGCAAACCCGACGACGCGGTCGGCTCCAGCGGCAAGCCGGCCGCCGGCGGCGGGGGTCACACGGCCGAGCAGGCCGCCATCACCGACATGGGCGCCGGCGGTGCGTCGGATGCCGAGCGCAAGGGCACGTGGGGCCAGGGCGGGGAGCCAGGGCGATCACCCCCGACGCCGGGCGGTTCCTCGGCGGGCCATTCCGACCAGCAGGCCTCCCGAGGACCGCGAGCCGACGACAAGGTCGTCTCCGGGCACAGCAAAGCCGAGCGGGAGGCGGGGGAATGAGCGGCACCGAGCGCGACACCGAGGCTCCGAAGGAGAAGCCTGCCAACGCCGCGCCGGACGCGGTGATGGACCCGAACGAGAAGACCGAGGGCCATCCCGGCATGGGCCCCAAGGGTGGCACCGCGAAGGAGGAGGATACCGATCCGGGTGGCGGGTAACGTCGCGGGGTGCGGACGGCAGTCCGTTCCCCCTTCGCAAGCAACCGGGTTCATACATCACGCAGAGGCAACCGCACCCTCCCCCTTTGCGGGGAGGGAAGAGGGATTGGCGTCAGCGGGAGACAAACGATGAGAGAGACCCGGCGGCGAGCACCCGGCCCTTCGTCTTGTCAGCCATTCGCGCCGCTCACACTGCGCCGGTGACCGCTTCCTTCGACCGCTCGAAACGCTTGCGGTCGTTCGGGTCGAGGTGGGTCTTGCGGAGCCGAATCGACTTCGGCGTGACCTCCATCAGCTCGTCGTCCTGAATCCAGGCGAGCGACTTCTCCAGCGTCATCCGGATCGGCGGCGTCAGGCGCACGGCCTCGTCCTTCGAGGTGGTGCGGATGTTGGTCAGCTTCTTGCCCTTGAGCACGTTCACCTCGAGGTCGTTCTCGCGGTTGTGCTCGCCGATGATCATGCCCTGATAGACCTTGGCGCCGGGCTCGATCATCATCGGGCCGCGGTCCTCCAGGTTCCACATCGCGTAGGCCACCGCCTCGCCCTTGTCGTTGGAGATCAGCACGCCGTTGCGGCGCCCGGCGATCTCGCCCTTGAACGGCTCGTAGGCCTTGAACAGGCGGTTCATGATCGCGGTGCCGCGGGTGTCGGTCATCAGCTCGCCCTGGTAGCCGATCAGGCCGCGGGTCGGCGCGTGGAACACCAGCCGCAGGCGGTCGCCGCCGCTCGGGCGCATCTCGATCATCTCGGCCTTGCGCTCGGACATCTTCTGCACGACGACGCCGGAATACTCCTCGTCGACATCGACCACGACCTCCTCGACCGGCTCCAGGATGCCGCCGTCCGCGTCCTTCGAGAGCACGACGCGCGGGCGAGAAACCGCGATCTCGAAGCCCTCGCGGCGCATGGTCTCGATCAGGATCGCGAGCTGCAACTCGCCGCGGCCCGAGACGAAGAAGCTATCCTTGTCGGCCGCCTCCTCGATCTTGAGCGTGACGTTGCCCTCGCCCTCCTTGAACAGGCGGTCGCGGATCATCCGGCTCGTGACCTTGTCGCCCTCGGTGCCGGCCAGCGGCGAATCGTTGACGATGAACGACATGGTGACGGTCGGCGGGTCGATCGGCTGCGCCTGGATCGGGGTCTCGACCTGGGGATCGCAGAACGTGTCGGCGACGGTACCCTTCACGAGGCCGGCGATCGAGACGATGTCGCCCGCCTCGCCGATGTCGATCGGGGCGCGCTCCAGGCCGCGGAAGGCGAGGATCTTCGAGACGCGGCCGGTCTCGACGAGCTTGCCCTCGCGGTCCAGCACCTTGATCGCCTGGTTCGGCTTGACGGTGCCGGACGCGATGCGGCCGGTGATGATGCGGCCGAGGAACGGGTTGGCCTCCAGCAGCGTGCCGAGCATCCGGAACGGGCCGTCGTCGATGCGCGCCTGCGGCACGTGCGCGAGCACAAGATCGAACAGCGGCGCCAGCCCGTCGCCTTGCGAGCCGTCCGGCGCGGTGGCCATCCAGCCGTTGCGGCCCGAGCCGTAGAGGATCGGGAAGTCAAGCTGCTCGTCGGTGGCGTCGAGCGCCGCGAACAGGTCGAACACCTCGTTGACGACTTCCGTGATGCGCGCGTCCGGGCGGTCGACCTTGTTGACGGCCACGATCGGCTTGAGGCCGATCTTGAGCGCCTTCGACACCACGAACTTGGTCTGCGGCATCGGGCCTTCGGCGGCGTCCACCAGCACGATCACGCCGTCGACCATCGACAGGATGCGCTCGACCTCGCCGCCGA
>NZ_CAXTHR010000229.1:0-3747 GCF_964244095.1 uncultured Methylobacterium sp. | reverse complement strand
CGAACCAGGACCAGAGGAGTCAGAGTCCACCGTTCTACCGTTAAACTATCCCCCACCGAAGGGACGGGAGCCGCCTCGCGTTCCGGTCGCGGCACGCTGGCCGGCGGCCGCTCGGAAGGGGTCCGTCGTTCGGGAGCGATCCGGTTAAGGGGAAAGACCGGATCGGTCAACAGGCGGCCGGCCGCAGAGGGCCTGCCCGGCGATCGTCCGGGGTGCGTCCCGCGCGCCGGCATGATATGCCTGTGGCCGGCGCTGGTCCGGATCTTGAAGGCCACGGCGTCGGTGCCGGAGTGTTGCCGATGCGGATTCGCAAGCAAGCCACCTACGACGGGGTCTGGACCGTCTTCATCGGCGACGGGCTCTGCATCAGCGCGTTGAACGAGACCGATGCGGACGCGCTGATGGACGCGTTCTCGCGGATCGCCGGCACCGCCGACTGACCGGGGAGCCGGGCGGCCTGGTGTTTCGGCGCACACCCGGCGTTCACGGTTCGGTGGCAGCGTTGCGCCGGACGAGCACCACGGGGCGACCATGGCCGATTATGTCCTCGAAGGTCCGCGCTGGGGTGCCGGCGCGGTGGGCACAAGTGGGGGCGTCGTCACCTGGGCGGTGTCGGGTTCGGTCCCCGCGAGCTTCGTGCCGGTTCTGGCGAGCGCCTTCGCCGACTGGACGGCGCAGGCCGACATCGCCTTCCGGCAGGTGTCCGCGACGGCCGGGGCGAACATCGTCTTCGCCGACGGCGCCATCGACGGCCCGAGCAACACGCTCGGCACCACGAGCTACACCTACGCCGGGACGCAGTTCCGCGCGGCCTCGGTGACCTTCGACAGCGGGGAGGGCTGGCACGGCTCGGGCAGCCGCATCGTCAGCACCAGCAACGTCGATCTGTTCCTCGTCGCGGTGCACGAGATCGGCCACGCCGTCGGCCTCGACCATTACAACGCCGCGCCCGCGGTGATGAATGCCGTCCTCAACGGCACCGTGACGGATCTGACCACCTCCGACGTCGACGGGATTCGGGCGCTCTACGGACAGCCCCGGGCGACGGGCGCCTGGACCGCCCTCGTCGACGGCGCGTTCTACCGGGCGCAGTACGCCGACGTCGCCGCGAACGGCATCGACCCGGCGACGCATTACGACCGGTACGGCTGGCAGGAGGGCCGCGACCCGGATGCGTATTTCAGCACCACCGGGTATCGCGCCGCCAACCCCGACGTGCGCGCGGCCGGGCTCGATCCCCTGACGCACTACGACGCCTACGGCTGGCGCGAGGGCCGCGACCCCTCGGCCGCCTTCGACAACGAGCTCTACCTCGCCCGCAACCCGGACGTGGCCGCCGCCGGGACGGACCCGCTGACCCATTACCTGCAGTTCGGGCGCGCCGAGGGACGCCCGGCCTACGCCGCCATCGGCAGGGCCGCGGATCTTGCCACGCATCCGGGCTTCGATGCCGCGTACTACCTCCTCAGCAACGCCGACGTCGCCCGCGCGGCGATCGCGGCCGGCGGCGACAGCTTCGCCTTCGCCTATCAGCATTACCAGACCAACGGCTGGCGCGAAGGGCGCAACCCCGACGCGGTCTTCGACGTCGCCGGGTACCTCGCCGCCTACGGCGACGTGCGCGCGGCCGGCATCGATCCGCTGGCGCATTACGAGAGCTCCGGCTGGCGCGAGGGGCGCGACCCCTCGGCCGCCTTCGACACCCACGCCTACCTCGCCCATTACGCCGACGTCGCCGCCGCCCGCATCGATCCGATGCTGCACCACCTCCAGTACGGGGCGATCGAGGGCCGGAGCACCTTCGGCGACGGGCATTTCGGCTGAGCCTCGCGCCGACGGCCGGCGCTCGGTCTACAACCCGGCGGATGTGTAGGCGCGAACCGGCGCGACGCGTTGCGTTCGACGAACCGTTCGACAATATCCCGGTGTCCGGCTATGGCATCGGAGCCAGCACGGGCCGCACGGCCCGCGACGATGCCAGAAGGCATCGCGCCATAAACAGAACGTCCCATCGGCGGGACACGGAGGAATCAGCCATGAGACTGACGACGCGCGCGTTCGTCGGCGCCCTTCTCGGCGCGACGAGCCTGGCCACGTTCGGCGCCCTGCCGGCCGCGGCCGCCGACCCGATCAAGATCGGGGTGACCGGCCCCTATACCGGCGGCTCCTCGGCGATGGGCGTGTCGATGCGCGACAGCGCCAGGCTGGCGGTTGCCGAGATCAACAAGGCGGGCGGCGTGCTCGGGCGCCAGATCCAGCTGATCGAGCGCGACGACGAGGCCAAGAACGAGGTCGGCGCCCAGGTCGCGCAGGAACTCATCAGCAAGGAGCGGGTCGTCGCGACGATCGGCTTCGCCAATACCGGCGTGGCGCTCGCCGCCCAACGCTTCTACCAGGAAGCCGAGATCCCGGTGTTCAACAATATCGCCACCGGCACGATCATCACCAACCAGTTCAAGGCGCCGGACTACGACAGCAACTACGTCTTCCGGAACTCGGCCTACGACGTGCTCCAGGCCGGGATGATGGTCGACGAGGCGCTGGCGCAGGGCCACAAGAAGATCGCGATCCTGGCCGACTCGACCAATTACGGCCAGCTCGGCCGCGAGGACATCGAGAAGTACCTCGCCACCAAGGGCGTGAAGCCGGTCGCGGTGGAGAAGTTCAACATCAAGGACGTCGACATGACGGCCCAGTTGCTGAAGGCGCAGCAGGCCGGCACCGACGTGATCCTCGCCTACGGCATCGGGCCGGAGCTGGCGCAGATCGCCAACGGCATGGCCAAGCTCGGCTGGAAGGTGCCGATGATCACATCGTGGCCGGCCTCGATGCAGAGCTTCATCGACATCGCAGGCGCCAACGGCAACGGCGTGATGATGCCGCAGACCTTCATCGAGGACAAGACGCTGCCGAAGCGCAAGGCCTTCCTCGATGCGTATTACAAGACCTACGGCGTGACGAAGATCCCGACGCCGGTGGCCGGCGCGCAGGGCTACGATTCAGTGTTCCTGATCGCGGCCGCGATCAAGCAGGCCGGCTCCACCGAGGGGCCGAAGATCCGCGAGGCGCTGGAGAACCTCAACACCAAGGTCGAGGGCGTGGTCACGACCTACGACAGGCCGTTCACCGCCACCGACCACAACGCGATCTCGCGCAACATGGTGGTGTTCGGGCGCGTGCAGGACGGCAAGATCGTCTACGCCAAGGACGAGGACGCCAAGAACGCCGGAATCGTCCGCGTCAAGGAAAAGGCCCTGAACTGACGTTTTCGTCGGTTTGGGCGGGATGATCGGCCGCCGCCGGAACGCTCACCCAGCGTCCGGCGGCGCGGGACGTTCCCTGCGGTCGCAGGGATCGTTCGAACCGGGACATCCGAAATCGCCATGCAGCCAGCCTGAGCGACCAGAGTTTCCGGGACGAGCATCGGCAAAGACATGACTATCTTCCTCCAGCTCGTCGCGTCCGGCGTCGCGGTCGGCATGATCTACGCCGCCATCGCCTTCGGCTACCAGTTGACCTTCGCGACCTCGAAGACCCTGAACTTCGGGCAGGGCGAGGCGCTGGCGCTCGGGGCCCTGTTCGGCCTGACGCTGGCGCCGATCACCGGCTACTGGCTGATGATCCCGCTGGTGCTGGTGTTCGGCTTCGCGCTCGGCGCCGTCGTCGAGCGCCTCGCGGTGCGCCCGGCGGTGAAGATCAAGTCCGAGTACGGGTGGATCATGGCCACCATCGCGCTCGGCATCATCT
>NZ_CAXTHR010000228.1:0-3806 GCF_964244095.1 uncultured Methylobacterium sp. | reverse complement strand
CGAAGCACTCGGGCGCCTTGATGTCCTCGAGGTTGATGCCGCCGAAGGTCGGCTCCAGGGCGCAGACCACGTCGACGAGCTTCTCGACGTCGAGCTGGTCGACCTCGATGTCGAACACGTCGATCCCGGCAAACTTCTTGAAGAGCACCGCCTTGCCCTCCATCACGGGCTTGGAGGCCAGCGGGCCGATGTTGCCCAGGCCCAGCACCGCGGTGCCGTTGGTCAGCACGGCCACGAGGTTCTGGCGGATGGTGAGGGTGGCGGCCTCCCGCGGGTCCTCGTGGATCGCCATGCAGGCGGCGGCGACGCCGGGGGAGTAGGCCAGCGCGAGGTCGCGCTGGTTGCCCAGCGGCTTCGTCGCCTGGATCTCCAGCTTCCCGGGCCGGGGCAGGCGGTGATACACGAGCGCCCCGGACTTGAGATCGTCGGACATGTTGTCGGCCATGGCCCGTTCCCCCTCGATCACGCGCGCACGCGGCCGGGCGGTCCCGGCTGCGTCATGAAGGCCCTGTTGCACCGCCTGCGCAGCGGGCGCAACCCGAACAACGAGACCCGCATCCACCTCGACAAGCTCGTGCGCGCGCACGGATTCTCGATCGGTGCCTACTCGTACGGGCGGCCCAAGGTGCGCTTCGCGGACTCGGGCCGGCGGCTGACGATCGGCCGTTACTGTTCCATCGCCGACAAGGTCGAGATCCTGCTCGGCGGCGACCATCGCCTCGACTGGGCCTCGACCTATCCGTTCGCGGCGATGCGTGGCCTGTGGCCGGACGCGGACGCACCGCCCGCCTACCACGCTTCCCGCGGGGACGTGGCGATCGGGCACGACGTCTGGCTCGGTTCCGGTTGCACGATCCTGTCCGGCGTCACGGTCGGGCACGGGGCCGTGGTCGCGGCCCACGCCGTCGTCAGCCGCGACGTGCCGCCCTACGCGGTCGCCGCCGGAAACCCGGCGCGGGTCGTGCGCACCCGCTTCGACGACGCGACGGTCGCGGCGCTCGTCGCCTGCGCGTGGTGGGACCTGCCGCACGCCGAGGTGTCGCGGCTGGTGCCGCTGCTGCAGAGCGGGCGCATCGCCGCGTTGATCTCCGCCGTCCGCGCCGTTGCGCCGCCGGCGTGAATCCCTTACCGGCGGCCCGATCCTTCGAGCGTCTTCACCCCGAAAGCCTGCCCCGAGAGCCTGCCCGATGTCCGACACCCCGCCCGACCGCCTCGCGGTGAACCCGAACAGCCCGTTCTACGACGAGACCGTCCTGGAGCGCGGCATCGGCATCCGCTTCAAGGGCATCGAGAAGACCAACGTCGAGGAATACTGCGTCAGCGAGGGCTGGGTCCGCCTCAGCGCCGGCAAGACGCTGGACCGCGCCGGCAACCCGATGACGGTGAAGCTGAAGGGTCCGGTCGAGCCCTATTTCCGCGACGCCGCGCCCGAGGTCTGAGCCTCGCGTCGTGCGCGGGCCAGCATGAAATCCCGCACCGCCCCGGCGACCAGCGCCGCGACCTGCTCGGGGCTGCGGGGCTCGCGGATGACGAGGCTCGCGAGCACGTCGGTGCGCCGCTGCCGCTGCTTCGGGGTTCGAGAGTGGTTCGAGAGGCGCAGGGCGAAGGCGTAACCCTCCGGCTGAAGGTAGAGGCTGTCGCCGCTTGTGTTGCGCGCGACCTCCCGAAACCCGTGCTCCGCGAGGACCCGGGCCGCATGGGCGCGCGCTGCAGCCGGGGGGAGGGCGCTCACGGCCCCGCCGGCTCGATGGTGCCGAGGGTGCGCCGACCCAGCGCCCGTGCCTTGAGCCGGAGCGCCGGGCGCTCGATGCCGTACCAGGAGAGCGTCGCGACCGGGATCGTCAAGGCGAGGGCCGGCAGGAGCAGCAGCGTCGCGGAGGCCGCCGGCCAGAGCGCGTGCAGGCTCTGCTGGATCGGCCAGCCGTAGAGGTAGATCCCGTAGGAAAGATCGGCCGGCGGGTCGAAGATTCTTTTTGCAAGCCACGGCGACAAGCCGAGCCAGACGGCGCCGTAGCCCTCTGCGACGAACAGAAGCGTGCGGTAGAGCGGCGTCTGCCGCGCCAGGAGGCAGGCGAGCGCGAGGACGACGAGGGGAAGCGCCGACAGGCGCGCGGTCTCGCGGCCGGCATAGAGGGCGGCCCCCACGCAGAAGATCAGCGGCAGGCGCAACGCCGTCTCCAGCCCCTTGCGCAGGTCGGGATGGGTCGCGTCGGCGATCAGGAGGGCCGCCGCGAAGCCCGCGGCGAGCAGCGCCGGGGCAGAGGGCCGGCGCAAAGCCCCGAGCAGCCCGGCGGCGACCACGCCGAGATAGCACAGCACCTCGTATTTCAGGGTCCAGACCGTGCCGAGCGGGCTGCGATAGGGGTTGTCGGGGAAGACGCCGGGCAGCGCCGCATGGCTCTTGAAGGTGGTCAGCGTGCCGCGGACGAAGCGCCAGGTTCCGGTATCGTGAAGGTATTCGCTTACCGGCAGCGTGCTCATCGCGGGCCCGAGCGCCAGCGCGATCAGCAGCGTCGCGGCCACGAGGCCCGGCAGGATGCGCAGGGTCCGCGCGAGCAGGTAATCGACGAGGCCGCGCCGATCGAAGCTCATGGTGACGAGGAAGCCCGAGACCGCGAAGAAGCCGTTCACCGCATGCTCGCCCAGGGTGAAGCCGGTGGCGCGGGCAAGAGGTTCGTCGAGGGCGCTGCCGCTCACGACACTGGCGGCGTGCGAGACCACCACCGCCAGCGCCAGCGCGAGGCGAAGGCCGGAGAACCCGTTCCGCGGCCGGGCGAGCGCCTCGGCGACCGTCGGCGCGCGGCTCATTCCAGGCCCTCGCGGGCCAGCGCGCCGCGGCCGCGCAGGGCCGCGAGGGCTCCCGCGGCCGAACCGCCGTAACGTTCGATCCCGGCCCGACGCAGGATCAGCGCGGAGAGCGCCGCCTTGAGCGCGTTGACAGCGAGGCCGAGCAGGATGGGGTCCGACAGCCCGTATTTCCGGGCGACGTAGGCGCGCGACCATGCCTGATGCCAGCGGCTGCGGAAGACCCGGCCGCGCTCCGGCGCCGAGGAGCGCCCGCGTCCGTGCAGGACCTCGGCGCCGTGGACGTGGACCAGGGCGCGCCCCGAATCGGCCACGCGGCGGCAGAGGTCGTCGTCCTCGTAGAACAGGAAGATCTTCGGGTCGAAGCTACCGATCTCGAGGAAGAATCGCCGCTCGACCATCAGGCAGGCGCCCGAGAGGAACGGCGCGCAGGCATCGCCCTCGGGCGGGTCGCGCCGGCCTTCAGGATTGATGAGGTAGGGCGAAAGCAGGGAGCGCGGCTGGTAGAAGAAGCGGCCGTCCGGCTCGACGATCCGCGGTGCGTAGAGCCCGGCGTCCGGCCAGCGTTCCGCCGCCGCGAGCAGCGCGTCGGCGGCGCCCGGACGCAGCGTCACGTCGGGGTTGAGGATCAGGACGTGGCGGGCGCCGAGGGCCGCGCGCACGCCGGCGTTGTTCGCCCGGCCGTAGCCGTCGTTGCGAGCGTTGCGGATCACCTGCGCGCCCGCGTCCTCGGCGATCTCCGCCGAGCGGTCGCGGCTGGCATTGTCGACGACGACCGCCGGAACGTGCTCGGCGGCCAACGCCGCGAGGCAACCCGGCAGCACCTCGGCGCTGTCATGCGCGACGACCACCGCGACGAGGCTCGGCACGGCGAACTCCGTTAGTCTAAGCCCCACGGCGCCGCGCCTTCCCTCTCCCCTCTGCGGGAGAGGGTGGCCCTCGCGTCAGCGAGGGTCGGGAGAGGGGAGCGACCTCTCCGGATACGGCGCTCCCCTCTCCCG
>NZ_CAXTHR010000227.1:0-3847 GCF_964244095.1 uncultured Methylobacterium sp. | reverse complement strand
GTGCCCGGCGGCGCCCGCGTGGTGCTCGGCCCCGGCACCGGCTTCGGCGCCGCGGCGCTGGTGCCGTATTCCGACAGCCTCGCCATCGTCTCGACCGAGGCCGGCCACGCCGATCTCGGTCCCGCGGATGCCTTCGAGGAGACGGTCTGGCACGCGCTGGAGCGGGTCGAGGGCCGGATCACCGTCGAGGCGGTGCTGTCCGGCCCCGGTCTCGCGCGCCTGCACGCGGCGGTGCGCCACGTCCGTACCGGCGAGCCGGCCGAGAAGCGCACGCCGGCGGCGATCACCCAGGCCGGGCTCGACGCCTCCGACCCGCACGCGGCGGAGGCGCTGGCGCTGTTCGGGCGCCTGCTCGGGCGGGTCTGCGGCGACCTCGCGCTGACGTTCCTCGCCACCGGCGGCGTCTACATCGGCGGCGGCATCGCCCCGCGGATCGTCAAGCTGCTCGACGCCGGCGGATTCCGCGCGGCCTTCGAGCGCAAGGCGCCGTTCTCTGCGATGATGCAGGCGATCCCCACCAGCGTCATCACCGTCCACGACCCGGCCTTCACCGGCCTCGCGGCGCTGGCGAGCGAGGGGGAGAGGTTCGTGTATCACGGGCAGGTCTGGCGGCGGGCGACTTGAGAGGCATCCCGCCGCCGCGATGATCCCGCCCGCGAGCAGGGCCGGCCGGCGAGCCGAGCGACCGCCATCACCACCGCCCCGACCGGCAGCGCGGCGGCGAACGCCATTACGAAGGTGGCGCCGCCGACGCGGTCTCCGAGGACCGGCACGGCGTCACGGGCAGGATCGCTTCGGCCCGCCCTGCGAACGAGGCAGCCGAATCAGAACCGCGCAAGGACGGGAGGCGATGACGCAGCCCTCGTCACGTCGACGGCTCTGCGCGACGCTGGATCAAGATCAGGGGACGTATAAGGAAGTCATAAATAAAAACAGCACCCCTGTAAATAAATCATCAGGAAGGATGTTTGGTCGCATCGTCGTAACGAATATCGGTCCTGGGCACTACTTCCGCTTCGATCGTCAAGGGCGCACCTAGGCCGGCGAGGGCTTGCCCCCCTGTGACGGCCGCGCGAAGGAAGCAGACATGCCCACCGAGAAGGGACCCTGGGGCGCGCCGCCGCCTGCGCAATTCCGTCCGCCCCAGCTTCCCCCCGCCGTGACGCGCGCCCTGAGCATCGGCGTGGTGGTGGTCGGCGCGGCCGTGGCCGTCCTGTCCGGCACTTTCTACGTCGTGCAGCCGACGGAGATGGCCGGGGTGAGGCGGCTCGGAACGGTGATCACGGATGCGCCCGTGGGCCCCGGCCTCCATGCGAAGATGCCCTTCATCGACGTCGTGGACCACATCCAGACCAGTCTCGACACCTTCAAGCTGAACGGCCTGACGGTCTACACCGTCGACAACCAGGCGGTGAGCGTGAGCCTCGGCATCTCCTACCGCATCCCGGCGAGCGCGGTCCTGAAGCTGCTCTACGGCGTCGGCCGGACCGGCAACGTCGATATCTCCGAGAACATCCGCCCGGTGCTCGCGGATCGGGTGCTGCGCGTGTTCTCGACCCAGAACACGGTCGGCATATCCGCCAACCGCGAACAGATCATCGCGCAGATCACCAAGAACGTTTCGGAGGCCCTCAGCGGCATCTTCGGTCTCGAGATCACCGACCTGCAATTGAGCAGCATCACCTACAGCCCGAGCTTCCAGGCCTCGGTCGAGGCCGCCGTCCAGGCCAAGAACGACGCCATCCGCGCGGAGAACACGGTGGCCAAGGTCCGCTACGAGGGCGAGCAGGCCAAGGTCCAGGCGGCCGCCCAGGCCGCGGTGCGGATCGCGCAGGCCAACGGCGACGCGGAGGCGGCCGTGGCCCAGGCCCGCGCCCAACGCGCGGCGGCGATCCTGCGCGCCGAGGGCGCGGCGCAGGCGACGACCCTCACCGGCGAGGCCGAGGCACGGATCATCCAGCAGGTCGGGTCCGCGGTCGCGTCCAATCCGGGGGTCGTGGCCTACGAGACCGCGCATCGGTGGAACGGAACCATGCCCGCGACGATGCTGGGCGGAAGCTCCAACCCGCTCGCCCTGCTCAACCTGCCTGCGGTCGCCGAAGGTCGTGCGACCGCGCAACCATGAGCCGTAGCGAACTTTGGGGTCCCGAAGGCGGCCGGGACGGTTCGCGAGCGGTCGTCGCGGCGGCGGTCCGCGGCACGCCGCTTCAGCCGTTGCCCACGGGCATCGGCCCCGCGGTTCGGCCGAGGCCCGGGGCCGGCCCGCGGCACGTCATGGACGACGCGACGCGGGCCCCGCCGGGCATCCGTCGCGCGGTCCTCGACGAAAGCCTCGTTCCTCGTGCGTGCATGGACGACCGCACGGGATCGGATGACGGGCGCGCGCACGGTTCACGGCCCGGTCGCGCGGAGCACTTGCGCCTCGCTCCCCTGAAGGGCGCATGCCAGGCCTGCGGCACGCCGTTTACGGGTTTTCGGAACGGGGGCTGCGCCGTCGTGCGGTTCGACCGACGCGCCTGGAAGACCGCCTGCGCGCGTACCGACCGCCTCGACGGCCCGGTCCAATGCCCCGAATTCTGCGGATCGGTGCAGGGAGCCGGTCGTCGCGGGTGCCAGAGCATTTTCCAGCGAGGTGGATGCCGGCTCGCGTGAAGAAAAAGCGACCGCACAAAGGCTTGGAACGTTTTCCGTGATCCGGGGATCATGGAAAACGTTCCAAGTGCCGGTTGCCTGCGGGCTCTCCCGGCCAAGGACTGTCCCAGCCCGCTCAGCACATCGGAATCCTAACGCGATCCTTATAAAATAGGTCTTCGGTCCGTCTCGCATTCGTATGCGCTTCCCGGCCATTATCGCTCCGCCACAAGCAACGTCCCCCCGGAAGACATCGCCCGTCCGGGACGGCCTTGCGCGTCAACTTGACCGGAGCTGAGCGTCTCATGCTCGACATCGTCTTCATCGTCACGGGCATCGCCTTCTTCGCCCTCACGGTCGGCTACGCCGACCTGTGCGAGCGGCTCTAGAGGCGCGCGCCATGACCCTCGACCTCGCGCTCGGCGCCCTCACGACCCTGGGGCTGCTCGGATACCTCACCTACGCCCTCGTCCGCCCCGAGCGGTTCTGAAGGACCTTCTGCCATGACCCTCAACGGCTGGATTCAGATCGCGCTGTACTGCGCGGTCGTGCTGGCGCTCGTGCGCCCGCTCGGCGGCTACATGACCCGCGTCTTCACGGGCGAGCGCACGCTCCTCTCGCCCGTGCTCGCTCCGATCGAGCGCGGGCTCTACCGCGTCTCCGGAATCGACGGCGCCCAGGAACAGCACTGGCTCGCCTATACCGGCGCCGTGATCCTCTTCCACGTGTTCGGCTTCGCGATCCTCTACGCGATCCTGCGCCTGCAGGCGGTCCTGCCCTTCAACCCGGCCGAGCAGGCCGCGGTGGCGCCGGACCTCGCCTTCAACACGTCGGCGAGCTTCATCACCAACACCAACTGGCAGTCCTACGGCGGCGAGAGCACGCTGTCCTACCTGACGCAGATGCTGGGGCTGACGCACCAGAACTTCCTCTCGGCCGCCACCGGCATGGCGGTAGCGGTCGCGCTGATCCGCGGGTTTTCCCGCGCCTCGACCGGCACGATCGGCTCGTTCTGGGTCGATATGACCCGGGCGGTCCTCTACGTGCTGCTGCCGATCTGCATCCTCTACACGCTGTTCCTGGTGTTCGAGGGCATCCCGCAGACGCTCGGCGCCTACGTCGACGTGACCACCTTGGAGGGTGCCAAGCAGACCATCGCGGTCGGGCCCGTGGCGAGCCAGGTCGCGATCAAGATGCTCGGCACCAACGGCGGCGG
>NZ_CAXTHR010000226.1:0-3951 GCF_964244095.1 uncultured Methylobacterium sp. | reverse complement strand
AGGTGGCGGCGAGCTGGCCGACGTAGCGGCCGGAATCCGAGTAGCCGAACTGCACGGTGAGGCGGCCGATGCGCTGGAGGTGGCGGCGCCAGTGCGGGTTGCGCAGCGCGTCGTCGAGCACGCGGATGCCCTGCTCCAGCGCGCTCGCCGTCTCGAACAGCGGCGTGATCTCGAGCTTGTCGGCGATGCCGTAATGCCGCGCCAGCCACAGGGCGGCCAGCAGCGTGTAGCCGGTCTCGGTCTCGGCGATGAGGAAGCGCACGGGGTGCGTGCCGTCCACGTGCTTGAGGATCTGCGCGATCGTCATCATCAGCCGCGCGGCCGACGCCCGCTCGGCGGCCAGCGCCCCGAAATCCACCGAGACCGGCTGCACGTCGTTGAGCAGGGTGTGGATCGCCGAGAGGTGCGAGCGGCGCTGCGCGGCGTCGGCCGGCTCGCCTTCGAGGTCGATCACGCGCCGCACGGCGTTGTGGATCTGGCTGGCGTTGAGCCGGAAATGCGGCAGCGCGTTCGAGAGCCCGTGCGTGGCGATGCCGGCGCGCAGCACCGCGATGGTGCGCCGGTCGCCGTCGTGCTCCGCGGCGGTGATCGCGCCGGCCAGCCCCGCGAGCAGCGCGCCGGAATCGGTCTGCGCCCGCTCGCGCTCGATGATCAGCGCCAGCGCGAAGCGGTGCACCGCCTCCAGCGACGGCTTGGTCCCGAGCCGCGGCGCCACCGCGAGCTGGCGGTTGACCGCGGCGAGCGCGCCCTCGGCCAGCCCCCGCACCACCCCCGTCGCGGGGATGGCGGGGAGGTGGCGCATCACCCGGTCGAGCTGCATGCGCTTGGATTCGAGGCGGTAGCGCAGCGTGTCCCACCAGCCGATGTCGGTGCGCCCGTCGGTGTCGCAACCGACCCAGCTCGCGATGGCGAAGGGGCGCGGCACCAGCTCGGTCCAGCGGTCGGGCCAGCGCGCGCGCGCCGCGTCGAGCAGCGCGCCGTTGAAGGCGTCGAGCGCCTCGCGGCCGTGGTTGGCCGCCACGCACGCCTGCTCGAACTCGCCGTCGAGCGTGATCGGCGCGTCGGGCCGCGTCGAGAGCAGGGCGGCCCGCTCCATCAAGGGCTTGCGCGCATCCGGGTCGCCGAGGCTCGCGGCCTCGGCGATCAGGGCTGCCACCGCCCTCGGCATGCCGAAGGTCGGGTGCGCGGTGAACACCACGGCGAACGCCGTGCGCGCGATCTGCTCGCGAAAGCCCTCGAAGGCGCCGGGCCGGTCCGGCACCGCCGCGACGAGGCGCGCCGGCATCGCGGCATCGGCGTCGGGCGCCACCTCGATCCCGACATAGGCGCGCAGCCGCGCCGCGCGGTCGGTGAGCGCCTGCGCGCGCAGGCGCACGAACAGCGCGTCGAGGTCGGCTTCCGTGATCTCGCCCCGGTCGAAGCGGCGGGTGATCGCCAGCGTCACCGCGAGCACGGGATTGCGGAACGGGTCCTCGCTCGCCTGCTCGCGGGAGGCCTCGATCAGCCCGACGAGATGCCCTTCGAGCTCCTCCGGGTCGCGATGGTCGTCCGTTCGCATCGGTCGGTCGGGCTCCGGGAGGGTTTTTCGCACCGGCGCCGGTGCCGGGGCGGCCGCGCCGTGGGGCGGCGTATGGCGGGCCGTTCCCTCGACGCAAGGACCGTTCCGTCGCCGTCGGCCCGGCGATCCGCGAGGGTGCATGCGCGCGCGCCTTCGGGTAACGCTGGGCGCGATGGAAACCTTCGTGATCCTGGCGGCCGTCACGGCCTGCGCGGCCGCCGGCGTCGTGGTCGCCGCGCTCGCCCGGCGCGGCCGGCGCGGCGCGCTGCGCATGGACAGCGACCTCGACGCCGAGGACGAGGCCCTGCTGCTCGCCGAGATCGGGCCGCCGGAGAGCCCGATCGACCGCTCCGCCGCGGTGCTCGACCTCGATCCGATCCGGCGGCCCGCGCAGGCGGACGCGCCGCGGCGCATCGCCGGGCACGGCCCCACCGGAGACGCCGCGCGATGAGGGCGGTGTTCCGCGCGGCGTGGCTCGCCGCCGGCCTCGCCGCCGGTCCCGCCCGGGCCCAGGGCGTGCCGCCGCCGGCCCAGGCGCCCGCTGCCCAGACGCTTCCTGGCCAGGAACCGCCGACGGCGGCGGCCAACCTCGCGGCGCTCCAGCCCTGCGGCGCGCGGGCGGCGCGCTACGAGGGCGAGAAGGGGTTCGGGATCTTCGTGACGCGGATCGGCCGCGTCCGCGTCGACAACCCGCTGCGGCCGCTGACGCCCGAGGTGACGCAGGTGCTGCAGGTGGTCATCGGGGCCAGGCCCGCCACCGCCTACGGCCCCGATCTCACGACGCTGCGCCGCGGCGGCGCACCCGGCGCCCTGGAGGCGCAACTCGGCGCGCCGATCCGCTGGGAGGCGGCGCTGCCCGATCTCCCCGATCCGCTGGCGATCGTCGCCGAGGACGGCGCGCCGCTGGCCACCCTGGCGTTCCGCGCATGCACCGAGGCGCCGGCCGTGAAGGCACCGCCGGTGGCCGCGCGCAGGGACGGCAAAGGGGACGGCAAGAGGAACGCCGAGGGAGACGGCAAGCCGCCGCCGCGCAAGGGCGCGCGGGCCACGGCGGCGCCGAAGGCCCCACCCGGATTCCAGGTGCCGCAGGGCGCCATCGCCGAGTAGCCGGCCGATCCGCGAGGACGGTCGGGCCGTCCGGGAAGACCGGGCGGCGCGGGCGCGATCCGATGCATCCCTCGGCGGAAGGCCGAGGCTTTCGAAGGACGGGACATGGCAGGCGACATGACGGCGGCCCAGGTGATCGCGGCGCTCGGGCTGAAGCCGCACCCGGAGGGCGGGCATTATCGCGAGACGTTCCGCGATCCCCGCGCGGTAGACGGCCGCTCGGCCGGCAGCGCGATCTACTACCTGCTCGACGTGGGCGAGGTCTCGGCCTGGCACCGGGTCGACGCCGCCGAGATCTGGCACTGGCACGCGGGCGCGCCGCTCGTGCTCAGCGTGAGCCCGAACGGCCACGACGCCGCCGCCCACCATCTCGGTCCCGACCTCCTGCGCGGGCAGCGTCCGCAATTCGTGGTGCCGACGGGCCACTGGCAGACGGCGACGAGCCTGGGCGCCTGGACGCTCGTCGGCTGCACGGTCTCCCCGGCCTTCCGCTTCGAGGGCTTCGAGATGGCCCCGCCGGACTGGCGGCCGACGCCGCGCTGAGCGGCCCCGGCGCCGTGCCGGCCGCGCGCGGCGCAACCGCCGGCCGGGCGGCCGGCACGCCTTCACGGTGCCGTCACGGCACCGCCCTATTCCACGGCCGTCCCGGACGGAGAGACGGACCGATGAGAGCAGACAGGCATGCAACGGGGACGCGGGCGGGGACGCGGGCGGCCGTCGTCGCCGGCCTGATCGTCGCCGGCTGTGCGGCGGCGCAGGCCCAGGCGCCCGCCCAGCTCGGGCCGCGCCCGTTCTACCTCGTGGACAGCATGAAGCCCGGCCCGCTGAAGGACCGCCTCGCGGCCTGCGGCGTCGGGCGGCCCTACACGACGCGGACCTTCTCGATCTCGCACCGGGGCGCGCCCCTGCAGTTCCCCGAGCACACCCGCGAGGGCGTGCTCGCCGCTGCGCGCATGGGCGCGGGCGTGATCGAGTGCGACGTCGCCTTCACCCGGGACCGGCAGCTCGTCTGCCGCCATGCCCAGTGCGACCTGCACACTACCACCGACATCCTCGCCCGGCCGGAGCTCGCGGCCAAGTGCACGCAAGGGTTCCGGCCGGCCGACCCGGCGACCGGCGCCAAGGCCTCGGCCAAGTGCTGCACCAGCGACCTGACGCTTGCCGAGTTCTCGTCGCTCAACGGCAAGATGGACGCGGGCGACGCCACGGCAGAAAATGTCGCCGGCTACATGAACGCGACGCCGCGCTGGCGCACCGACCTCTACGCCACCACCGGCACGCTGATG
>NZ_CAXTHR010000225.1:0-4093 GCF_964244095.1 uncultured Methylobacterium sp. | reverse complement strand
CGCTGCTTCGGGTTCCAGGTCGAGGGGTTGCCCGAGCCGTAGTACATCAGGTCGAGCTTGGGATCGTAGGAGAACCAGCCCCAGGTGCAGCCGCCGCCAGTCTTCCACTGGTCGCCTTCCCAGGTCGAGGTCGAGGAGTCCTTGCCCACCGGCTTGCCGAGATGGGTGGTCTTCTCCGGGTCGACCAGCATCTGGTCGTCCGGGCCGACCGAGTAGCCGCGCCAGACGCGCTTGCCGGTCTTGGCGTCGTAGGCCGTGACGTGACACTGCACGCCGAACTCGCCGCCCGAGATGCCGACGATGATCTTGTCCTTGACCGGCAGAACCGTGGCGGTGTTGGTCTCGCCCTTCTTCGGGTCGCCGTTGACCACCGACCAGTTCACCTTGCCGGTCTTGGCATCGAGGGACACCACCGTCGTGTCGGCCTGGTGCAGGATCAGCGCGCCGTCGTTGTAGGCCAGCCCACGGTTGACCGTGTCGCAGCACATCACCGGGATCACCGACGGGTCCTGCTTCGGCTCGTACTTCCAGACGATCTTGGCTTCCTTGTCGAGGTCGAGCGCGTAGACGATGTTCGGGAAGGGGGTGTGGACGTACATCATGTTGCCCACGACGAGCGGGGAGCCCTCGTGGCCGCGCAGAACGCCGGTCGAGAACGTCCAGGCGACCTGGAGGCTCTTCACGTTCGAGGCGTTGATCTGATCGAGCTTCGAGTAGCGCGTGTTGGCGTAGTCGACCGTTTGCAGAACCTGCTCGGCGGGGTTTGCCAGATGCTGCATCAGGTCGTCGGCCAGGGCCGGGGCGGATGCCGCCAATCCTGCGCCGAGTGCGAGAAGATGAACCGCTCTCATGTGTATTCCTCCGACAGATCTTTGAAGCCGTCCGGCCGCGACGCAGATCGCGAAAGGATGACCTGACCTGACTGTTTGCGACAGGGATCGATGCGCTTCCGTAGCGGGCGAGGAAATCGGCGATGCGTGGTCGCCGAGCCAGAGGCCGCCATCCCTGGGGCGGCCCCCTCGAAACCGAAGCTTGATCGAACTCTAAGAGAATTTTGAGCGTCGTCAACTCGCTTCGGAAGGCTCCGATACGGTTGTGCGCAAGTCGCCAGCTCCCGTTCGAAAGCTGTTCGTTCGTAGTGCAACGCAAAAACTAATTGTGCGGCGCACAAACGGAAAGTCTAGGTTCTGCTTCAACGCGTCGCGAACGCATCAGCGCATGCATTTCCTGCATCATGATCTTTCGAGATGTGGAAGATCATGCGTGCAGAGCACGACGGCGAACCGTTCGGGGCAATATGGACCCGATTCCCGGGCATCCCGGCGTCGGCCGCAATGCGAAATGGTCACGCTTGATCCGTGGCATCGCAGTCCCTGGCGGTCCGGCGTTTTCTTGCCGGATCTGCGCCTTCACGCCGCATGCGAGCCGAGCCTGGGACGGAGAGCGGCATTTTTTCGCCGGCGACTGATCCCGAGAATCGCTGCGGGGGATGGCGGGGCCGGCCAGCCGGTCCTGGACCTTCGGTCCACCGCGCCCTGACCCGGCCGTTGCGTGCCCTGACGAAACCGCGGCCCGGTCGTCAGGCGAGGTCGCGGACTACGATGCGCCCGCCTTCGGCCGAGAGCGCGAGGCGGCCGTGCTTCAGGTCGAGCGCCTTGCGGCCGAACAGCTCCCGGCGCCAGCCTTGCAGCAGGGGCACGTCGGCCGCGTCGTCGTCGGCCACCGCTTCGAGGTCGTCGACTGTCGCGATGATCTTCGGGGCCACGCCCTCGGTCTCGCAGACCGCCTTGAGCAGCACCTTCAGCAGTTCCACGAGGGCGCCGTTGCCGCCGTTGCGTCCGCGCCCGCGCTCGGGCAGCACGATCTCGCCCGGATCGCGCGCGAAGCCGCGCTCGACGGCCGCGAGGATGTCGGCGCCGGTGCGCGACCGCTCGAAGCCGGCAGGGATCGAGCGCAGGCGCCCGAGCGCCTCGACGTTGCGCGGGGCCGAGGTCGCGACGTCGATCACCGCCTCGTCCTTGAGGATGCGCCCGCGGGGCACGTTGCGGGTCTGCGCCTCGCGCTCGCGCCAGGCGGCGACCTCCATCAGCACCGCGATCTCGCGGGGCTTGCGCATCCGCCCCGAGAGCCGGCGCCACGCCTGCGCGGGGTCGGCCCGGTAGGTCTCGGGCGCGGTCAGCACGCCCATCTCCTCGTCGAGCCACAGCCCGCGATCGGTGCGCACGAGTTCGGCCGCGAGCGTTTCGTAGACGGTGACGAGGTGGGTCACGTCCGAAAGCGCGTAGACGAGCTGCGCGTCGGACAGCGGGCGCCGCGACCAGTCGGTGAAGCGCGAAGACTTGTCGATCTTGGCCTTGGCCACGTCGTTGACGAGTTGCTCGTAGGAGACGGAATCGCCGTATCCGCACACCATCGCGGCGACCTGCGTGTCGAAGAACGGCTGCGGCAGCAGCCCCCCCATCAGCCAGATGATCTCCAGATCCTGCCGGGCGGAGTGGAACACCTTCACCACGCGCGCGTGCGCCATCAGGTCGAGGAAGGGCTTGAGGTCGATTCCCGGCGCGAGCGGATCGACCAGCACGCCGGTGCCGTCCGGCCCCGCCATCTGGATCAGGCAGAGCTTGGGGTAATAGGTGGTCTCGCGCATGAACTCCGTGTCGACGGTCACGAAGCTCTGCGCGGCGAAGCGGTCGCAGGCGTCTGTGAGCGCCTGCGTCGTACTGATCAGGTCCATCCGATCGGCTATATCGGAGGTTTGGCGTAAAAGGGAGCGGGCGCCCCCGACATCCCCATCTATCGCCCTACGCCGCCCGTCGCTCAGCGCGCCCGCGTTCGCGGCGGCGGGCGCGGATGCGCACCGCATCCGCGCGACGCTGCGCCTCGGCGCGGTCGAGGAGGCGGTCGAGGATGCCGGCTTCGATCCGCTCCCCGGTCGCGGCATCGGTGAGCCGCCGGATGCGATCGACCCGGAAGCCGCGGTATCCGCCGCGCGCCCGGTCGATGCCGCCGAGCAGCGTTCGCCCCGGACCGAGCTTCAGCTCCCGCGCCTCGAGGATGCGGCTGCTCCAGACGCCCTGCCCGTCCTCGTATACGAGCGCGAAGCGGCCATCCAGCGGCAGGACGCGCCATGCCGGCCCGCCTGCTCCGGGATGCGTGTCCGCGGGAGGCCGGAAGTCGGAAAACACGTGTTCGTTCATGGAGATGATATGGGGGTCGGCGGCCTGTTCCGGTAGGGAATCGGGGCCGTATTTCCGCGCGTGCTTGACTTCGACCCCCTCGCGTGAATGGTGCCGCCCTTCAATCCCAAGGCTTCCGCGATGCACCGTTACCGTACCCACACCTGCGGGGCGCTCCGCCCGTCCGACGTCGGGCAGACCGTCCGCCTGTCCGGCTGGTGCCACCGCGTGCGCGACCACGGCGGCGTGCTGTTCATCGACCTGCGCGACCATTACGGCCGGACGCAATGCGTGGTGGATTCGGACTCGCCGGCCTTCGCGGCGGCCGACGCCGTGCGCTCGGAATGGGTCGTGCGCCTCGACGGGCGCGTGCGCACGCGGCCGGCCGGCACCGAGAACCCGGATCTGCCGACCGGGACGGTCGAGGTCTATATCGACGCGCTGGAGGTGCTGGGCGCAGCAGCCGAGCTGCCGCTGCCGGTGTTCGGCGACCTCGAATATCCCGAGGAGACGCGGCTGCGCTATCGCTTCCTGGATCTCCGCCGCGAGAAGCTGCACGCCAACATCATGAAGCGCGGCGCGATCGTCGACAGCTTGCGCCGCCGCATGCGCGAGGGCGGCTTCTTCGAGTTCCAGACCCCGATCCTGACCGCGTCGAGCCCCGAGGGTGCGCGCGACTACCTCGTGCCGTCCCGCGTCCACCCCGGAAAGTTCTACGCGCTGCCCCAAGCCCCGCAGCAGTTCAAGCAACTCACGATGATCGCGGGCTTCGACCGCTACTTCCAGATCGCGCCGTGCTTTCGCGATGAGGATGCGCGGGCCGACCGGAGCCCAGGCGAGTTCTACCAGCTCGACATCGAGATGAGCTTCGTCACGCAGGAGGACGTGTTCCAGGCGGTCGAGCCGGTGCTGCGCGG
>NZ_CAXTHR010000224.1:0-4125 GCF_964244095.1 uncultured Methylobacterium sp. | reverse complement strand
GCCAGCGGCGCGTAGAGGCGCACGGCGAATTGCTGGATGCGGGCGAACAGGGTGTCGCGGCCGGCGGCATACGAGACGGTCTGGATCAGCCCCGTGGTCGGGCTCTCCTCCATCAGCCGCGCGAGGCGGCGCATCGCAGCCCCGGTCATCAGGCTGTCGGCGTCGAGCACGATCATGAAGTCGTACTCCGTCCCGTGGCCGGCGCAGAAATCGGCGATGTTGCCGGCCTTGCGGCCGGTGTTCGCCTTGCGCCGGCGGTAGCGAATGCGCGGGATGCCGGGGCCGGAGGTCTCGCGCCACGCCTGGATGCGGGCGAATTCGTGCTCCTCCACCGCGGCGATCGCCCCGTCGCGGGTGTCGGAGAGGACGAACAGGTCGATGTCGTCGCCCCGCGCGTCCTCCCGCGCCAGGGAGCGCGCCATCACCCGGAGCGCGGAAAACACCGCGACCGCGTCCTCGGCGTGGATCGCGACCACGGCCGCGGTGCGCGACAGGCCGGAGGCGCGGGCCGGCACCGTCTCCGCGCGGCGCTCCAGCGCCGACTTCGCCCGGTCGCCCAGCGCCGCCGCGATCAGGCCGTAGAGGTACTGCCAGGCCACGAACGACTGCCACGTCATCACCACCGCGAACAACACGAGCACGACGCGGGCGAGCCAGCCCTCGGCCGGGTAGGCCAGCGCCGCCAGCGCCGCGATCACCCCCCCCGTCGCCAGGGACGGCACGGCCAGGGCGAGGCGCCGCCACAGCAGACCCTTGGGATCGTTTCCCGTGCCGACGTCCTTGCCGGCGTCCTCGCCTTGGTCCTTGCCTCCGAGCTGCCAAGCCTCGACATGAGGGACGGATTCGGCGGCGGGCGGCGTGGTGATGGGACGCATGGACGGCATGGAGCGCATCGAACCCGAGCGTGAGGAAGGCCGGCCCCCGTCGCGGGAGCCGGGGGACGGCGCGGCGCGGGGTGACGGGCCGGGACGTGGCCGGCCGGCCCGGGCGGAGCCCGGCGATGCCGAATCCCCCTCCCGTCGCCGCGTCCTTCGCACCGCCCTGACCGCGGCCGTCGGCAGCCTCGTCCCTAGCGTCGTCGATCTGAATGGGGCCCGAACGATGGCCCAAGGGGCGGGAGATGCGTCCGGCGAAGGGGCCCGAGGCGTGGCGACGACCTTCGCGGATGTCGCCACGATGGCCGGGCGGCTGGCCGCTGCGCCCTACGTCGGCCCGCCGGAGGACCTGCCGGGCCCGCTCGCTGCGCTCACCTACGACCAGTACCGCGCCATCGTGTTCCGCCCGGCGGCGGCGTTGCGCCTCGGGCGCTGTTTCAGCGCGCAGCTCTTCCACCGCGGCTTCCTGCAGCGCAGGCGCTGCGCGCTCTTCGTGCAGCCGCGATCCGGCCCCGCGCGGCCCCTCGCCTACGATCCGGGGCTGTTCGATCTCGGCGGGGCGCTCGCCGGCCGAAGCTTCCCGGCCGGGCTCGGCTTTGCCGGCTTCCGCCTGCACTTTGCCGCGACCGAGACGCCGCCCGGCCGGCCGCCGGGCTTCCAGGAGGAGTTCCTGGTGTTCCTCGGCGCCTCGTATTTCCGGCTGCGGGGCGAGGGCCAGGAATATGGGCTCTCGGCGCGCGCCGCGGCCATCGGCACCGGCTCGGCCGCGGGTGAGGAGTTCCCCGACTTCACCGCCCACTGGATCTGCGAGCCGGAGGACGACGCCCGCGCCATCACCGTGCTCTCGCTCCTCGACAGCCCGAGCCTCGCCGGCGCCTACCGCTTCGAGATCACGCCGGGCGACCCGGCGCGGATGCGGGTCACGGCCGCGCTCCACCCGCGGACGCCGATCGCGCAGCTCGGGCTGGCGCCGCTGACCAGCATGTTCCTGTACGGGGAGAACGGGCCGGGGGCGCGGGGCGCGAAGCCCTTCGACGACTTCCGCCCTCAGGTCCACGATTCGGACGGGCTGGTGGTGCGCAGCGCCGGCGAGCGGCTGTGGCGGCCCCTCGTCAACGGCCGCCGCGACCCGCAGGTCTCGGCCTTCCGCGCCGCGCCGCTCGACGGCTTCGGGCTGATGCAGCGCGAGCGGAACTTCTCCGCCTACCTCGACGTCGAGGCGCGGCACGAGGCGCGGCCGGGCCTGTGGGTCGAGCCGGCGCCCGAGGCGGGCGCGGCCGGCGCGCCCGGTCCCTTCGCGGCGGGCGCGGTGCAGCTCTTCGAGATCCCGTCGGTCGAGGAATACATGGACAACGTCGTGGCGGCGTTCGTGCCGGACGCGCCGGTGTTGCCGGGCCGGCCGATCGCGCTCGCCTACGGCCTGACCACGGTCGGCGCGGAGCCGACGCCGGTCCTGCCCGGCACGCTCGCCCGGGTGGTCTCGACCCGCGTCGGCTCGGCCGAGCGCCTGCGCCCGACCGAGCCGCCGAGCCCGGGCCGGCGGCTCTACGGCATCGACTTTTCCGGGCCGGACCTGCCGCGCGACGCGATCGACGCGCAGGCCGCGGGGATGACGGCCGTGGTCTCGGCGAGCGCCGGCACGCTGCACGACCCCGTCGCCGCCCCCGTCCCGCAGACCGGGGGCTGGCGCATCTACGTCGAGTGGCGCCCCCCCGCCGAGCGGCCGCCGGGCGACGTGGTGCTGCGCGCGCACCTCGCCCGCGACGGCCGCCGCGTCAGCGAGACCTGGGACGCTGCGGCGTGACCGGCCTTCGCGACGGGGGAGCTTGCGCGGAGCCCCTCCGGGGGGGCGGAGCGCCGGCGCGAGGCCGGGTTCAGGCCAGGAAGCGCCGCACGGTCAGCCGCGAGATCACGGCGGTGACCACCGAGGCGATGACGCCGATCGCGAGCACGCTGGCGTAGCCCCGCCAGCCGATGCGGACGGCGCCGAACAGCGCCTCGACCTCGTCGCCGGCCGGCCCCGAGCGCCAGGTGCGCGCGACGAGGCCGGCGAGCGCGAAGGCGGCGAGCGCCGCGCCCGAGCCGATGATGCCGCCGCGCAGCCCCAGGCCGAAGAACCGCCGCTGGAAGGCGCGGGCGATGAAGTCGTCGTCGGCGCCGACGAAGTGCAGCACCTCGACCACCTCGCGGTTGCCGGCCATCGCGCCGCGGGTGGCGAAGGCCACCGCGAGCCCGGTGGCGACCAGCACCAGCGCGACGATGCCGACGCCGATGCCGACGAAAGCGTTGGCCGCGGTCGAGAGCCGCTGCAGCCACAGCGCGTGGTCGTCGAGGCTCGCGACCCCCGGCAGCGCCTCGGCGAGCCCCGCACGCAGGTGCTTCAGGTCGGCGGGCGTCGCCCCGAGCTTCAAGGTGATGAGGCGCGGCACCGGCAGGTCCGAGAGGTCGAGGCCGGCGCCGAGCCAGGGTTCGAGCAGGCGCTCGGCCTCGGCCTTCGAGAACACCCGCGTCGCCGCGATGCCGGGCTCGGCCTTCGCGATCGCGTCGGCCCGGGTGATGTCGGCGTCGAGGTCGCGGCCGGGGCCGGGGCGGACCTGGATCGTCACCTCCTGCGCCACCGCGCCCTGCCACTGGCCGGCGCTCGACGCGACGATCTCGGCGGCGCCCGCGCACAGGCCCGCGAGGAACGTGAGGATGGCGATGACCGCGGCGAGCGAGCGGCTGGCCGCGGAATCGGTCGGCACCAGGGCCGCGTTGCGCCGGAGCGCCGGGGGCAGGGCCGGCTCGGCGGCGGGGGCCGGCGGCGGCTTCGTCCTGTCGCGGGTCGCGTCCATCAATCCTCGATCCGCAGGCGGCCCTGCCCCAGCACCATGCGGCGCGCGTCGACGGAATCCATGATGCCGACATCGTGGGTGGCGATGATCACCGAGGTGCCGAGCTTGTTCAGTTCGAGGAACAGCCGCAGCAGGCGCCGCCCGAGGCTCGGGTCGACGTTGCCGGTGGGCTCGTCGGCGAGCAGCAGGTCGGGCCGCGCGATCAGCGCCCGGGCGATCGCCGCGCGCTGCTTCTCGCCGCCCGACAGCAGCGGCGGCAGCACGTGCATGCGCTCGCCCAATCCGACCCAGCGCAGCAGCTCGACCACCTCGGCGCGGTAGCTCGCCTCGGCCCGGCCCTGGACGCGCAAGGGGAGTGCCACGTTCTCGTAGGTGGTGAGGTGGTCGAGCAGGCGGAAATCCTGGAACACCACGCC
>NZ_CAXTHR010000223.1:0-4165 GCF_964244095.1 uncultured Methylobacterium sp. | reverse complement strand
TGTGGGCGACCACGGCGATCGCCGTGAAGATGATGAAGCTCGTCAGGAAGATCGCATGGAACTCCTTGGCTTCGGGTTCCGTCAGCCCCGACAGGCTGCTCGGCCGTTCGAGCGTTCCGGGATTGGCCATCGTTGAAGGTCCTCCGTTTGCGGACCGCGCGGCGTCGCCGCGCGGGGGGTCGCCGTGGCGGCGTCATGCGCCACGACCGGACTTCCACCCGTTTTCCCGGACGGAAGCGTCTCGAAGGGCTCGGGCGCGCTCGGCGGCCCAGGTCAGCCCGAAAGGGTCAGCCCATGAAGGCGTAGGAGATGGCCTGGACCGCCATGGTCCTGGCCTCGCCGAAGACCGAGCGGCGCGGCGCCGGGCGGCCGGACGCGCGGGCCGGCACGACGCGCTCGGCGATCGCCGCCACGAGGAAGAACGGGTAGGTCACGCCGAGGATCATCCGGAACTGGACCTCATCCTGGTGCAGGCGCGACGTCGTATTCATCGAACGGGCCATGGACTTCCTCCTGGGCGCGGATGCCGGCGCGGCGCGCGGGCGTGACGGGGTGGGGGCGGATCCGACCGGACGAAGCCGGAGCGAAGCGGCGGGAACGGATTGAGCCGGGGCGCTCATGCGGCGACTCCGAGCTTCAGGCCCTCGTGCGCCGTCTCGACGTGGCCGCTGGCCACGCGCGCGGCGCCGTCGCGGCGGGCGTCGCGCTCGGCGGCGTCGCGAAGGCGCTTGGCCATCGAGATCCGCACCAGCACCGGCTGGCGCTCGACGTATTCGTCGAGCAGCGCGCGGGCGGGCTCCTCCCACGGCAGCTCGCGGTGCATGCGGGCCGGCGTCGCCTCGACCGCATCCATGTCGCGGGCGAGCGGAATGATGTGGAAGAGCATGTCGAACAGCGCGTTGCAGACTTCCTGCACGAGGTAGGTCGCGCCGGAGTACCCCATGAACGGCGTGCCGGTGTGGCGCCGGATGATGGCGCCGGGGAACGAGGCCGGCACGAACACCGCCCGGCACCCGCTCTCGACCGCGTACATCCGCTCGTTGAACGAACCGAACAGCACCAGCGGCGGATTTTTTGCGATGGCCTCGCGAACCGCTGCGTTGTCCGGCTTCGCGCCTGGTTTCCGGGCGAAGGAGAACGTGCAGGGAAGCCCCATCTCCTCTTCGAGGAAATGTCGGACGCCGCGCGCGTAGGTTTCCGTGGCGACGATGCCGAAGCTGGCAGTCCCGAAGAAATCCTGCGTCACCGAGCGCCACAGGTCCCAGACCGGCTTGATCGTGGTGTGCTTCTCGCGCTCGATGAACGGCTCCGGGTCGAGACCCAGAATTTCACCGAGCGTGCGCAGGAACTTGGTGGTGGAGAGCACGCCGATCGGCGCCTGGAGGTAGGGCCGCTCCAGGTCCTCGCAGAGCAGGCGGCCGAACTCGCGGTAGAGGCAGACGTTGGCATCCGCGTTGACGAGCTTGGGCACGTCGGCCAGATGCGAGCCCAGCGGGAACACGAGGTTGATCTCGGCGCCGATGCCCTCGACGAGGCGGCGGATCTCGGCGAGATCCGACGGCATGTTGAAGGTGCCGTAGGCCGGGCCGATGATATTGACGCGCGGGCGCTCGCCCTCCTTGCGCGCGGGGCGCGGGGGGATGCCCTTCTTGGCGAAGCGCCGGGCGGCGTATTCCTGCCAGAGCCAGCGCATCGCCCGGTCGGCGGTCTGCCACTGGTCCTCGTCGATGGTGCGCGGCAGGAATCGCTGGATGTTGGTCCCTTCCGGCGTCACGCCGCCGCCGATCATCTCGGCGATCGAGCCGGTGACGACGACGCTGGGCTGGGCGGGATCGAGCACCGCGTGCGCCCGCTTCATCGCGCCCTCGGTTCCGTGGCGGCCGAGTTCCTCCTCGCCGAGGCCCGTGACGACGATCGGCAGTTCGTGGGGGGGCAGCGCGTCGGTGTAGTGCAGCACCGAGGTGACGGGCAGGTTCTCGCAGCCGACGGGGCCGTCGATGATGACCTGCAACCCCTTGATCGCCGTGAAGACGTAGACGGCGCCCCAGTATCCGCCCGCGCGGTCGTGATCGAGGACGAGCATCAGGCCATCTCCCCGATCGGGTCATGGGCGTGCTGCTTAGCCTTCGGGGCCGGCGCGACGCTCTTGCGGACCTGCGGCACGTCCTCCCACACGCCCGCCGCGTGGCCGGTGCCGACGCCGTCGAAGAAGGCGCGCATCGCGGCGAAACGCTCCGTGTTGGACAGCGCGGCGTTGATGACTTTGGCCAGCGACCCGGCACCCGCGACGCCCATCAGGGGCCGCGCCGAGATCAGGTTGGTGAAGTACAGCGCCGGCGTGCCGGCTTCCTTGGCCTTCTGCACCACCGGCGTCGTGCCGATGGCCAGATCGGGCCGGTACGCGTGCATCGCCGCGAGGTCGTCCTCGAGCGAGGCGCGGAATTTTACCTGGACGCCGTGGGCTTCGAGCCAGGCGCGGTCGGCCTCCGACCAGGGCGTCTTCGGGCAGGCGGTGCCGACGTAGCGCAGGTCCGCGCCGCTCTCGACGAGAAGGCGCCCGACCAAGAGTTCGGAGCCCTCATAGCCCGACAGCGTGATCCGGCCCTTGATCGGCGCGGCGGCGAGCACGGCGCGGATCGGCGGCAGCAGGCGGTTCTTGGCCGCCTCGACCAGGCTACGCGGCACGGCGCAGGCCTCGCCGATCGCATCGAGCCAATCCGCGGTGCCGTCGACGCCCACCGGCGCCGAGCCGACGACCGGCCGGCCGGCCGCCTCGAACTCGCGGATGCTGGCGGTGTAGAACGGGTGGATCGCGGCCACCGCCGCGCCGTCGAGCGCGGCATACAATTCGCGCCATTCGCGGGTCGGGACCACGGGGCCGGCGGCAAGGCCCAGCGGCTCCAGCATCGCGCCGATCACGACGGGATCGGCCGGGAACATCTCGCCCAAGAGCGTCACCGTCGGGCGCTCGGAGCGGCCGGCGCGGGGCGCCTGCACCGGACCCTGCTCGGCCTCGGTGCGGGCGAACTTCAGCATCGCGCCGGCGAGCACGTCCTTGGCCTCGGCATGCGTCGGCACCCCGAAGCCCGGCACGTCGATGCCGATGATGCGGACGCCGTCGATCTCCTTCGGCAGCAGCCGAAGCGGCACGCCGGAGGCAGTCGGGACGCAGAGGTTGATGACGACGACGGCGTCGTAGTCGGCGGGCTTCGCGGTGAGGAACACCGCCTCGCGGATGTCCTCGAACAGCTTGCCGGTGACGAGCGTCTCCGAATTGAACGGCACGTAGCCGACCGAGCGCCTGGCCCCGTAGAAGTGCGAGGTGAAGGTCAGCCCGTAGACGCAGCAGGCCGAGCCGGAGAGGATGGTCGCGGTGCGGCGCATGCGCAGGCCGACGCGGAGCGAACCGAAGGCCGGGCACATGCTCTGCGGCTGGTCGTGGGGACCGGCCGGGTAGTCCTTCCTGAGTTGCTCCAGCGTCTCCGACATGCCGGCGGCCTCGGCGGCTGCCCGCATCGCATCCTTGCCGGAATGGCAGCCGAGGCCGTCGCCCTTGGTCGCGTCGAGATTGATCGGCGCGGCCGGGACCGGTGCCTGGAGGGCCTCCAGGGTCGAGGCCGGAACCTCCCGGCGGGCGCGCAGCGCAGCGATGTCGAGGGTGACGGCCATGCGCGTCAGACCTCGTCGTAGACGACTTCGAGGGACGGCTTGGTCACGTGGGCGACGCCGCACATGTCCTCGAAGGTCGCCGGCACCAGCACCACGTTGCGGCCGGTGCTCTCGCTGGAGAACAGGCCGAGCAGCCCGTCCTGAGAGAGCGGCGTCGGGTGGTTGGGCTTGGCGTCCGTGACGTTCTGGGCGAGATCCGAGAACAGCGAGCCCCAGCGCCCGTCGGGGCGGCCGATGATCTCGTAGTTCGCGCTCTTCCGGCGGATGTCGTCGTCGGCGGGGATCGAGGCCAGCACCGGGATGCCCACCGCGTCGGCGAAGGCCTGCGCCTCGCCGGTGCCGTCGTCCTTGTTGATGACCAGCCCGCCGACGCCGACGTTGCCGCCGAGCTTGCGGAAGTATTCGACCGCCGAGCAGACGTTGTTGGCCACGTAGAGCGATTGCAGGTCGTTGGAGCCGACGACGATGACCTTCTGGCACATGTCGCGGGCGATCG
>NZ_CAXTHR010000222.1:0-4327 GCF_964244095.1 uncultured Methylobacterium sp. | reverse complement strand
TCCTGCGCCTGCCGAAGGACGACATCAGCCGCGTGCGCCAGCTCTCCGAGATCGGGCTCGACTCGCTGATGGGGGTCGAGCTCGGCGCCAGCCTCCAGGAACGCTTCGGCCTCGATGCGCCGCCGGCCGGAATCTCCTCGGGACTGACCGTCAACGAGTTGTCGGAGACCTTAATTCAGGCGGTTTCGGCGCCGATGGACGAGGCCGCGGGCGTCGCCCTGAGCCTAGCTCAGAAGCACGTCGGCGGCGAGGTCGACGTCGTGGCGCTCGCGCCCTTCAAAGACCTCATCGAGCAGAAGAGCCTCGAGAGCAAAGAGATCCTTTCATGACGCAATCGCCACGGCCGGACGGCGGGCGCGCCGCGCTCGCGGGCTTCGTGACGAACCGGCTCGGACGCACGGCGCCCCGGCCCACCGCGCTGCGGGCGCCGGAGAAGACCGGCGACCCTTCGGTGCAGGATTTCGCGAGTCTGCCGGGCTACCGCGAGCTGCGCCTGCAACGCTCGGCCGCGGAGCTGATCGGCCTCGACAACCCGTTCTTCCACGTCCACGAGACCAAGGCCGGCGCGACCACCCGCATCGGCGGGCGGTCGTTCATCAACTTCTCGTCCTACGATTACCTCGGCCTCAACGGCCATCCACGGATCTCGGAGGCCGCCCGCGAGGCGATCACGACCTTCGGGACTTCGGCGTCGGCGAGCCGGGTGGTCGCGGGTGAGCGGCCGGGCCATCTCAGCCTGGAGAAGGCGCTCAGCCTCCATTACGGCACCGCGGCCTGCGTCGCGATGGTGAGCGGGCACGCCACCAACGTCACCACGATCGGTGCCCTGCTGGAAGCCGGCGACGTGATCTTCCACGACGCGCTGATCCACAACAGCATCGTCACCGGCGCGCAGCTCTCGGGCGCCCAGCGCCGCTCCTTCGCCCACAACGACCTCGACGCGCTGGAGGCCCTGCTCCAGGCGACCCGGCACGAGCACCGCCGCGCGCTGATCGTGATCGAGGGCCTCTACAGCATGGACGGCGACGCGCCCGATCTCGCCGGCTTCGTCGCCCTCAAGGAGCGTCACAACGCTTGGCTGATGGTCGACGACGCGCACGGGCTCGGCGTGCTCGGCCGCACCGGCGCCGGCCTGTTCGAGCATGCCGGCATCGACCCGGCGCGCGTCGACATCTGGATGGGTACGCTCTCGAAGACGCTCTCGGCCTGCGGCGGCTACGTCTGCGGCCCGGCGCCGCTGGTCGAGTACCTGAAATGCACCGCCGGCGGCTTCGTCTACAGCGTCGGCATGTCGCCGCCGCTGGCGGCGGCCGCGGAGACCGCGCTTTCGGTGATGCAGGCCGAGCCGGAGCGGGTCGAGCGCCTGCGCCAGAACGGGGGCCTGTTCCTTGCCTGCGCGAAGAAGCACGGCCTCGACACCGGCACGAGCATGGGGCTCGCGGTGATCCCGGTGATCGTCGGCGATTCGCTGAAGTCGGTGACGTTGTCCGACCGTTTGTTCAAGCGCGGCATCAACGTGCAGCCGATCATCCATCCGGCCGTGCCCGAGCGCGCGTCGCGCCTGCGCTTCTTCATGACCTCCGAGCACACGCCGGAGCAGATCCGCGAGACGGTGGCCGCCGTGGCCGAGGAACTCGCCGCCATCGAGAAGGGCGGCTCGCTGATCGAGCAGCTCCTGGCCAAGCGCGGCTGAGCAAGCCTGGCTGAGGTTTCGTCCGCGTTGCCGAACGAACGTCCGGGCCCCCAACCCAGGCGTCCTTCATGGCGCGTGCCGATGTCGTCGCGGGCGCATGCGCGGCACGGTCCTGCGGACGGGCGAAGTCTCACGGCTCTCCGACGCGGTCTTCGTCCGTCGATACGCCCGTGCGGTCGCTCTGACCTTCGGGGCTTCGGGTGCCGGGCGATCCGGCGCGCGTCGAAGCGGTAAGCCTTCGTTAACCGTGCGCTGAAATTCTAGGGATGTCGTCCAAGGACACCCCCGCCCATGCTCGATGCCGACCTGTTCCTGGCCCGCCCCACCCTGGTCCATGCCGGGCCTCTCGCCCATGCGCTGGACGGACTGAAGGCGAAAGCGGCCTCGCCGACCGACATGTGGCGGCTGCTGACCGACAGCTACACCGTCGATCTCGACGCGGTCGCGGCGCTCCTGCCGGTTCCCGAGCCCGAGCCGGTCTGGCTTCCCGCCCGGGACTGATGCCGCAACGTCACGGCGTCGTCCGGCCTTCGGGAGTGGCACGCCATCTGCAAAGAAACGCTGAAACGATCGAGACGAGGACGCGCCCGGACAAGAAACACGCGGTGGCTCGCACGCCCGAGCACCCCGCGGACCTGTCGATCACCCGAACACAAGGTCCGTCATGTCCGAACTGTTGTCCGTCGCCCTCGTCTGTGCCGGTACCCTGCTGGCCCAGGACTGCTCCCGCGAGACCGCCCTCGACGTCATCGTCGCCCCGGCGCGCACGCCGATGGAGTGCGTCATGCACGCCCAGACCATGGCCGCCGCCGCCGGACTGCCGGGGGGCGACCGCCGCTACCTGAAGATCTCCTGCGAGCACCGCCGCTCCGACACCGAGCCGGTGGCTGTCGCGCGCAGAGGCTCATGACATCGCCGGCCCGCTCCGGCCCGTCCACCCATCCGCCGGAGGCCGAGCGCGTGGCGCCAATACGGCGGATCGTTCTTGAGGCGTCGGCATCGCGGGCCGCCGGTCCGATCCGTCAGGGCGCAGGCGTCAGGGCGTCGCCCACGCTCAGCGTGCCGCCCGCGACCACCTCGGCGTAGATGCCGCAGTCGCGGTGGCCGAGGCGCGCGTCCAGCGTCCACGGGATGTCGAGGTCGCGCACCCCGCTCGTCGGGTCGACGTTGGTCGCCGCGCACCGCACGGTGCGCTCGGTCAGCCTGAGGCGAAGCCCGCTCGGGGCCTCGAGCACGACGCCGCCCATCTCCAACTCGGCCCAGGGCTCCAGCCCCTCCACGAGCAGGTTGCCGCGGAACCGAAGCGGATCGATCGGCACGCCGCAGAACGTCTCCAGCGCGCGCACGCTCGACAGGCTGACGAGCGAGACGTAGCCGGTGGTCGAATCGGTGAAGCGGTACTGCGGGGGCGCCGCGAGCACGCGGGGCTCGCCGCGCAGCGCCTGCGGCAGGAGGCGGCGCATGAAATCCTCGAGCCGCCCGCGGCCTTCCTGCGTGTCGAGCCGGGCCGCGAACGTTTCGCCCTCGGCCTCGACGGTCAGGGTCGCGGTGGCGTCGTCGTAGCGCGTCCGCAGGCGGGCCAGCGCCTCGTCGCGCATCAGCATCAGGTACTTGGTCTTCGGCTGGAAGCGCGGCGCCGCGGGATCGAAGCCGGAATCGCCGTTCTCGATGGCGTAGAGCCGGTCGCCGGGGAAGTAGGCGCCCGCCTCCAGGGCGGCGTGCTCCAGCGGCTCCGGGCTGAGGCCCTTCACGGGGTAGCGGTAGAGGGCGGACAGCGTCGCGGTCATATCCGTAGCGTGGACGCGAAACGTGTTGCGGCGCAAGAGGCTTTCCACCCCTTGTGGTGCGCAAATGCAACACCACATCCGGACCACCGGCGGCCATGCGGCGCCGGGGCCTTTTCGCGATGCGAAATCGGAAGGCGACGTCTCGGGCCGTCACCGCGCCATCTCGGGCGGCAAGAGGCCGAAACGAAGGATGGCGACACGATGAACTTCGAGACCTACACCGAGCGCGCCCGCGGCTTCGTCCAGGCGGCCCAGACCCTCGCGATGCGCGAGGGCCATCCCCAGTTGCAGCCGGGCCACCTGTTGAAGGTGCTGCTCGACGATGCCGAGGGCCTGTGCGCCGGGCTGATCGACCGCGCCGGCGGCCAGTCGCGGGTGGCGCTCGCCCAGGTCGAGGCGTGGCTTGCCAGGCAGCCGAAGGTGTCGGGCAACGCGAGCCAGCCGCAGGCGACCCGCGACCTGATGCGCCTGTTCGATACCGCCCAGAAGGCTGCCGAGAAAGCCGGCGATTCCTACGTCACCGTGGAGCGCCTGTTGCTGGCGCTCAGCGTCGAGAAAGACACCGAGACCGGCAAGGCGCTGGTCTCGGCCGGCGTGACGCCGGCCTCCCTCAACGGTGCGATCGACGCGCTGCGCAAGGGTCGGACGGCGGACAACGCCACGGCCGAGAACGCCTACGACGCGCTCAAGAAGTACGCCCGCGACCTCACGGAGGCGGCGCGCGCGGGCAAGCTCGATCCGGTGATCGGCCGCGACGAGGAGATCCGCCGCACCATCCAGGTCCTGTCGCGGCGCACCAAGAACAACCCCGTGCTGATCGGCGAGCCCGGCGTCGGCAAGACCGCCA
>NZ_CAXTHR010000221.1:0-4403 GCF_964244095.1 uncultured Methylobacterium sp. | reverse complement strand
CGTTCCTCTACGTCTCCGGGGTCTGGACCGCGATCCTGCTCGGCACCGCCTTCACCGGCGTCTACGCGTGGCGGGTGGCGGAGGAGACCCGCCAGCTCGCCCAGGCGCTCGCCGCGACGGAGTTGGTGCTCGCCCGCGAGCAGCACCTGTCGCAGCTCGACGGGCTCGCGGCAGCGGCCGCCCACGAACTCGGCACGCCGCTCGGCACCATCATGGTCGTGACGAAGGAGCTGGTGCGCCAACTCGGGCCCACCGCCTCGCCGTCGGTCGCCGACGACCTGCACCTGCTGCGCGAGCAGGTCGACCGCTGCCGCGGCATCCTGTCGAAGCTGACCTCGCTCGACGGCGACGGCGCCGGCTTCCTCGAAACGCTGAGCTTCAGCCACCTCGTCGAGGAACTGGTGGCGCCCCAGCGGGCGATGGGCATCGCGCTCGACGTCTCGAACCGCGGCGACGGGCCGGAGCCGGCCTGCCGCCGCAACGCCGGCGTGATGTTCGGGCTCGCCAACATCCTCGACAACGCCGTCGACTTCGCCGACGCCCGCGTGATCATCGAGGGCCGCTGGACGCTGGACCGGGTCTCGCTGGAGATCCGCGACGACGGCCCCGGCTTCTCCGGCGAGGTGCTGCTGCGGGCGGGCGAACCCTACGTCACCACCCGCAGCCGGGACCGGACGCAGGCTCAGGGCCAGGGCGGCGACACCGTCGGCGCCGGCCTCGGCCTCGGGCTGTTCATCGCCAAGACCCTGATCGAACGCTCGGGCGCGCAGATCAGCCTGTCGAACGCCTCGGCGCCGGGCGCGCGCGGCGCGCAGGTGCGGATCTCCTGGGCCCGTCACATCTTCGAGAGGGGCGCCGCACCGCGGCATTCCCCCGAATTCGGCACGGTCCCGCCCCTGCCCGCGGGCGATGTCGCGCCTATATAAGGTGCTGATCGAAAACAATGAAATGTTAAAGGAGCGGCGCATGCTGACCCAGACCGGCCATTCGGCCAGCCCCGAGCCCGTGACCCTGAGCGACACCGATCCGCTGGCCGCGTTCTCCGACCGCAGCCTGCTGATCGTTGACGACGACAAGCCGTTCTCGACCCGGCTCGCCCGGGCGATGGAGGCGCGCGGCTACCACGTGCAGGTTGCCGAGAGCGTGGCCGAGGGCGTCTCGGCCGTCGAGGCCCGCCCGCCGGCCTTCGCGGTGATCGACATGCGGCTGGGCGACGGCAACGGCCTCGACGTGATCGCGCGGCTGAAGGAGCGCCGCCCGGACGCCCGCGGCGTGATCCTCACCGGATACGGCAACATCGCCACCGCCGTGACGGCGGTGAAGCTCGGTGCCTTCGACTACCTCGCCAAGCCCGCCGACGCCGACGAGATCCACGGCACGCTGATGGCGCAGCCGGGCGAGCGCGCCGACCCGCCCGAGAACCCGATGTCGGCCGACCGGGTGCGCTGGGAGCACATCCAACGCGTGTACGAGCTTTGCGGCCGCAACGTCAGCGAGACCGCGCGACGGCTTAACATGCACCGTCGCACGCTGCAGCGCATCCTCGCCAAGCGCGCCCCGCGCTGAGCGCGGAGCCGCCGCTGGGACGGTGGCAGTCCTTGGCGGTTGCACAGGGTGCAACGATCGCGCTACTGCCGCCGGAGCGGGTCGGGTGCGCACCGGCGCCGCGCGTAGGAGCCGGAGACCGTGAACACCCGCAGCCTGATCACGATCGTCAGCATGATGGTGCTGGTCGGAACGGAAGTCTTCGCCGTCGCGATCGCCGCCGGCTGGGCCATCGCCGGCCTGTTCGACCTCGGCGACACCGTCGGCCACGGGCTGATGGCGCTGTTCAGCCTGTTCGCGGCCTGGATCATGCTGCAGCTCTGGCAGCGGGCGACGAGCATCGAGCCCCTGCGCGCCGCGCCGGGGGCCGTGCGCCGGTGAGGCGGGACCGCCGGTCGCCTCGCGCACACCGCCTCATCGCGTTCGACGCGGATCGGCGCGGCGGTCCGCGCCGCGCATCGCACGTTCCGCTCAGGCAGGGTCGCAGATCATGAAAGCCCGCATCCTCGTCACCCTGAAGACCGGCGTCCTCGACCCCCAGGGCAAGGCCATCGAGGCGGCCCTCAGGTCCTTCGGCATCGACGCGATCGAAGGGGTGCGCCAGGGCAAGGTGTTCGACATCGAAGTGACCGCGCCCGACCGCGACGGGGCCGAGGCGACCCTGAAGACGGCCTGCGAGAAGCTGCTCGCCAACACCGTCGTCGAGAACTACGCGATCGAGATCGCGTGATGCACGCCGCGATCGTGGTCTTCCCGGGCTCGAACCGCGATGCCGACGTCGCCCGGGCCTTGCGGCTTTCCGGCGCCGCGGTCTCGACGGTCTGGCACGCCGACACCGCGCTGCCCGCGGGCACCGACCTCGCCGTGCTGCCGGGCGGCTTCTCCTACGGCGATTATCTCCGTTGCGGCGCCATCGCGGGACGCGCCGCCGCGATGGACGCGGTGAGGGCGCACGCCGCCCGCGGCGGCCTCGTGCTCGGCATCTGCAACGGCTTCCAGATCCTGTGCGAGGCCGGGCTGCTGCCGGGCGTGCTGATGCGCAACGTCGGTCGCCGCTTCATCTGCCACCGGCAGACCCTGCGCGTCGAGCGCGCCGACACGCGCTTCTCCAGCGCCTACGCGAAGGGCGCGGTGATCGACGTCTGCGTCGCGCACGGCGAGGGCAATTATTTCGCCGACCCCGAGACGCTCGCCCGGATCGAAGGCGAGGGCCGCGTCGCCTTCCGCTACTGCGACGCGGACGGGCGACTGACGCAGGCCGCCAACCGCAACGGCTCGCTCAACGCCATCGCCGGGGTCTATTCGGAGGGCGGCAACGTCCTCGGGATGATGCCGCACCCGGAGAACTTCGTCGAGGGTCTCGTCGGCGGCACCGATGGGCGCGGGCTGTTCCAAAGCCTCGCCGCCTGATCGGGGCGGGAGGATCGTCCCTCGCCCTGCATCCGCCGAACGGTCCGTGCGCAAGCCCGTCGTCGGGCGCGCCGTTAACCAAGCCTTAAGCTTTCTCATTCATGAAGGAAGCATTCCAGATGTCTGGATGTCGAGTGAGACTTCCGTCGCACTCTGTTTGATGCCTCCCTGAGACTTCAAAGCCGCCCCACGGGGCGGCTTTTTTTGTGGTCGGGCCGATGGATCGCGGGAAGCCCTGCAGGGGCCCTTCTCCCAGGGGGAGAAGGTTACGTGCCCTGTCCGGAAAGTGCTCGCCCCCCACCCTGTCCCTCCCCCGCTGAGGGTGTGGGGACCCGCGCCGCTTCAGGCATCGCTCCGTAGGATCACGAACCCGCGCGGCACGGCCTAAAGACCGCTCAGTACAACCCGCCGGCCTGCGCCGCGCGGTCGGCATCCGCGGGGACGGCGGCCGGGGCGGCGGCCTGTCCGGCCGGCGCCGCGTAGGAATCCGGCGGGGCGGTGCCCGGCTTGAACGCCTCGAGGATCGTGCCCGCGCCCTCGCCCGAGCCGGCGCGCATGCCGGAGCCGAGCGCCACCCGGATCAGCTTGATCCCCGGCGGCACGCGGAACGGCGTCGGCGGCTTGTCCTTGAGCGCGGTCTTGAGGAAGTCGAGGGCGATCGGCGCGGCGAGTCCGCCGCCGGTGGCGCGGTCGCCGAGCGAGCGCGGCTTGTCGAAGCCGAGATAGATGCCGACCGCCAAGTCGGGGGAGAAGCCGACGAACCACGCGTCCTTGGCGTCGTTGGTCGTGCCGGTCTTGCCGGCCAGCGGCTTGCCGACCTGCTTCAGGATCGTCGCGGTGCCGCGCTGCACGACGCCCTCCATGATCGACACCATCTGGTAGGCGGTGAGCGGATCGAGCACCTGCTCGGAATCGTCGACGAGCTTGGGCTCGTCCTGGCCGGACCACTTCTCGGCGTCGCACCCGACGCATTTGCGGCCGTCGTGGCGATAGATCGTCTCGCCGACCCGGTCCTGGATGCGGTCGATGAGCGTCGGGCGGATGCGGCGGCCGCCGTTGGCGAGCATCGAGTAGGCGGTGACCATGCGCATCACCGTGGTCTCGCCGGCGCCGAGCGACATCGGCAGCACGGGCAGCATGTCGTCGTAGACGCCGAAGCGGCGGGCGTACTCGGCGATGAGCGGCATGCCGACATCCTTGGCGAGCCGCACCGTCATCAGGTTCTTCGAGTGCTCGATGCCGTAGCGCAGCGTGTGCGGGCCGCCGGACTTGCCGTCGTAGTTCGAGGGCGTCCACGCCTCCTGGCCGGGGCCGGCCTCGATGGTGATCGGTGAATCCTGCACGATCGAGGACGGGGTATAGCCGTTGTCGAGCGCCGCCGAGTAGACGATCGGCTTGAACGAGGAGCCGGGCTGGCGCATCGCCTGCGTCGCGCGGTTGAACTCGGA
>NZ_CAXTHR010000220.1:0-4409 GCF_964244095.1 uncultured Methylobacterium sp. | reverse complement strand
GCCACCGCCATGCCGCCGGGCTTCACGACCGGCGGCAGCATCAGGTTCTCGGCCACCGTCAGGCTCGCGAAGATGCCGCGCTCCTCCGGCACGTAGCCCAGCCCGAGACGGGCGATGTTGCGGGACGCCATGCCGATGGTCTCGATCCCGTCGTACGTGATCGAGCCCGTCCGGCGGGCGAGGATGCCGATGATCGCCTTCAGCGTCGTGGTCTTGCCCGCCCCGTTGCGGCCGAGCAGCGTCACCACCTCGCCGGCCCGCACGTCGAGGTCGATGCCGTGCAGCACGTGGCTCTCGCCGTACCAGCCCTGAAGCCCCTTCACGCTCAGGAGCGGGGCCGTGACCGGGGCGGGCGTCGCGCGGGTCTGCGTCATGAGATCCGTCTCAGGCATGCCCCGCCCCGATATACGCCTCGATCACGCGGGGGTCCTTGGAGACGGTGGCGTAGTCGCCCTCCGCCAGCACCTGCCCGCGGGCGAGCACGGTGATGCGGTCCGACAGCGAGGCCACTACCGAGAGGTTGTGCTCGACCATGAGGATGGTGCGGTCCTTGGAAATGCGCCGGATCAGGGCCGCGGTGCGCTCCACGTCCTCGTGGCCCATCCCGGCCATCGGCTCGTCGAGCAGCAGCATCTCGGGATCGAGCGCCAGCGTCGTGGCGATCTCCAGCGCGCGCTTGCGGCCGTAGGACAGTTCCACCGCCTGATGGCCGGCAAACTCCGACAGGCCGACCTGGTCGACCAGCCCCAGCGCCTCGGCGTCGAGGCGGCGCAGCACCGTCTCGGGCCGCCAGAAGTCGAAGCTGTCGCCGTGCTTGCGCCGCTGGAGCGCGATGCGGACGTTCTCCATCACCGTGAGGTGCGGAAACACCGCCGAGATCTGGAACGAGCGCACCAGGCCGAGGCGGGCGACGTCGGCCGGCTGCATCCGGCTGATGTCGCGGCCCTTGTAGCGGATCGCGCCGGCCGTCGGGCTGAGGAACTTGGTCAGCAGGTTGAAGCAGGTGGTCTTGCCGGCGCCGTTCGGCCCGATCAGCGCGTGGATCGTGCCGCGCACGACCTCGAGCGCCACGCCGTTGACCGCGCGGAAGCCCTTGAACTCCTTGGTCAACCCCTCGGTCGACAGGATCACGTCCTGTGCCAAGCGCAACCCTCCCCTGCATCGTCGGCGGGATGTATCGCCGGAAGCGGCTGCGGCGTCCATCGCGATTCGAAACCAGGGCCGGACAATCGGCGGCCGATGACACCCGGCCGCGCCGGGCCGGACGGCGACCCGGCAGGTGGCGATGCGGGCACGAAGGTGCTTCCCGCCGCGGCGCCGGTGCGGCGGCGCGCGGGCCCGCCGGGGCCGGGTCGGACGCGGGGCCGCGGGGCGGGACGTGGCCCCCCGGCGGTCCGCCGCCGCGCGATTTCGTCCGTTTCCGGCGCGCGGCGTGCGATCTGGCGCCAATTTAGGCGCCGAATGCCTGGAAGTGCCCTTCAGCACGAGGAACATTCGCCTGTAACGATCTTTGCCTCTCCGTACTTTCTCGTGCCCGGGCCAGCCCTCATGAAGATCCGAACCGGCTACACCATCGGCTACGACACGTTCGGCCCGACCGCGCTGACCTACCAGCTCAACGTTCACCCGTCGCGTGCCATCGATCTGCTGACCTCGGACGCGATGAAGGTCGATCCGCCGGTGCCGATGCGGACCTATACCGACGGCTTCGGCAACACCTGCGTGCGATTGCTTGCGCCGGGCGGCCGCATCACGGTCTCGGCCGACTTCCTGATCGCCGACAGCGGCGAGCTTGACGCCTACGAGCCGGCCGCGCAGCAATACGCGGTGCAGGACCTGCCCGACGACGTGCTCGTGTTCCTGCTCGGCTCGCGCTACTGCGAGACCGACAAGCTCGCCGGCACCGCGTGGTCGCTGTTCGGCACGACGCCGGAGGGCTGGGCGCGGGTGCAGGCGATCGTCAGTTACGTCCACCAGCGCATCCGCTTCGACTACCAGCTCGCCGACGCGACCCGCTCGGCCTTCGACGGCTACAACCAGCAGGTCGGCGTCTGCCGCGACTACGCACACCTCGCCGTCGCCTTCTGCCGCTGCATGAACATCCCGGCGCGCTACTGCACCGGCTATCTCGGCGACATCGGCGTGCCGATGGACGTCAACCCGATGGACTTCTCGGCATGGTTCGAGGTCTACCTTGCGGGGCCGAACGGGGGCCGCTGGTACACCTTCGATGCCCGCCACGACGCGCGCCGGATCGGCCGCATCGTCATCGCCCGGGGCCGCGACGCCACCGACGTCGCGATCTCCACGAGCTTCGGCACGGCGCTGCTCGCCCAGTTCGACGTCCACACCGACGCGGTCGCCGACGACTTCGTGCTGCAGCACGCGGCCTGAATCCGGAGGGACCGGTCGCGGCACGGCATCGGGTCTCCGATCCGGCGGCGCGACCGGCCTACAGGTGCTTGAGGCCGAAGCTCTCCAGACGCGGCAGCCGCGCGTCCCGCGCGCGGATGCGGTGCCGGTGGGCGTGTTCGAGGGCGAGCGCCGCATCGCCGGCCCGGATCGCATCAACGATCCGCCCGTGCTCGACGACGGACGCGCCGAGTTCCCGCCCCAGCCTGAGCGGCAGCATCCGCGCCCGGTGCGACCGGTCGTTGATCTCGCTCAGGTCGTCGGGGGCGAGCGCGGATCAGGATGCCGCGCCGCGGCGGCACCCGCACGAGGCCGTCCTCCTGCAGGCGGACGGCCTCGTGCACCGGCGTGCAGCCATATACAAAATGCCGCCTTGCATGGAAGTTGGCGCTCAAGACCGACTCACGCGCAGGCGGCTCCGATGGAGGAAACGATGGACGGCGCGATCGAGCAGGCCACCATGCGCAGGGTCGCGTGGCGCCTGGTCCCCTTCCTGTGCCTGCTCTACACGGTGGCCTTCGTCGACCGGATCAATGTCGGCTTCGCCGCGCTCACCATGAGCCGCGATCTCGGCCTGACGCCGGGCATGTTCGGCTTCGGGGCGGGCATCTTCTTCCTGGCCTACTTCCTGTTCGAGGTGCCCTCGAACCTGATCCTCGACCGTGTCGGGGCGCGGCGCTGGATCGCCCGGGTGATGGTCACCTGGGGCCTGGTCTCGCTGGGCTTCGCCTTCATCACGGGCCCCTATTCTTTCTACGCCCTGCGCTTCCTACTCGGCGTCGCCGAGGCCGGTTTCTTCCCAGGCGTGCTGCTGTACCTGACCTACTGGTTCCCGAAGGCTTGGCGCGGACGCGTCACCGCGGGCTTCGTCGTCGCGATCCCGATCGCATCCGCCATCGCCGCGCCGATCTCGGGGTATCTGCTCGCCATGGACGGCATCCTCGGCTTCCACGGCTGGCAGTGGATGTTCATCCTGGAGGCGGTGCCCGCCGTGATCCTCGGCGTGATCTGCCTGTTCTACCTGACCGACCGGCCCGAGGACGCGACCTGGCTCACCGCCGCGCAGCGCGACTGGCTCGTCGCCGAGATGCGGTCCGAGCAGGGCGCGGTGCAGCGCCACGATCTCGGCGCGATCCTGAGGACGCTGGTGAGCTGGCCGGTGCTGCGCCTCGCGCTGGTCTATTTCGGGCTGACCACCGGCCTCTACGGCATCGAGCTGTGGCTGCCGCAGATCGTGAAGGGCTTCGGCGGTCTCGGCAACGTCGAGGTCGGCTTCATCAGCGCGATCCCCTACCTGCTCGCCATCGCCACGATGGGCTGGTGGGCGCGCCACTCGGACCGGACCGGCGAACGCTTCGGGCACGTCGCGCTGGCCTGCCTGGTCGGCTGCGGCGGGCTGGTCGCGGCCGCGCTGGTCCACGAGACCGCCGTCGCCGCCGTGATCTTCCTGTCCCTGGCCATCGCCGGCGTCATGGCGGCGCGGCCGCCGTTCTGGCAGTTGCCGACCGAGTTCCTCTCGGGCGCCAAGGCGGCGGGCGGCATCGCGGCGATCAACGCGATCGGCAACCTCGGCGGCTTCGTCGGGCCCTCGCTGATCGGCTGGGCCAAGGAGGTCACGGGCAGCTTCACCACCGGCCTGATGATCTCGGCCGTCACGCTCGCGGTCTCGGCGGCGTTCACGCTCTCGCTCAAGCGCAGCACGCGCGGCGCGGCCGCGGCCGTCGCCGGGCCCTGACGCCCGCTCCCTCCAACCCCTCCGCCCGCAGAAGGAGTTTCCCGATGAAGACCTACAGGATCGCTGCCATTCCCGGCGACGGCATCGGCATCGAGGTGATCGCCGCCGGTATCGAGGTGCTGGACGCGCTCGCCGCGCGCGAGGGCGGCTTCGGCTTCGCCTTCGACCATTTCGACTGGGGCTCGGACTACTACAAGCGCCACGGCGTGATGATGCCGGCCGACGGCCTGGCGCAGATCAAGGATCACGACGCGATCTATTT
>NZ_CAXTHR010000219.1:0-4521 GCF_964244095.1 uncultured Methylobacterium sp. | reverse complement strand
AGGATCATCAGCCCGCCCATGGTCGGCGTGCCGCGCTTGGTCAGCAGGTGGGTCTGCGGCCCGTCCTCGCGGATCGGCTGGCCCTTGCCCTGGCGCAGGCGCAGCAGGGAGATGATCCACGGCCCGAACCAGAACACGAACAGGCCCGCCGTGAACAGCGCGCCCCCGGTGCGGAAGGTGATGTAGCGGAAGACGTTGAGGGCCGAGAGCGTGCCGCTCAGGTCCGACAGGAGGTACAGCATCCGGGGGCTCGGCCGCTTGACTCAGACGAAGGAGGGCGGCGCAGGGGTGTGACGGCCCTTGGCCTCGGCGGACGATCGGGGGCGCCGGTCACGGCGCGGCCGACGCGTCGCGCCGCGCCGGCGGGCTCGCGTAGCGGGCTTTCAGCGCCTCGACAATCCGGCCCATGCGAATGCCGTTCGAGCCCTTGACCATCACGGCGTCGCCCGGCCGCAGGATCTTCTCCAGCGGGGCGATGAGATCGGCCGCGGTTCCGGCGGCAAGGCCACGACGGGAGACCGGCAGCGCCTCGAACAGGTGGCCCATCAGGGTGCCGGCGGTGAAGACGAGGTCGACCGCGTTGTCCGCGACCGCGGCGGCGAGGTCGCGGTGATGCGCCGCGCCTGCCGCGCCGAGTTCCAGCATGTCGCCGAGCACCGCGATGCGGCGCCCGCGCGGGCCGGTCTCGATGGCGGCAAGGGCCGCCAGCGCCGCCCGCACCGAGGCCGGGTTGGCGTTGTAGCTCTCGTCGACGAGGAAGGCCGCACCGTCCTCGAGGTGGAGCGCCGTGCGCTCGCCGCGCCCGACCGGCGGACGCAGGGCCGCGAGCGAGAGGGCGGCGCGGGCGAGGTCCGCCCCGAGGCTGTGGACCACCGCCATGACGCCGAGCGAGTTCAGCGCCGTGTGCCGGCCCGGCGTGCCGAGTTGGTAGGTGACCGGCCGGCCCATCACCACCGCATCGACCACCGAGAGGTCGGGGCGCAGCACGATGCGGCGCGCGCGCACGTCGGCCTCCTCATGCTCGCCGAAGGTGACGATGCGGCCGGCGGCCGAGGCGAGGGCGTGGGCGTGCAGGCGGGGAAAGCTCGGGTTGTCGCGGTTGATCACCGCGACGCCCCCCGTGCGGAGCCCGGAGAAGATCTCGCCCTTGGCGTCCGCGATCGCCGAGAGCGAGGCGAAGTGCTCGCTATGCACCGGCTCGACGGTGGTCACCAGCGCCACGTCCGGCCGCACCTGGGCGGCGAGCGGCACGATCTCGCGGGCGTGGTTCATGCCGACCTCGAACACCCCGAAGCGGGTGTCCGCCGGCATCCGCGCCAGCGTCAGCGGCACGCCCCAGTGGTTGTTGTAGGAGGCGACCGAGGCGTGGGTCGCGCCTTGCGCGGCGAGCACGTGGCGCAGCGCCTCCTTGGTCCCGGTCTTGCCGACAGAGCCGGTGACGGCGACGACCTGCGCCGCGGTGCGGGCGCGCGCCGCCCGCCCGAGCCGCGTCATCGCGTCGAGGACCGGGTCGGTCCCTGAGCCCGGCACCGCCAGCACCGGGCCGTCGAAGCCGGCCGCGCGGCCGGCCGCGACCACGGCCGCGCCGGCGCCCTTGTCGAGCGCCGCACGGACGAAGTCGTGCCCGTCCCGCGCCTCGCCCCGGATCGCGAAGAACAGGTCGCCGGGCGCGAGGGTGCGGGTGTCGATCGACGCGCCGGTGATCGTGCCGACCGCGCCGTGCAGCGTTCCGCCGGTCACGGCTTCGAGGGCGGCGGCGGTCCAGAGCGGGGTGTTCGAGGTCATGCACCCTCCGGTCGTATGGCGGCCGTCTCTTCCCTCCCCCCGCTGCGAGGGAGGGTGGGCCTCACGTGAGCGAGGGTCGTGAGAGGGGAGCGACAGGTCCGGATACGGCGCTCCCCTCTCCCGACTTGGCTCGCGGGCCACCCTCCCCCGCAGAGGGGGGATGCGCGGCGTTCGTCGTAAGACGCCACGGAGGTGGTCATGGCGCGAACTCGGCCATGGCCGCCCGCAACACCGCGTGGTCCGAGAACGGCAGCACCCGGTCGCCGACGATCTGGCCGGTTTCGTGGCCCTTGCCGGCCACCACCAGCACGTCGCCGGGCCGCAGGCCGCGCACCGCCGCATGGATGGCCTCCGTGCGGTCGCCGATCTCCGTCGCGTCCGGCGCCCGATCGAGGATCGCGGCGCGGATCGCGGCCGGCGCCTCGCCGCGCGGGTTGTCGTCGGTGACGATCACGCGGTCGGCGAGCCTCTGGGCGATGGCGCCCATGACCGGGCGCTTGCCGCGGTCGCGGTCGCCGCCGCAGCCGAAGACCAGCGTGAGGCGCCCCGTGGCGAAGGGGCGGAGCGCGGTCAGAACCCCCTCCAGCGCCTCGGGCTTGTGGGCGTAGTCGACGAGGCAGAGCGCACCGTTCGCCTCGCCGACCCGTTCCATGCGGCCGGGCACGCCGGTGAGGTGTTCCAGCGCCGCGAAGACCCCGTCCGGATCGGCAGCGCCCGCCGGCGTCGCCAGCACGAGGCCGGCGGCGAGCAGCGCGTTCTCGACCTGGAATCCGCCGACCAGCGGCAGAAGCAGCCTGCGCGCGCCGTGGGCGCCGTCGAGGCCGAGGGCCTGCGAGAACCCCTCGGTCCGCGCATCGACCAGACGGATCGCGGTTCCCGCGCGGCCGGTGGTGCGGATGTCGTGGCCGGCAGCCCCGGCGGCGGCGATCGCCCGGTCGGAGAAGGCGCCGTCGGCGTTGATCACCGCGGGCGAGCCCGCCGGCAGCAGCGTCGTGAACAGCCGCAGCTTGGCCGCGAGGTAGTCCTCGACGGTGGCGTGGTAGTCGAGGTGGTCGCGCCCGAGATTGGTGAAGCCGGCCGCCGTCAGGCGCACGCCGTCGAGCCGGCGCTGCTCGATGCCGTGGGAGGACGCCTCCACGGCAAGCTCGGTGATGCCGTCCGCGGCGAGCCGCGCCAGGGTCTCGTGCAGGGTGACGGGATCGGGCGTGGTGAGCGAGCCATACGTTGCGCCGCGGTCGGTGACGATGCCCACCGTGCCGAGGCTCGCCGATGCGCGGCCCAGGCGCGACAGGATCTGGCGGACGAAGTCGGCGACCGAGCTCTTGCCCGCGGTGCCCGTCACCGCGACGACGGTCCCGGGCTGGCGCCCCGAGAGGCGGGCGGCGGCGAGCGCCAGGGCGCGGCGGGCATCCGCGACCGCGATCCACGGGCACCCCGCCGGCAGGTCGGCGGGTGCTGCGCCCTCGCCCGCCACCGCGACGGCGCCGGCCGCGGCCGCCCGGCCCGCGAACAGGCGTCCGTCCGACGTCGTGCCCGGCACCGCGACGAACACGCCGCCCCGCACCACCCGGCGGCTGTCGGCGGTGAGCCCGGCGACCGGCAGGCCCGCGACCGCCGGCCCGGCCTCCGGAAACAGCAGCCCCAGCGTCGGCGCGCTCACGGGCCGCCGACCTGGTTGGCGTGGTAGGCGTTGAGCTTGACCATGAGCGGAAACGGCTTCACCGGCGGCTCGAACTGCGGCGGCAGGCCGAGGATCGGCGCGACGCGCTCGATCACCTTGCCGGTCACGACGCCGGCGTTCCAAGCCGCCGTGGCGTAGCCGCCGCTCTCGGGCAGCCCCTGCGGCTCGTCCATGATCGTGACGAAGAGGTATTTCGGCTTGTCCATGGGGGCTGCCGCCATGAAGGTCGTGAACAGGCGGTTCTTGTTGTAGCGCCCGCCGATCACCTTCTCGGCGGTGCCGGTCTTGCCGCCGACGAAGTAGTACGGGATCGCCGCCTTCTTGGCCGAGCCCTCGACGGCGTTGAGCCGCATGATGAAGCGCATCGCCTCGCTGGTCTCCGGGCGGAGCACCTGCGTCGCCTTCGCACGCGCCTCCTCGACGGTCGTCCTGAGGAAGGTCGGCGTCATCAGGAAGCCGCCGTTGGCGATGGCCGCCACCGCCGCCGTCGCCTGGATCGGCGCCACCGCCAGCCCGTGGCCGAAGGCGATGGTGATGGTGTTGATCTCGGTCCAGCGCGCCGGCACGATCGGGCTCGCGCTCTCGGGCAGTTCGGTGCGCATCCGGTCGAGCAGGCCCATCCTGCGCAGGAACGCCCTGTGGCCAGGCACGCCGACGCCGAGCGCCATCTTGGCCGAGCCGATGTTGGAGGAGTGCGTGAACACCTCCGGCATGGTGATGAGGCGGTTGGTGCCGTGATACTCGTGGATCTTCGAGCGACCCCAGTTGAGCACGCCGCCGCGGGTGTCGAAGGTCGAGTTGACGTTGTACTTGCCCGATTCGAGCGCCATGGCGAGCGTCATCGCCTTGAAGGTCGAGCCCATCTCGTACACGCCGACGTTCATGCGGTTGATGCGGTCGTCCGACAGCGCGTCGACGGGGTTGTTCGGGTCGAAGTCCGGCATCGAGACCAGCGCGATCACCTCGCCGGTCTGCACGTCGAGGATCATCGCGGCGCCGGCCTTGGCCTTGAAGTGCTCGATGCCCTTGGCGAGTTCGTCGCGCACCGCGAACTG
>NZ_CAXTHR010000218.1:0-4538 GCF_964244095.1 uncultured Methylobacterium sp. | reverse complement strand
GACCCGACCTTCGACGTCGAGGGCTTCGACACCGCCCACAAGCTCGCGATCCTGACGAGCCTCGCCTTCGGGACCGCGATCGATGCCGAGGGCGTCTCGGTCGAGGGTATCTCCGGCGTGAAGCCCCTCGATCTCCTGATGGCCGAGGAACTCGGCTACCGGATCAAGCTGCTCGGCGTGGCGCAGGCGACCCAGGCCGGGATCGAGCAGCGCGTGCACCCGACGATGGTGCCGAAATCGTCGAGCATCGCCCAGGTGATGGGCGTGACCAACGCCATCACGATCGATGCCGACGCCGTCGGCGAACTCACCCTGATCGGCCCCGGCGCCGGCGGCGAGGCCACGGCTTCCGCGGTCGTCGCCGACATCACAGACCTCGCCGCCGGCGTGATCCGCCCGACCTTCGGCCGCCCGACCGCGCAGCTCAAGGCCGCCGAGCGGGTCGAGATGCAGCGGCACGAGGGCGGCTACTACATCCGGCTGACCGTGCACGACCGGCCGGGCGTCGCGGCCGGCGTCGCCACCCGCATGGCCGAGCGCGAGATCTCGCTGGAGAGCATCCTGCAGCGCCGGACCGCGAGCGCGGCGACGAGCGACCCGCGTGGGCGCTCCGGGCAGCCGGTGCCGCTGGTGCTGATCACCTACGCGGCGACCGAGGGCAACATCCGCGCGGCGCTCGAGGCCATCGCCGCCGACGGCCTGCTCGCGGAGGCGCCGCAGCTCATCCGGATCGAGCGCGAATGAGGCTCTTCGACGGACCGAACATCCTGCATTATCGTTCTGATCGACCAGGCAGGAGAAACATAGGTTATTTCGTCGTATCGCGATCGCTGTAGGCTGCCAGGGAACGCCACCGAAGACATCCGGTCGACGACGCGGAGCAGGGACACGATGGAGGCGCTCATGCAGGGCTCGCGAGGCGTCGTCGCGCGCACGCTCACCCTCGAACTCGCCCGCGTGACCGAGCGCGCGGCCATCGCCGCAGCGCGCCTGCGCGGGCAGGGCAACGAGAAGGCCGCCGATCAGGCCGCGGTCGACGCGATGCGGGCCGAGCTCAACGCGCTGCCGATCGACGGCACCGTCGTCATCGGCGAGGGCGAGCGCGATCAGGCCCCGATGCTGTTCATCGGCGAGCGCCTCGGCAGCGGCGGCGGACCCCGCGTCGACCTCGCGGTCGATCCGCTGGAGGGCACCACGCTCTGCGCCAAGGACATGCCCGGCGCGATCGCCGTGATGGCGATGGCCGAGCGCGGCTCGCTGCTCGCGGCCCCCGACGTCTACATGCAGAAGATCGCCATCGGACCGGGCTACCCGCCGGGAACCGTCGATCTCGACGCGAGCCCGGCCGACAACATCGCGGCTCTGGCGCGGGCCAAGGGCGTGCATCCGTCGCAGATCGTGGCGATCGTCCTCGACCGGCCGCGCCATGCCGATCTCGTCGCGGCGATCCGCGCCGCGGGCGCCGGGGTCCGCCTGATCTCCGACGGCGACATCGCGGCGATCATCTTCACCAACAGCCCCGAGGAGACCGGCGTCGACATCTATCTCGGCATCGGCGCCGCGCCCGAGGGCGTGATCGCCGCGGGTGCGCTGCGCTGCATCGGCGGCCAGATGCAGGGGCGCCTGATCCTCGATACGCCCGAGCGCCGGCGCCGCGCGCAGGCGATGGGCATCGGCGACCCGAACCGGATCTACGACCTGTCCGACCTCGCCCGCGGCGACGTGATCGTCGCGGCGACCGGCGTGACGGACGGGGCGCTGCTGCGCGGCGTGCGCTTCAAGCCCGGCATCACGCAGACCGAGACGCTGGTCTACCGCTCGGCCACCGGCACGGTGCGCCGCATCCTCGGAGAGCACCGCCGCCCCGAGCGCGGTCAGGATTGAGGGCCGCGAGAGGGTCAGTTCAGGACGACGACCTTGGTGCCGACGGGAACGCGGCTGAACAGGTCGATCGCGTCCTGGTTGATCATGCGGATGCAGCCCGACGAGACGCTGTGGCCGATCGAGCCCGGATCGAGCGTCCCGTGGATGCGGAACAGCGTGTCCTTGTTGCCCTGCCAGAGATACATGGCTCGGGCGCCGAGCGGGTTGCGGGTGCCGCCGGGGACGCCGACGCCGCTCGGCAGCGTGTCGACCTCGCGGGCGAGCTTCGGCGTCCGGGCGATCATCTCCTTCGGGGGGTACCAGTCGGGCCACGCCTGCTTCAAGTTGACCGTGGCCGAGCCCGACCACGAGAAGCCCTGCTTGCCCACGCCGACGCCGTAGCGCCGCGCCCGGCCGTTGGCCTGCACGAGGGTGAGCTGATGCGCCTTCGGGTCGATCACGATGGTGCCGGGCTCGTAGCTGCCGGCATAGGCGATCTCCTGTCTCAGGAAGGCGGGGTTGGCCTTCTTCCAGTTGAAGGCGGCCACCGGGAACGCGTCGTCGGCGATCGGACCGTAGGCCTTGGCATAGTCGATCGGGCCGTCGTCGATCGGCCGGTTGATCGCGGCGGCCATGGCCGGCGAGAGCTGGTTGGCGCCGGGCTTCGGGCCGGCGGTCACGAGCTCGGCCGCCGGCTCGACCGGCCGCTCGGCGAGTTGCTGACGCGCCGGCGCCGGGCGCCGCTCCGTCGCCCGGTCCGGGACCGCACGGCCGAACTCGACGCGGCCGGCATAGGGCTCGTAGCGGCCGCCGCGGAGGCGGTAGAGGCCGCCGTTCTGGTCCTGGAACAGGCGGTCGTCGTCGGTGCCGGCGACGCCGTCGATGGCGCTCGCCGCCACGCCGCCGCGGTCTTGCGCACGACCCGACGCGGTCGCGGCGAGGCTCGCCATCGCGCCGATGAGCAGCAGGTTTCGCAAGGGGTTCGGCATGGCGGTTCGAAGCGTCCTTGATCCTGCAATCCCCGGAACGCCCATCGGGCGGCGTGGGGAACGGGTCACGCACCGCACCGCGGGCAGCCGCGATCCGGGACGGTGTCGACCAAGGCTTAGCAAGCGCCGACCCGCCGCGTCATCAGCCGGACGGCCGCGGAATGCCTTTTGGCGACGCGCCGTCGATTCTATGCAACGGTCAGGCCGGTGTGCCGGGAGGTGACGGGCGCCGCGCTCCTCACCATCGGCGACGGTTTGCGGCAGAGCGGGGACAAGTCGCGCCGATGCGGTTGCATCGCACCGGATGCCGGGCGCTAGAGTGGCCCCGACTCCTCGGTCTCCCCGGACGCCTTCTCGTGAAACACGACCGCTCTCCGCATCGGGCCGTCCCGGCGCTGATCCTGATGCTCGCCTGCACCGTCTGCGCGATGCCGGCCCGGGCCCGCGAGACGGCGAGGCCGCCGGAGCGCGCGGGCGCGATCCCGCCGGCCCGGCCGGAGGCGAGGGAGCCCCCCGGCTCCTGGACCGCCGGCACGGCGCCGGGGGCGGCCTGCACCCGCGCCCGGCACAAGCTGTGGCAGGCGGGGGAGGGGTGGATCGTCAAGGCGATCACCACCTGCCGCTGAACGAACGGGGACGCGCGCCCGTCGTCGGTCGCAGGCCCCGCGGTGACGAAACGGGCGCCGCGGCGCCGATCGGAAGACTGCGCGCGTCTTGCTCGATAGCTCAACGTCGCGCGCCTCGTCGGCAACGCCGCCGCGAATCCAAGCATGCTCCCCGTCGGCGCACCGCCCGGCGGCGCGCCGACGGTCCGCGGACGATCTGGCACGCTTGCTGCATCCTACTGCGTGCCGCGTTCGACGCGGCACGCTGGGCAACGAGGCCCCGCAATGCGGACGGTGTGAGTCCGGTCCCCCGGCATGAGCGGCCGCGCTCGCGGACCGCCCTATCAAACGAGCACCCACGATGGCCTCCTTCAAGACCGTTATGAGGTCGGGGCATCCCCCGACCCTGTTCGCCGCGTTCCTCTACTTCGATTTCTGCTTCGCGATCTGGGTGCTCAACGGTGCCATGGGCCCGTTCATCACCGAGACCTACAAGCTCTCGCCGGCGCAGACCGGCTTCATGATCTCGCTGCCGATCCTGGCCGGTGCGATCATGCGCTTCCCGCTCGGCGTGCTGGCCCAGTATATCGGCCGCAAGAACGCCGCCATCACCGAGATGGGCATCATCATCCTGGCGATGGCCTACGGCTTCTTCTTCATCGCGAGCTACAACGACGTCCTGGCGATGGGCGTGCTGCTCGGCATCGCCGGCGCCTCGTTCGGCGTCGCGCTCTCGCTCGGCTCGGGCTGGTTCCCGCCGGAGCACAAGGGCCTGGCGATGGGCATCGCCGGCGCCGGCAACTCGGGGACCGTGCTTGCGGTGCTGTTTGCGCCGCCGCTCGCCCAGGCCTACGGCTGGCAGTCGGTCTACGGCTTCGCCGGCTGCGTGATGGTGATCCCGCTCCTGGTGATGATCGTGCTGGCCAAGGAGCCGCCGGACCTCGAGCACCAGTCCTTCAAGGAGCACATCTCCTGCCTGTTCACGAAGGACGGCTGGGCGTTCTCGCTGATCTACATCATCACCTTCGGCGGCTTCATCGGCCTGTCGAACTTCCTGCCGACCTTCTTCTACGAGCAGTTC
>NZ_CAXTHR010000217.1:0-4553 GCF_964244095.1 uncultured Methylobacterium sp. | reverse complement strand
GCGACGAGGCTCGTGCTGCGGAAGCCGACATGCGTCGGGCGGAGGATGTCGGACAGCCAGCGGTTCTCGCGGACGTGGATGTACTCGTCGATGAAATCGATGAACTCGTGCTCCTCGAGATCGCGCGCGCAGGTCGGCCGCGGCCGGTCGGCAAAGTACGATGCGCCAGCGAAGAGCGAGACGCGGAACTCGCCGATCTTGCGGGTGGAGAGCCTCCGGCCGACCGGGCGGTTGAAGCTGACGAACACCTCCGCCTCCCGCCGGGAGAGGTCGAGCATGCGGGTGTCCGTGATCAGCTCGATCTGGATGCCAGGGTACTGCCGCCGGAACGGGCCGAAGCAGGTGGTCAGGTAGAAGCTGCCCATACCCTCCATCGTGGCGATGCGCACCGCCCCGCCGGCGTCGCCGCTCGCCCCGACCGCCTCGGTCAGGGCGTTCGCGTGGTTCTCCATCCCCTCCGCGTGCCGCAGCAGGCGCAGCCCCGCCTCGGTGAGGGTGAACCCGGCGCGGCTGCGCTTGAACAGGCTCGCGCCGAGGCTGAGTTCCAGCTCGCGCACCCGGCGGCCGACCGTGGTGTGGTCCACCTTCAGCCCCTTCGCGGCGCGGGCGAGATTCCTCTGCCGCGCGACCGCGAGGAAGTAGACGATGTCGTTCGAGTCGTAGCGAGGCTGGGCTTTCATCCCCGCCATGCGGCCCCTCCGTTCCGTCGCGCGGGGTGCGCGTGTACCTCAGGCGACGTCGCGGTCATCCGCCAACCCCAGGCGGCCCGCCGGATCAGCCATCCGCGATCCCAGCCTCAGGCCGCGACGAGGGCACCGTAGGTCCCGACCAGCCGGTTGGCGAACATGTCGACCTTCGGGATCATCAGCTTCTGCCGGCAGACGGCGAGGTCCACGTGCCGCGGCATCACCGCACCGAGCACCGTGGAGCGGGGCGCCACGACGTTGATGTCCCACAGGGGGAAGCCGGTGGGCGGGATGACCACACTGCCGCCCGGATAGGGGCAGTCGACGCGGTTGGCCAGCACGACCGCGACGCGGTTGTCCTCCGCGCGCGGCACCGCGAGCAGCTCGCGCTCGAACGGCTCGCGCAGGGCCGCGGGCCAGAGCACGATGTCGGCCGCGCCGACGCCGAGACAGCGCGAGGTCTCCGGGAACACGGCGTCGAAGCCCGCCATCACGCCGACGCGCCCGAAGGGCGTGTCGAAGACCGGATAGGCGTCGCCGGCCGTGGCCCACCGCTTCTCCTCGGCGGTGAGGTGCGTCTTGCGGTAGCGGCCGACCTCGCCGCCGTCGGGGCCGATCAGCACGGTCGTCGCGAAGAGCGCCCCTTGGAGCGCCGCGCCGGCCCGCTCGACCACCGGCGCGGCGATGAGGCACCCGTAGCGCGCGGCGATCCCGGCGACCCGCGCGAGGATCGCGGGCGTCGCGGCCGCCTGGGCCGCCGCCTCGCCCGCGTCCGGCAGCCACATGGCGCTGAAGGCGTATTCCGGCAGGACCAGCACCTTGGCGCCGAGCTTGGCCGTGTGATCGAGCATGTCGAACACGGCGTCCGCGGCGGGCGCCTCGGCGGTGGCGTGGACCTGCACCGCCGCAACCTTGGTGACGCTGCGGGACGGGACGAGCGGCCGGTCGGCGAGGCCGCAGACCGGCGTCTGCTCGTAGGGCAGCGCGAGCGCGCCGTAGGTCTCCGGCCGGCGGCCGGCGATCTTGTCGTCGGCGGCGTAGATCGCCTTGTCGGCCGCCATCTCCGGATCGACGTCGGCGACCGCCATCCCATGAGTGTCGTAGGGCACCTTCGACAGGACGCGGCCCTTCGGGTCCACGATCATGCTGCCGCCGGGGTAGTAGATCGAGCGCTCGTAGCCGGACTTCGTGGCGGCGACGAGCCAGACGCCGTTCTCGTAGGCGCGGGCAGGCCCCCACATGTCGGCCTGATCCATGGCGAAGAAGTTCGCCATGTCGACGATGATCTCCGCGCCCTGGAGGGTCATGGCGCGGAAGATCTCGGGGATGCGGCCGTCGAAGCAGATCAGCAGACCGATGCGGCCGAGATCCGTCTCGACCACCGGGCAGCCGCGCTCGCCGAACGCGAACCAGTTCTGGTCGTGGGTGGCGAGGAACTGCTTGTGGTAGTGGCAGGCGAGGCGGCCCTGCCGGTCGAACAGGACGCCGGAGTTGAAGAGTTTGCCCCGGCCCGGGTCCCACTCGGTGATCCCGCTGGCGATGTAGATGCCGTGCTTGGCGGCCAGCTCTGCCAGGGCACGCACGAAGGGGCCGTCGGTGACCGTCTCGGCGAGATCCCGGGCATGCTCGGCCGAGTCGAACAGGTAGCCCGTGTCCATGCACTCGGGGAACACGACGAGTTCGGCACCCTGCCGCACCGCCTCCTCGACGTAGCGGGTCATCAGCCCGATGTTGTGGTCGTAGTCCCCGAGGCGGGCGAGCGTCTGCACCGCCGCCGCGCGAAAGCGTCGCTTCGTCATGGTCTGTCGGTCTCCGGTGTGGGGACCGGGTTCATGGACCCGGCCCGCTGAGTCAGGCTGATCCCGGCGCACCGCGGACCTCGCGCCAGAAGATGTCGAGGCAGCGCCGCTTCAGGGCGACGAAGGCCGGCGTGGTCGTCACCTCGGAGGCGCGCGGCCAGGGCAGTCCGACGTCGACGATCTCCGCGACGCGCGTCGGCCGCCGGCTCAGGAGCACGAGCTTGTCGGCGAGCTGGATCGCCTCCTCAAGGTCGTGCGACACGAGCAGCGCGGTGATGGCGCGCCCCACGAAGAGTTTCTGCAGCTGCTCGCGCATGGACAGCGTCATCTCGTAGTCGAGGGCCGAGAAGGGTTCGTCGAGGAACAGGATTTCGGGCTCGGTGACGAGCGCGCGCAGGATCGACACGGTCTGCTGCTGGCCGCCCGAGAGCGTGTAGGGGTAGGCCGAAAGGTCGAACCGCACGTCGAACTCGGCGAGCAGCGCCTCCACCCGGCGCGTGCGCTCGGCCCGCTTCACGCCCCGGACCTTGAGCGGGTAGTGGATGTTGTCGATCGCCCGGAGCCAGGGGAACAGCGCCTCGCGATAGTTCTGAAAGACGTAGGAGATGTTGGTCTCGCCGATGGTGCGCCCGTCGTAGAGGACCTGGCCGGCATCCATCGGCGCGAGGCCCGAAATCATGTTGATCAGGGTGCTCTTGCCGCAGCCGTTCGGGCCGAAGATCGAGATCAGCGCACCGAGCGGCAGGTCGAGGTCGAGGCGATCGTAGACGACCTCGCCGGCGAATCGTTTCGACAGGCTGCGGATCGTCAACTGGCCGCGTCGCGGTGCCGCTATCGCCACCGGAGCGCCTGCATCGATCACCTTCAGGGCGCGGGTCTGAGCCAAGGCGCGTCCTCTCAGCTACCGAGGTCGGCCGCGGTCAGGAACTTGGGGCGCACGTCGACCTTGGCCGGCAGCACCCCTTCCTTGGTGAAGACGTCGACCAGCGCCTGATAGGAGGCGACGTCGGTCTCGTTGAGTTCCTTGAAGCCCCGCAGGTAGGGCTGCGCCACGAGGTCGATCTGCTCGGGCCGGATCGCGGTGTATTTCGGCAGGATGCGCCGGTATTTCGGGAAGTCGGCGTTCGCCATCGCGGTGGCTTGGTCGATGATCTCGACGATCCTGCGCGCGACGGCCGGCCGCTCCTTCAGGAACCGCGTCGTGACGAGGGCCGCGCCGGAGTAGAAGGGATCGGCGATGACGGCCTCGACCGGGTTGGTCAGGGCGCGCTTGGCCTTGCCCGAGGCGACGGCGACCGACCCGACCGGCTCCAGCGACAGGGTCGCGTCGGCGCTCCCGCCCACCACCGCCGGCACCTGCATCGCGACGGCGAGGTCGACGAGGGTCACGTCCTTGTCCGGGTCGAGACCCGCCGAGCGCACCATGTGGCGCGCGATGGTCCGCCACTGGATGCCGGGGAGGTGGCCCAGCGTCTTGCCCTTCAGGTCGGAGAAGCTCGCGATCGGACTGTCGGGCCTGACGATCAGCCCGTCGTTGATCCGGTCGACCTTGATGCCCCCGCCCTGCAGCCCGAACACCTTGAAGGTGCCCGGGAACTTCTGCTCGGCCAGCATCGCGATGCCGGCGGCCGCGCCGGGCGGGCCGAAATCCGCGCGGCCGGCGACCAGCGCGTCGATGATGTGGTTGGGCGACTCCATCTTGTTGGAGTCGATCGCGATGCAGGCCTTCTCGAACAGCCCCTCCTCGAGCGCGACGTAGTAGGCGGTCGCCTGCATGATCGGCAGCCAAGCGGCGGTGACCTTCTCCATGCGCTCGCAGGCGGGTGCGGTCGCGGCCGAAGCCAGGAGAAAGGCGCCTCCTGCGAGGGCGGAAGTGCGGGTGCGCATGCGGTCGATCCCTGTCCGTTCAGGCGGTGTGGGGGTGCGGGGGGCGATCAGCGGCCGGCCCAATGGACGAGCCGGCCTTCGAGCAGGAGGAGGAGGAGGTTGAGGCCGTAGCCCATGGCTCCGGCCACGAGGATGGAGCCGTACATGTCGGCGAGTTCGTAGGAGATCTGCGCGTCGATGA
>NZ_CAXTHR010000216.1:0-4618 GCF_964244095.1 uncultured Methylobacterium sp. | reverse complement strand
CCGAGTTGCAGAAGCTCCAGGCCGACGCGCCGCCGATGGGCGCGGCCTTCGTCAAGCGCCGGATGCAGGCCGAGCTCGGGCCCGCCTGGCAGGCGCGCTTCCGCACCTTCGACTTGAAGCCGGCGGCCGCCGCCTCCCTCGGGCAGGTCCACCGTGCGACCGCGCTCGACGGGACGTCGCTCGCGTGCAAGCTCCAGTACCCGGACATGCAATCGGCGGTCGAGGCCGACCTGAAGCAGCTCGAGGTCGCCTTCGCCCTCCACCGCCGGATGAATTCCTGGCTCGACACCCGCGAGATCGCCAAGGAGATCGGCGCCCGCGTGCGCGAGGAACTCGATTACGCCCGCGAGGCCAAGCACGCCGCGCTCTACGGCACGGTGCTCAAGGACATCGACGCGGTGCGCGTGCCGGCGGTGCACACGGAGCTCTCGACCAAGCGCCTGCTGACGCTGGGCTGGCTCGACGGCGAGCATATCCTCGGCTTCACTGAGACGCCCGTCGAGATCCGCAACCGCATCGCCCGGTCGATGTTCAAGGCGTGGTGGCACCCGTTCAGCCGCGCCGCGGTGATCCACGGCGATCCGCATCTCGGCAACTACACCGTGTTCTCGGAGGGCGGCCAGGGTGATCGGGAAGCGCAGGGCATCAACCTGCTCGATTACGGCTGCGTGCGCATCTTCCACCCGCGCTTCGTCGGCGGCGTGGTCGACCTCTACCGCGGGCTGCTCACCGACGACATGGCCCGCATCGTCCACGCCTACGAGGTCTGGGGCTTCCAGAACCTCGACCGAGAGAAGATCGAGATCCTCAACATCTGGGCGCGCTTCATCTACGGGCCGCTGCTGGAGGACCGCACCCGCACGGTGGCCGACGGGGTCAAGCCCGGCGAGTACGGCCGGCGGCAGGCGTTCGAGGTGCATCAGGCGCTGAAAGCCCGCGGACCCGTGACCGTGCCGCAGGAATTCGTGTTCATGGACCGCGCCGCGGTGGGCTTGGGCGCGGTGTTCCTGCACCTGCGCTCGGAGCTGAACTACCACCGCCTGTTCGAGGCCGAGATCGAGAGCTTCTCCCTCGACGCGCTCGCCCGCCGGCAAACGGAGGCCCTCGACGCCGTGGGATTGCCGCAGCCGGCCTGAGGCGACCCGCCTCCCCGTCGGAGGCGGGGACGTTCACGCTCCGGCGCCGGACCGCGGCGATGGATTGCGCGCGACTCGTTCGTGTGACACAGGGCTTCGTGCCAATTGCGGCAGGAAAACGCTTCAGCTACACCCGCTCGGAAGCGAGCAGGGTAGCGTCGAAGGACGAGCGTACGATGGCCGATACGAAGACCGTGTCCGGGGCGCGCTACAGCCCGGCGATGGACGCGAAGACGCACGAGCAGACGTACAGAGGGTTCGTTCACTTCGTCGAGATCGCCTCCAGCGTGGTGGCCTGCTGGGTCCTGGCGCTGGCCGTGGGCGGTGTCCGCGAGGCTTGGCTCACGGCGATCTTCGGCGTCGTCCTGTCGGGTGCGGCCGGCGCCGTCGGCGCCTTCGCGCCGGGGATCGGCTGGCGCGCACCCGTCGCCGTCGGCCTGCTTCTCTTCCTCTACCTGGTGTTCGCCTGAGACGGCCGATCGCCAGCGCGGGCCGCGCCCCGGATGCGGTCCGTCACAATCGCCACGCTTCCATCAATCCGAACGACCAGACCGTCTCGAAAAGCCGTGCCATCGCGCGCATTCGGTGACGGTCCTTCGAGGGGGAAATCCTGAATGCGCATCGCTGTCCTGTCGGAGACCGATTCCGCGGAGTCGCGGGTCGCGGCGGTGCCCGAGACGGTCAAGAAGTTCAAGGCCCTGGGGGCGGACGTGGTCGTCCAGGCGGGCGCCGGCGTGAAGGCCGGGATGCCGGACGCGGAGTACGAGGCCGCGGGCGCCTCCGTCGCCGCCTCCGCCGAGGCCGCCGCCAGCGGCGCCGACCTCGTGCTGAAGGTCCGCCGTCCCGGCGCGGACGAACTGAAGCTCCTCAAGCGGGACGCCGTGGTCGTCGCGATCATGGACCCCTACGGCCACGAGGCCGAGTTGCAGGCGATGGCCGAGGCCGGCATCGACGCCTTCGCCATGGAGCTGATGCCGCGCATCACCCGCGCGCAGGTGATGGACGTGCTGTCCTCCCAGGCCAACCTCGCCGGCTACCGCGCGGTGCTCGACGGTGCCTCCGAATACGGCCGCGCCATGCCGATGATGATGACGGCGGCCGGCACCGTGCCCGCCGCCCGCGTCTTCGTGATGGGCGTGGGCGTGGCCGGCCTCCAGGCCATCGCCACCGCCCGCCGCATGGGCGCGGTCGTCACCGCCACCGACGTGCGCCCCGCCACCAAGGAGCAGGTCGAGTCGCTCGGCGCGAAGTTCGTCGCCGTCGAGGACGACGAGTTCAAGCAGGCCGAGACCAAGGGCGGCTACGCCAAGGAGATGTCGGCCGGATACCAGGCCAAGCAGGCCGAACTGGTGGCGGCCCACATCGCCAAGCAGGACATCGTCATCACCACCGCGCTGATCCCCGGCCGCCCGGCGCCGAAGCTCGTCTCCGAGGCGATGGTCGCCTCGATGAAGCCGGGCTCGGTGCTCGTCGACCTCGCGGTCGAGCGCGGCGGCAACGTCGCCGGCGCCAAGCCCGGCGAGGTCGTCGTCAACGACCGCGGCGTGAAGATCGTCGGCCACCTCAACGTTCCCGGCCGCCTGCCCGCCAGCGCCTCGGCGCTGTATGCGCGCAACCTCTACGCCTTCGTCGAGACCCTGTTCGACAAGGAGACGAAGGCGCTCGCGATCAGGCGCGACGACGAGCTCGTCAAGGCGACCAACCTCACCCACGGCGGCGCCGTCGTCCATCCCGGCTTCCAGCCGAAGCCCGACGCGGCGTCAGCCGACAGGCCGCAGGACGCGCCGCAATCGGAGCAGGCCGCGCTCGGCCTGTCGCGCACCGGGGTCTCGGAATCCAGCACGCAGTCGGCAGGCGCGGCGTAGGCCGTCACCGAGGAGATCAACGATGGCCAACATCCCCCCCGACCAGGCGGTCGACCAGACCCGCGTGCTCGCCGACACCGCGCGTGCCGCAGCGGTCGCCGCCCGCAACGCCGCCGACCAGGCGCAGGGCATCGCCGACGGCCTCGGCCACGGCCTCAGCGCCGTGACGCACGGCGCGGTCGACGCCACCGTGTTCCAGCTCGCGATCTTCGTGCTCGCGATCTTCGTCGGTTACTACGTGGTCTGGTCGGTGACGCCGGCGCTCCACACCCCGCTGATGTCGGTCACCAACGCGATCTCCTCCGTCATCATCGTCGGCGCGGTGCTCGCCGCCGGCGTGCCGCTGATCGAGAAGGGCACCGGCTGGGCGCGCGCCTTCGGGTTCATCGGCATCGTGCTCGCCAGCGTGAACATCTTCGGCGGCTTCCTCGTCACCCAGCGCATGCTCGGCATGTACAAGAAGAAGGCCTGAGACGATGTCCCAGAACGTCTCCGCCCTCCTCTACATCGTCTCGGGCGTCCTGTTCATCATGGCGCTGCGGGGGCTGTCGCACCCGACCACGTCGCGGCAGGGCAACCTCTACGGCATGATCGGCATGGCGCTCGCCGTGCTCACCACCCTGGTCGGCCATCCGCCGGCAGGCTTCGGCGCCTGGGTCCTGGTGCTGCTCGGCCTCGGCCTCGGCGGCGGGGCCGGCGCGGTCATCGCCAAGCGCGTGCCGATGACGGCGATGCCGCAGCTCGTGGCGGCCTTCCACTCGCTCGTCGGCCTCGCGGCCGTGGCGGGCGCGGCGGCGACGCTCTACGCGCCGCAGGCGGTGGGCATCCTCGAGAACGGCCGCATCCACAAGGAGTCGCTGTTCGAGATGGCGCTGGGTGCCGCCATCGGCGCGATCACCTTCACCGGCTCGGTCATCGCCTTCGCCAAGCTCGACGGGCGGATGTCGGGCAAGCCGATCATGCTGCCGCAGCGCCACGCCATCAACATCGCGCTCGCGGTCGCCCTCGTGGCGCTGCTCGCGGTGTTCATCGGCGGCGAAAGCAAGGTGGTGTTCTGGCTGATCGTGCTGCTGTCCTTCGCGCTCGGCGGCCTGCTCATCATCCCGATCGGCGGCGCGGACATGCCCGTCGTCGTGTCGATGCTCAACTCCTACTCGGGCTGGGCCGCGGCCGGCATCGGCTTCACGCTCGGCAACCTCGCGCTCATCATCACCGGCGCGCTGGTCGGCTCGTCGGGCGCGATCCTGTCCTACATCATGTGCCACGCGATGAACCGCTCGTTCATCTCGGTGATCCTCGGCGGCTTCGGGGGCGACGCCGCAGCCGCCGCCGGCGGCGCGGTGGAGACGCGGCCGGTCAAGCAGGGCTCGGCGGACGACGCGGCCTACATCATGAAGAACGCCGAGCGGGTCATCATCGTGCCGGGCTACGGCATGGCGGTGGCGCAGGCCCAGCACGCGCTCCGCGAGATGGCCGACATGCTCAAGAAAGAGGGCGTCGACGTGAAGTACGCCATCCATCCCGTCGCCGGCCGCATGCCCGGCCACATGAACGTGCTGCTCGCCGAGGCCAACGTCCCCTACGACGAGGTGTTCGAGCTGGAGGACATCAACGGCG
>NZ_CAXTHR010000215.1:0-4642 GCF_964244095.1 uncultured Methylobacterium sp. | reverse complement strand
GCCTTCGCCGCCGTCGAGCCGATGATGAAGCTCGCCCAAGGGGCGGCCGAGGCAGAGACCGCCGGCATCGCCGACATGTTCGGCGGCGTCGTCTCCGAGACGGTGTCCCTGCGCATCCCGCCCCACGAGTGCTGGCCGATGGCGGACAAGCTCAAGCGCGAGTACGACGCCATCGGCTTCTTCGTCTCAGGGCATCCGCTCGACGAGTACGGCGAGCTGCTGGGCAAGCTCCGGGTGCAGAGCTGGGCCGAGTTCTGCCGCTCGGTCCGCGCCGGCACGTCGAGCGTCGGCAAGGTCGCGGCCTCGGTCCTCGACCGCGCCGAGCGCCGCACCAAGACCGGCAACAAGCTCGGCATCGTCACGCTCTCGGACCAGACCGGGCACTTCGAGGCGATCATCTTCTCGGAAGGGCTCGGCCACTACCGCGACATCCTGGAGCCCGGCCAGCCGCTGGTGCTCCAGCTCCAGGCGAGCATCGAGGGCGAGGACGTGCGCGCCCGCATCCTCGCCGCCGAGCCGCTGGACGCCGCGGTCGCGCGTTACCAGAAGGGCATGCGCATCTACCTGCGCGACGGCGGCCCGATCGGCACCGTGCAGCAGCGCCTCGCGGTCCGCGGCGAGGGCGAGGTCTCCCTCATCCTGCTGCTGGACGGCGAGCGCGAGGTCGAGGTCAAGCTGCCGGGCCGGTACCAGGCGACGCCGCAGATCGCCGGGATGCTGCGCGCGGTGCCGGGCGTGGTGCAGGTGGAGGTGAACTGAGCGCGTCCGTTCACCCGGCATCAACCCTGTTTCGCGGGAAATCGGCGCGCACCGCGATTCGCGTGCGCCGGCGCAACCGCCTCAAAACCGATCGATCCTAGACACCCCCGCTTGACCATGCGGGACGAGGGCGATGCGGACGAAGGTGGTGCTGGCGCTGACGGTGATCGTCTACCTGACGACCGGGCGGGCGCCGGGGTTTCGCGAACTGCGCAATCCGGATGCGGAGGCGGGCAGCGGGCGGATGATCGTCGCGGTGAAGCGCGCCTGGATCTAAGCAGGTTTTCGTGGCTTCCCCGCATCCACCCCCAAACGCGTTGCCCTGAACGCGTTGCCCTGACGCTCCGGCCGGCGCGCTTGTGGCGGCGCCCGCTTCGGTCTAACCCTCGCGGCTCCGAACATCCTTGGATGCGCGACGGCCGGAAGACGGCGCGTCGGCACGCGCCGGCCGCCCGCGCGGCGGAGTCCCACGAGTCCCATGGTCAGCCACCGCAAGGACGCGCCCGCGTCCCCGAAAATCCCCGGCGCCCGGGTCCTCGTGGTCGAGGCGCGCTTCTACGACGCGCTCGCCGACGCGCTGCTCGCCGGCGCGCGCGCGGCCATCGCCGCCGCCGGGGCCGAGGCGACGGTCGTGACCGTGCCGGGCGCCCTCGAGATCCCGGCCGCGGTGGCGATCCTCGTCGAGGCGGCGGCGCAAGCGGGCAATCCCTACGACGCCGTCGTGGCGCTCGGCTGCGTGATCCGCGGCGAGACCGGGCATTACGACATCGTCGCGGGCGAGAGCGCGCGGGCGCTGATGGACCTCTCGGTCGCCCTGCGCCTGCCGCTCGGCAACGGCATCCTCACGGTGGAGAACGAGGCGCAGGCGTCGGCCCGGGCGCGCGTCTCCGAGATGAACAAGGGCGGCGGCGCGGCCGAGGCGGCGCTCGCCGTCCTCGCCCTGAAGCGCGCCGTCGCGTAAGCATTTTCGAGCGACGTGGATGCCGGTTCGCGTGACGAAGATGCGCCCTTCCGGTCGCTTCGCGGACGTCGCGAACTGGAAAGTCTGAAAGTCATGGCCAAGATCACCACCGCCAAGATCAACGGCCGCAGCGGCGCCCGCCTCTCGGTGGTGCAGGCGCTCTACGACATGGAGATCTCTGGCAAGGGCGTGCTCGACGCGCTCGCCGAGTTCGAGACCTTCTGGATCGGCAAGGAGATCGACGGCGTCGTCCACCCGCCCGCCGAGCCCGCCTTCTTCCGCGACCTGCTGCGCGGCGTCGTCGCGGAGCAGCGCGCCATCGATCCGCAGATCGACCAGGCGCTGAGCCAGGGCTGGCCGCTGAAGCGGATCGAGGCGGTCCTGCGCGCGATCCTGCGCGCCGGGGCGTACGAGCTGATGTTCCGCCCCGACGTGCCGGCCCGCGCCGCGATCTCCGAATACGTCGACGTCGCCCACAGCTTCTACACCGGCGACGAGCCCGGCCTCGTCAACGCCGTGCTCGACAAGCTCGCCCGCCAGACCCGCGCCGCGGAGCTGTCCGGCGCCAAGCAGGGGTGAGCGCCGCGCCGCGCCCCTCCGAGGCGGCGCTGATCGCGCGCTTCTTCGCGCCGCTCGCCGGTCCCGGCACTGAGGGCCTGCGCGACGATGCGGCGAGCCTCGCCCCCACGCCCGGGCACGACCTCGTCCTCACCGCCGACGCGATCGTTTCCGGCATCCACTACTTTCCCGACGACCCGCCCGCCTCGATCGCCCGCAAGGCGCTCGGCGTGAACCTGTCGGACATCGCGGCCAAGGGCGCCGCGCCGCGCGGCTTCCTCCTGACCCTGGCGCTGCCCGGCGACTGGACCGAGGCATGGCTTGCCGGCTTCGCCGAGGGGCTGGGGCAGGCGAGCCGCGACTTCGCCTGCCCGCTCCTCGGCGGCGACACGGTGGGGTCCGGCGGTCCCGCCCTGATCGGCGTCACCGCGATCGGCGAGGTTCCGGCGGGCGCCATCGTGCGCCGGACCAGCGCCCGGATCGGCGACCGCATCTGCGTCAGCGGCACCATCGGCGATGCGGCGCTCGGCCTGCGGATGCGCCTCTCCCCGGAGGCCGCCTGGGTCCCGCGGCTCGATGCGGATGCGCGCGGACACCTCGCGGACCGCTATCGCCATCCGCGCCCGCGGCTCGCACTCGCACCCGCGCTCCTGCGCTTCGCCACCGCGGCGATGGACGTGTCGGACGGGCTCGCGGGCGACCTCGCCAAGATGCTGGCGGGGGCGGGACGGGGCGCCGTCGTCGACGTGGCGGCGGTGCCGCTGTCGCCCGCCGCGGATTGCGCGATCCGCATGGAGCCGGACCTGATCGAGGCGGCGCTCACCGGCGGCGACGATTACGAGATCCTCTGCACCGTGGCACCCGGCGACCTCGACGGCCTCCGCGCCGCGGCGGCAACGGCCGGCATCGCGCTCGCCGTCATCGGGACCGTCGTCTCAGGCGGCGGACCGCCGGTCTTCCGGACGGAGGCCGGTCCCGCGCGGGTCTTCACGACGGGCGCGTTCAGCCATTTCTGAGAAGGTCTCCGAGATCGCGCGCGCCCGCTGCGGCGCGACGGGCGTCGCCGCCACCGTCGTCCGGCCGAGCTGACGCCGCACCGCGTCGAGCATGCTCGTCGCGACGAGCGGCACCCAGAGGTCGGAGCCGGCCTGGACGCTCGCCGCCGTTCCGGGCAGGGGCCCGTCGGTTCGCGCCGGCTTCGAGAGCGACCGCTGCAGCACCTGCAGCAGATCGTCCTGCACCGCCTCGGGCTGCCGGCTCACGCGTTCCGCCAGGAGGAACCGCACCGCGCCCGACAACACCTCGATCGTCGCCGCAAGCTTCGCCACCTGATCGCTGCTCATCGTCCCATCCTCGTCATTTATGCAACCAGGAGTAGAGTATGCGATGGTTAACGCTGCGTTAACGGGAGCGCGGGTGAGACCGAACGCCTGCGGTGCGGATCGCGGCGATGCGCCGTCGGCACGTCTGGAATATCCGCGTTGCCCGTCCTCTCCGCAGCGCGGCCGGCTCCGGCATTCGCGGGTAGGCGCGGCGTTTGCGCTCGACCGCGAAGTTTGGCAATCAAGTCCGGCCCTCCTGGGAAGGAATGTCGATTCCGAGCCGTACGTCCGGACCGCGGGGCCAAGCTCGGTAACGACCAAGCCAACGCCGGGCGTCATAAAGACAAAGGGACGGGTGCATGACCGCTCTGCTGCTGATCATCCTGGGCGGGCTCTGCGCCGTCGCCTACGGGATCGTCACGATCAACGACGTGATGCGACGCGACGCCGGGACCCAGCGCATGCAGGAGATCGCAGCCGCGATCGCCGAGGGCGCGCAGGCCTATCTCAGGCGCCAATACGCCACCATCGCGATCGTCGGCATCGTGCTGTTTGCAGCACTCGCCTACTTCCTCGGCATCAAGGTCGCGGTCGGCTTCCTGATCGGCGCGGTGCTCTCGGGGGCGGCGGGCTTCATCGGTATGAACGTCTCGGTGCGCGCCAACGTCCGCACCGCGCAGGCCGCATCGACCTCGCTCGGCGGCGGCCTGGAGGTCGCGTTCAAGTCCGGCGCGGTCACCGGCATGCTGGTCGCCGGCTTGGCGCTGCTCGGCGTCGCGCTCTACTACCTCTACCTCACCCGCGGCGCCGGGTTGGAGCCCGCGAGCCGTGAGGTGATCGACGCGCTGGTCGCGCTCGGCTTCGGCGCCTCGCTGATCTCGATCTTCGCGCGGCTCGGCGGCGGCATCTTCACCAAGGGCGCCGATGTCGGCGGCGACCTCGTCGGCAAGGTCGAGGCCGGGATTCCCGAGGACGATCCGAGGAACCCCGCCACCATCGCCGACAACGTCGGCGACAACGTCGGCGACTGCGCCGGCATGGC
>NZ_CAXTHR010000214.1:0-4714 GCF_964244095.1 uncultured Methylobacterium sp. | reverse complement strand
TGCGAGCCCTCCTTCGGCAGGTCGGCGGGCGCGAGGTTCACGGTGATGCGCTTGGCCGGCATCGCCAGGCCCGAGGCGATCAGCGCGCCGCGCACGCGCTCGCGCGATTCGCCCACCGCCTTGTCCGGCAGGCCGACCACGTTGAAGTGCACCGCGCCGGGGATGATCTGCACCTGCACGTCGACGGCGCGCGCCTCGATGCCCTCGAAGGCGACGGTGGCGACGCGGGTGACCATGGGTTCGGGTCCTCGGGGCTCGCGGCCTCGGCTCGGGGAATGGAAGCCTAGGCGGGGGGCCGCGGGGTGACAACCTCGGGAACGGTCCGGCACCGGCCCGGTCCGCTGCCGGCCGCCGATCCGAGGGCGCGACCCACGCTTGCGTTCGCGGAACCGCCCGGCCATATAGGCCGCGGGGGGTTGGCGAGGGACGTTTCACTCGCCAACCGGGTCAGGTCCGGAAGGAAGCAGCCCTAACGAGACCGAGCGGGTCTTCGTCCAGCCTCCCACCCGTTCCACCGCCTGAGGCCGCGGGCCGTTCACGCCCGCCGCGGCGGTCAGCAGCACCGATCCGGACGGAATGGACGCGAGCACCGGCACGCCTGACGACGAGCCGGGCCTGCCCGGTTTTCCGGCGCCCGCCCTCGCGCCGACGCCGTATCGCGTGCTGGCGCGAAAATACCGGCCCAAGGATTTCGACGACCTGATCGGCCAGGGCGCGATGGTGCGCACCCTCGGCAACGCGTTCGCGGCCGGGCGCATCCCGCAGGCGTGGATGCTCACGGGCGTGCGCGGGGTCGGCAAGACCACCACCGCGCGCATCCTCGCCCGCGGCCTGAACTACGCCCCCGCCGGCGCGCCCGACACCGGGCCGACCATCGCGATGCCGGGCCTCGGCATCCACTGCCAGGCGATCATGGAATCGCGGCACATGGACGTGCTGGAGATGGACGCCGCCTCGCATACCGGCGTCGACGACATCCGCGCGATCATCGACGGCGTGCGCTATGCGCCGGTCTCGGCGCGCTACAAGGTCTACATCATCGACGAGGTCCACATGCTGTCGGGCAACGCGTTCAACGCGTTCCTGAAGACGCTGGAGGAGCCGCCGCCGCACGCCAAGTTCGTGTTCGCGACCACCGAGATCCGCAAGGTCCCGATCACCATCCTGTCACGCTGCCAGCGGTTCGACCTGCGCCGCGTCGAGGCCGACGTGCTCTCGGCGCACCTCCGGAAGATCTGCGCGGCCGAGGGCGTGTCCGCCGAGGACGAGGCGCTAGCCGCGATCGTCCGGGCGGCGGAGGGCTCGGTGCGCGACGCGCTGTCGCTGCTCGACCAGGCGATCGCCCACGGGGCCGGCGCGGTCGGCGCCTCGGGCGTGCGCGACATGCTCGGGCTCGCCGACCGCGCCCGCATCGTCGACCTGTTCGAGGCGGTGATGCGCGGGGACGTGCCGGCCGCCTTCGCCGAGCTGCGCGGCCAGTACGAATCCGGCGCCGACCCGTCGGTGGTGCTCTCGGATCTGGCCGCCTTCACCCACCTCGTCACCCGGCTGAAACTGGCGCCGGAGGCGGCCGCCGCCGACCCGACGCTGAGCGCGATCGAGCGCGGGCGCGGAGCCGAGTTCGCGCGCCGGCTTCCGGTGCGCGCCCTGTCGCGGGCCTGGCAGATCCTGCTGAAGGCGATCCCCGAGGCGCAGACCGCGACCCGGCCGCTCGCGGCGGCCGAGATGGCGTTGGTGCGGCTCGCCTACGCCGCCGACCTGCCGACGCCGGACGAGGCTTTGCGGCAGCTCAGGGCCGAGGCGCTGGCCGCCGGTGCGCAGGAGGGCGACGCACCGGCCGACACAGCCCTCTTCCCGGCGCCCCGCACCGTCATGCCCGCGCCCCGCATCGTCGCGCCCGCGCCGCGGCCATCGTCGGTGCCCGTCGCATCGCCGACCGCCGTCATTACCCCGCCCGCGCCGCCGCCCGCCCCGCCGCCCCGTCCGGCCCTCGTGCCGCCGCCGGCGGCGCCGGCCCGGCCCGCCGAGCCGGCCGGCCCGCGGCTCGCCCGCTTCGAGGACGTGGTCGCCCTGGCCGACGCACGGCGTGACATCCTGCTGAAGTCGGCCCTCGAGCGCGAGGCGCACCTCGTGCGCTTCGAGGAGGGCCGGATCGAGTTCCGGCAGGCCGAGGGCGGGCGCGCCTCGCTCCACGCCGAGCTCGCCAGGGCGCTCGAACTCTGGACGGGACGCCGCTGGATCGTCACGCCGTCGCAGGAGCGCGGGGCGCCGACCCTCGACGCGCAAGGCCGTGCCGCGGTCGAGAGCCGCCGCGAGGACGCCGCGAGCCACCCCCTCGTGCGCGAGGTGCTGGCGCGCTTTCCCGGCGCGCGGATCGTCGACGTGCGCGACAACGCACCCGACGCCGCGGCGGCGGCCGGGCTGGACGTTCCCGCAAGCCTCGATGCGGCCGGCAGCGAGGAGGCCGAGGACGACGCCTGACGCTGGCATCCGTGCGGCCGGGTCCCTAGATCAGGCAATCCTCACCCGAAGACGAGACCGATCCGCATGCGCGACCTCATGGGCATCATGAAGCAGGCTCAGGCCATGCAGGAGAAGATGGCCGGCATCCAGGCGGAACTGGACACGGTCGCGGTGACGGGCGCCTCCGGCGGCGGATCGGTGCGGGTGACGATGACGGCCAAGGGCCTCGTGACGGCGGTGGCCATCGACCCGGCCCTGATGGTAGCCGACGAGCGCGAGATCCTGGAGGACCTCGTCCTCGCCGCCGTCAACGACGCGCGGGGCAAGGCCGAGCGGACGGCGCAGGAGCACATGGCCGAACTGACCAAGGGCCTGCCGCTGCCGCCCGGCATGAAGCTGCCGTTCTGAGGACCCGCGACGCGGCGGGCAGCGGCGCCGCCGGAAGCCGGAGCCCCTACGCCGCCCGCCTGTCCGCGGCCGGAGCGAAATGGTCGTGGTAGCGCGCCCCGATCGCGCCGACCGGCAGGACGACGAACACGTCGGTGGTGCCGAACTGCCGGTCGATCACGGCGCCGTCGCCGAAGGTCGCGCCGAGGCGGAGATAGCCCTTGATCAGCGGCGGCAGGGCCTGGAGCGCCGCCTTAGGGCCGATCGCCTCGCGGCTGAGGCGGTCCATGGGGACGTGGCGGTCGGGGAGCGCGCGCGCGCGCCAGCCGTCGGGGGCCCGGGCATGGTGGTGGAGGAAGCTCAACGGGAGCGCGAGGCGGTCCGGATCGGTGCCCTCCAGGCTGGCGCAGCCGAGCAGCGCGTCGATGCGGTGGTGCAGCACGTAGGCGTAGATGCCGGTCCAGAGCAGTTCCACCGTGCGCTTGGTGCGGTAGGGCTTCAGCACGCAGGAGCGGCCGAGCTCCAGCAGCCGCTTTCCCGGATGGGCCGCGAGCAGGGGCGCGAGGTCGTAGGCGCCCGCCGAGTAGAAGCCGAAATGGCGCTCGGCCGCCTCGCCGCGGAGCAGGCGGTAGGTGCCCACCACCTTCGGGCGGGCACGGCGGAACGGCGTCCCGTCCGTCGCGTCGTGGTCGATCACCAGCAGGTGGTCGCAGACCGCGTCGTAGGCGTCCGCGTCGCGGCGCGACAGCATCGCCCGGCCGGTCGGGATCGCCGACATCTCCTCGTAGAACACTTGGTAGCGCAGGCGCTGGGCGCGGCGGATCTCGGATTTCCGGGTCGCGAGCCTCACCTCGAGACTGCCGATGCGGCCGAGGCCCGGCCCGAGGTCGAGGATTGGGCGCGACGTTTTCAGCCGGATCGGCGTGGCGCCCGGCGGGATCAGGCTGCGGCCGCCGAAGCCCGGCAGGCCGCCGTCCGCGGACGTGCGCGCGCGCCTGGCGATCGGGGACTCGGCGCCGCTCCGGCCCGGCGCCCAGCCGTTGGCCCGGATCGCGTCCCAGGCGGCAGAGGCCCCGCGCGCAAACTTCGCGACCATCGTCGACGCCTATCCAGGGCCCGGTGCGCCCCCGCGGGACGACCGGCTCCGGGCCTCGGAGCCGGACAGAACCACGAAGCGCGCACGCTTTTATGACAGCGGCCTTCAGACGAACTGGCTCAGGCCCGGCACCGCGCCGACGATCGGCCCCATCACGTCCTCGCCCGCCGTCTCGCGGCCGTAGGCGAACAGCTCCTGCCCGAGCGGCTGCATCTGGCCCATCGGCACGCCGGCCGCCATCAGCTTCTGGCCGAGCGCCATCACGCCGCCGCCCATCATGCCGCCGAGCATGCCCATCAGCCCGCCGCCGCCCTCCTCGGCGTTCGACGTGGCGACGAGGGACTCCGAGCCCGGCATCGCCGCCATGAGCTGGCTCACCTCGGTGGCCGGGCCCTCCTTTTGCAGGAAGGCCAAGATGTGCCCGATCGCGGTCTGCGCCGTCGCGGCGTCGAGCCCGGTGCGGTTGGTCACGCGGGCGATCAGTTCTTCCATGGTCGAAGGCTCCCGAGGATGTCCCGCCGTCCTTCGGGCCTCGTGCGCGGGAAATCAAGCGCGGGCGCCCGCATCTGGCAAAGCCCGCCGCGCACATCCATAACCATCGGCGCGAGGCTGGCGGGGAATCGGGCTGATGGCGGGCGACGGCACGATCCTGGTCGGCAAGAGCATCCCGAAGACCGGCATCCCCAAGCCCGAGGTGCTGACCCTCAGGCTCGCCAACCGGCACGGGCTGGTGGCCGGCGCCACCGGCACCGGCAAGACCGTGACGCT
>NZ_CAXTHR010000213.1:0-4841 GCF_964244095.1 uncultured Methylobacterium sp. | reverse complement strand
CGATCTTGCTGTTGGGCAGGTCCACGAACACCACCGTGACGCCGTGCTCGGGCTGCGGCAGCGGCGCGGTCAGCGTCGCGCCGAGCGTGTCGCGGTAGATCGCGCAGGCGGCGTCGAGGTCGCGCACCGCGATGGCCACGTGGTTCAACCGGCCGATCATGTTTGTTCTCCCTCATCGACGACGCGCATCTCCCTCCCCCTCTGCGGGGGAGGGTGGCCCTCGCGTGAGCGAGGGTCGGGAGAGGGGAGCGCGTCATCCGGAAGCGTCGCTCCCCTCTCCCGCCTGCTCCGCAGGCACCCTCCCCCGCAGAGGGGGGAGGGTGAAGATCAGACCTCCACCACCTGCACGTGGCAGGCGGGCTTCTTGCCCCAGACCTCGTTGACGCCTGCGCGCACCGCGCGGTCGACCGCCTTCTCCACGGCCTCCGAATCCCGGCGCTTGCCCTTCGACAGGCCCGACAGCGTGCGCGACACGGCATCGACCACGGTGTCGATCAGCGGCGCACCGCCACGGCCGCGGTTGGGCAGGCCGATGATGTCCACCGCCGGCTCGCCGAGCACGTCGCCGGCCTCGTCGATGGCGATCGCCACCGAGACGAGCCCGGCCTCGGCGAGCTTGCGGCGCTCGGGGATCGCCCGGTCGCGCGAATCGATCAGGACGTTGCCGTCCTTGAACAGGCGCCCCGCCTTCACGTGGTCGATGATCTCGGGGCGGCCGGGGCTGAGCCGGATCAGGGTGCCGTTGCGCGCCTTGACCACGTTGTCGACGCCGTGCGCGCGGGCAAAGCGCGCGTGCTCATCGAGGTGCAGCGCCTCGCCGTGCACGGGGATCGCCGTCCGCGGCCGGGTCCAGGCGTACATCTCCGCCATCTCGTCGCGGCGCGGGTGGCCGGAGACGTGGACCAGCGCCGTGCGGTCGGTGATGACCTCGACGCCCTGCTCGATCAGGTCGTTGATGATCGCGCCGACCTCGCGCTCGTTGCCGGGGATGGCGCGCGAGGAGAAGATCACCTGATCGCCGGGCGCCAGCGCGATGTCGGGATGGTCCTTGCGCGAGACCCGCGCCAGCGCCGCGCGCGGCTCGCCCTGCGAGCCGGTGAGCAGCGCCACGACCTTGTCGCGCGGCAGGTGACTCCAGGAATCGGCGCGGCGGAAGTCCGGCAGGCCGTCGAGGAAGCCGCATTCGCGGGCGACGTCGATCACCCGGTCCATGGCGCGGCCGACGGCGATCACCTCGCGGCCGCAGGCCTTGGCAGCCTCGGCGACCGCGCGGATGCGGGCGACGTTGGAGGCGAAGGTGGTCACCGCCACGCGATGGGGCGCCGCGGCGATGAGCTTGGCCAACGTCGCGGCGACCTCCGCCTCGCTCGGCGAGAAGCCCTCGCGCACGACGTTAGTCGAATCGCAGACCAGCGCCAGGATGCCCTCGTCGCCCATGGCGCGGAAGGCGTCGGCGTCGGTCACGTCGCCGAGGATCGGCGTCGGGTCGATCTTCCAGTCGCCGGTGTGGAGCACGAGGCCGGCCGACGTGCGGATCGCGACCGCGTTCGATTCGGGGATCGAGTGCGAGACGGGCACGTATTCGAGCTCGAACGGCCCAAGCGTCACCTTCCGGCCGGCCTTGATCTCGCGCAACTCCACCTTCGGCGCGCCGGGCTCCGACAGGCGCCGGGTCTCCAGGAGGCTTTTCGCGAAGCGCGTCGCGTAGACCGGCACCTTGAGGCGCGGCCACAACTCGCTGATCGCGCCGATATGGTCCTCGTGCGCGTGGGTGATGAAGATCGCGAGCAGGTCCTTCTTCCGCTCTTCGATGAAGGAGAGGTCCGGGAACATGAGGTCGATGCCGGGCATCGCCTCCTCGCTCGCGAAGCCCATCCCGCAATCGACCATGATCCACTTGCGCGTGCGCTCCGGCCCGAAGCCGTAGAGCGCCGCATTCATCCCGATCTCGCCCACGCCGCCGAGCGGCAGGAAGACGAGTTCGTCCTGTCCCGTTGCCATAAATCCCGAATCCACTTCACGCCGCCGTCGCGGCCGTCCCGAAATGCACCTCGCCCGCCGTCACGGTCCGTCGCGCTCCGTCCGGGGCGAGGATCACGAGCCGCCCCCCCTCGTCGATCTCTTCGAACACGCCGTGCAGGGTCTCGACGCCGCTGCGGACCGCGATTCGCGATCCGAGGCCGGAGGCCCGCGCGAGCCAACGCTCGCGAATCTCAGGAAATCCCCGTCCGCGATCCCAGATACGGACCGCCGCGGCAAGTTTATTCGTCAAACCCGACAACAGCGTGCCGGCATCGGCCGCATGTCCGAGGCCGGCCAGCGAAACCGCCGTGTCCGGGAAACCCTCCGGCACCGCGGCGACGTTCACGCCGAAGCCGATGACCACCGCCCGCCTGCCGCCGGGCAGCGTCTCGGCCTCCAGCAGGATGCCGGCGAGCTTCCGGCCGCCGACGAGCACGTCGTTCGGCCATTTCAGGCCGAAGCGCCGCGCCGCATCGCCGCCGGGGCAATCGTCGGCGGTGCCGCAGGCTTCGTCGAGCGCGTCGGCGAGCGCGACGCCCGCGACGAAGCCGAGCCCCGCGACCCGCTCCGGCTCGACGCCGGCCACCGGCCACAGCACGCTCGCGGTCAGGTTGCCGGGCGCCGAGGCCCAGGCGTTCCCGCGCCGGCCGCGCCCCGCCGCCTGCGCGTGCGCGGCGATCCAGAGCGGCCCGACAGCGCCGGCGCGGGCCTGGGCGAGCGCCTCGGTGTTGGTCGAACCGAGGCGCTCGTGGACGTGCAGGCGGTGGCCGGCGATCCTGGCCGCTTCGCCGAGACGGAACGTCAACCTAGAACAGCGACTTGGCCGCCGTGCCCGCCGCCCCGACGAGCGGCGCCGGCAGCAGCCAGAACAGGATCACGACGACGGAGGACAGGGCGAGCACGATGCGCAGGCCCGGCGCCATGGCCTCGTAGGGCGCCTTGGCCTCGTCGAAATACATGATCTTGACCACGCGCAGGTAGTAGTAGGCGCCGACCACGCTGGTGACCACGCCGATGATTGCGAGCGCCACGAGCCCCGCCTTGATCGCTGCGGCGAACACGTAGAACTTCGCGAAGAAGCCCGCGAGCGGCGGGATGCCAGCCAGCGAGAACATCATCATCGCGAGACAGAAGGCGAGCCACGGATGGGTGCGCGAGAGGCCCGACAGGTCCTCGATCGTCTCGAACATCTCGTTGCGGCGGCGCAGGGACAGGATGATCGCGAAGGCGCCGAGCGTCATCGCGAGGTAGATGATCATGTAGATCACCACGCCGCGGATGCCCTCCTCGGAGCCGGCGGCGAGGCCGATCAGCGCGTAGCCGATGTTGCCGATCGAAGAATAGGCCATCAGGCGCTTGATGCTGCGCTGTCCGATCGCAGCAAACGACCCCAGCGTCATCGAGGCGATGGCGATGAAGATGAAGATCTGCTGCCAGATCGCGGTGACGTCGGGGAACGCGCCGATGAAGACGCGGACCGTCATCGCCACCGCCGCCATCTTCGGAGCCGAGGCGAAGAACGCGGTGACCGGCGTCGGCGAGCCCTCGTAGACGTCGGGCGTCCACATATGGAACGGCACCGCCGACATCTTGAACGAGACGCCGGCTGCGACGAACACGATGCCGAGCACGATGCCGAAGCCCGCATCCTCGTGCAGCGCCGAGACGATGCCGGGGAACGAGACCGTACCGGTGAAGCCGTAGACCAGCGAGGCGCCGTAGAGCAGCATGCCCGACGAGAGCGCGCCGAGGACGAAGTACTTCAGGCCGGCTTCCGTCGATTTCAGGTTGTCGCGGTGGAACGCGGCGATGACGTAGGCGGCCAGCGACTGCAATTCGAGCCCGAGATAGAGCGCGATGAGGTCGTTGGCTGAGACCATCACCAGCATGCCGATGGTGCACAGCACGATCAGGATCGGGAACTCGAACCGGTCGATCTTCTCGCGCTGGAAATAGTCGCGCGACAGCAGGATCGTGGCGGCCGAGCCGAGCAGCACCAGCGCCTTCATCACCTTCGAGAAGCCGTCCTGGATGAAGCTGCCCGACAGCGTCGTCACCTTGGTGCCGGGTGCCTGCGACATCACCACGAACAGGGCCAGCAGAAGCAGCAGCAGCGCGCCGACGTTGACGCCCTCCACCGACCGCTCGCCGCGGAAGGCGCCGTAGAGGATCAGCACCAGCACGCCGATGCCGAGGATCAGTTCGGGCAGCAGCGGCGTCAGCGAGGGGAGGACGGTCTGGACGGTCGGCATCGGTCCGGCGCTGCCTTCAGCGTGCGAGGGGCAGCGCGGCGGCCGCGGTCTGCGTGTTGGACAAGGCGGCCCTCATGCTCGTCATCAGCGCCTCGGTCGAGGGCGCGAACACGTCGAGGATCGGGGCCGGGTGAACGCCGTAGTAGATCGTCAGCGCGACGAGCGGCGCCAGGATCAGCTTTTCACGGTTGTCGAGATCCAAGATGCCCTGGAGACTCGGCTTGTCGAGCTTGCCGTAGATGACGCGGGCGTAGAGCCACAGGGCGTAGCCGGCCGACAGGATGATGCCGAAGACCGAGAAGAAGGCGACCGTCGGGTTGGCCTTGAAGGCGCCCATCATCGCCAGGAACTCGCCGACGAACCCGGAGGTGCCCGGCAGGCCGACGTTGGCCATGGTGAACACCATCATCGCGACCGCGTAGAGCGGCATGCGACGCACGAGGCCGCCATAGGCCGAAATCTCGCGGGTGTGCATCCGGTCGTAGACCACGCCGACGCCGAGGAAGAGCGCCCCCGAGACGATGCCGTGCGAGATCATCAGGAACAGCGCGCCCTGGATGCCCTGCT
>NZ_CAXTHR010000212.1:0-4926 GCF_964244095.1 uncultured Methylobacterium sp. | reverse complement strand
GAGGATCAGCGCCTGCCGGGTTCGGCGCACCGATTTCACGCACGAGGGATGACAGCAGTCGTCTCAACACGTCGAGGATGACGATGATCGGCGCCGGAGGCGTAGAATCCATCTCTTCAGGGCCGCGCTCGCCGTCCGCTTCGGACCTTGCTCGATGGCTGGACGCCCAGAGAATTGCGGACCGTCGCGACGGCGCGCCGCCGCTCGACCGGCGCCTGCGCGACCTCGAAGCCCTGAAGCGCGCGGTGCTGGCCTATCAGGACCGCTTCGTGGAGGCGGTCTCGGCGGATTTCGGCCACCGCTCCCGGCAGGAGACGCGCTACCTCGACCTGCTCCCCGTGGTCACCACCATCGGCTACCTGCGGGCCAACCTCGCGCGCTGGATGCGCCCCGAGCCTCGGCGCGTCGCGCTGCATTTCCGGCCCGGGCGCGCACGGGTCGTCTACCAGCCGCTCGGCGTCGTCGGGATCATCGCGCCGTGGAACTATCCCGTGGTCCTGGCGCTCACCCCGCTCGCGACGGCGCTCGCCGCCGGCAACCGGGTGATGCTCAAGCCCTCCGAATCCACGCCGCGGACGTCAGCCCTTCTGGCCATGATGCTGGCGGAGCTCTTCCCGCCCGAGCAGGTCACCGTCGTGCTGGGCGACGCGACGGTGGCGGCGGCCTTCGCCGCGCTGCCGTTCGACCGGCTCGTGTTCACCGGCAGCACGCCGGTCGGCCGCGCCGTGATGCGCGCGGCCAGCGCCAACCTCGTCCCCGTGACGCTCGAACTCGGGGGCAAGTCGCCGGCCATCGTCGAGCGCGGAACGTCGCTGAGGCGGGCGGCGCACGCCATCGCCTTCGGCAAGCTCACCAATGCCGGGCAGACCTGCATCGCGCCGGATTACGCCCTCGTCGCCCGTGACGAAGTCGGGGCGTTCGTCGAGGCCTTCGCCCGCGAAGTCGATCGCTACTATCCGCGGATCGCCACGAACCCGGACTACGCGACGATCATCGACGACCGCCACCACGCCCGCCTGCATGCGCTCCTCGACGACGCCCGGACCAAGGGCGCGACGGTCCAAGAGATCAGCGCGATCGATGACGACGCGCGGCGGCTGCATCCGCGAACCTTCCTTCCGGCCGTCGTCACGGGCGTCACCGACGCGATGGCGCTGATGCGGGAGGAGATCTTCGGGCCGATCCTGCCGGTCGTCGCCTACGACGGCCTGGAGGAGGCGATCGGCTTCGTGAACGCGCGGCCTCGGCCGCTGGCGCTCTACTTCTTTGGCGGAAGCGGACCGGCACAGGAGCGGGTTCTGGCTCAAACCACCTCGGGCAACGTGACGGTGAACGACACGATCCTGCACTACGCGCAGGACGACCTGCCGTTCGGCGGCGTCGGCGCGAGCGGCATGGGCGCCTATCACGGCCACGAGGGCTTCAAGACGATGAGCCATGCCAAGGGCATCTTCACGCAGCCGCGCCTGAACGCCGCGGACGTGATCCGGCCGCCGTTCGGACGCCTGTTCGAGCGCGTGCTAGCCTACCTGCTCCGATAGCCTTTCGGAGGGACTGTCCGCGCATGTCCCGCGTCATGCGCCGCAGGTTCGATCCGGCCGGGAGCAGGCCCGAACGGCTCACGCTGCCGGGCTCGACCCGGGCAGCACGGCATGGACGTAGCTCGCGAGGCTGGCGCTGCGCAGCAGACGGAACGGCTTGGCCCCATCGCCGCAGCTCCGCTTGACCCAAGCGGTCGCCTCGTGGCTGACGCACGCGACAGGAAACAGGACGAGATCGCTCTGTCCGACGAGCCCAGGGAGCAGGCTCAGGCTCTCCTCCACGCCGCCGTCGTGGCTCAGCAGGCGGCCGCCCCGAGCGGTCGTGAAGCGCCGGAGGTTGGCCACCTGGCGCGGACGGCCGCCGACGTAGAGGAAGGTCTTTCCCTTCAGACAGGCCGGGTCGGCCGCGGGCATTCCGGCATCGACCGTGGGAGCGTCCAAGGCGGATTCCAAAGCCAGGACCTCGGCTTCCAGCGCCCGGCTCCGTCCGACCTCGGCATCGAGATCCCGGCTCAGGCGGCTCGACGCCTGCATCAGGATCGCGACCTTCTCCTCCAGGGCCTCCGCGTGGGCCTGTTCCCGGGCGAGGCGGCCTTCCAGGGTTTTCACGGTATCCCGTCGCGTGACGGGGTCGGTGCCGTGCCGAGCGGAAGCCGGCACGGCACAGGCCGCCTCGGCCATCCGGTTGCGCGCACCTAGGGCGTCGCGCTGCTCCATCAGTTCGAGGATGCGCCGCTCCTGCCGTGCGGCCTCGGCGTCGCGCTCGGCCAGATCCGCCTCGAGCTGGCGCAGGCGGCGGATGTCGGCCCGGTTCGACTGCCCGACGAGGTGCGAGAGCATGTGCACCTCGCCGAAGACATCCTGCACCAGCGCCCAGTCGGTGGCCGGATGGGTGATCGCCGCCCAGTAGGCACCGGGGATCTCCCCGCGTTCCAGCGATGCGCGCCAGAGGGTACGGACCTCGCTGGCCGTGCGTGCCTCCGAGAAGCGCCGGATCTCACGCTCGTGGCGGCGGTCGAGCGCCTTCTGAAGCAGCCTGCCCCCGCCGTCCCGGCGCCCGGCCATCTGGACGATCTCGCCGTGCAGGCGGTGCTCGGTCATCGTCCGCGCATCCACACGGCCGAGCTTGGTCAGCAGGCCGCGCGCCTCGGCATTGGTCAGGCAGGTGCCGACGATCGAGCAGTGCAGGGTGTCGGCGAGCTCCCAGATCCGGTCGCGCGGCTTCTCGGCCGCGTCGGCCTCCGGCGGCACGAAGGCCGGGCGGCCCGCGCCCGCTGCCAGCGCCCGCAGGGCCGGTCCGCCGATGTGAGGGCTGTGGGTCACGGCGCAGCTCCGCAGTCGCTATATCCAATCAGATATAGCCGATCTGTCGCAAAGGCCGGCGCTCGTGTAAAGGGGGAGCAATTCCGGGCCGCACCGGCGGAGCTAGAGACAGGCCACCGACGACGGGCAGCCCGAACGACGAAGGGGCCCGCATGGCCTTCATGCGGGCCAGCATCCACCGCGCTCGAAATGGTCCGGGCTAAGCTAGGGAGGGCTGTTGCAGGCCATCAGCCGTGCCCGGTGTTCGCAGTTCCGTACGAACGTGGCGCGCCCACGGGGAATCGAACCCCGGTCTGATCCGTGAGAGGGACCTGTCCTAACCGCTAGACGATGGGCGCGGTCGCCAGCGCCGGATGCAGCTATCCGGCGGCGAGGCGTTCGTATAGCGACGGTGCGACGACGGAGCAAGACCCGCGCGGGGCCATTCTCGCGCGGTGGCGCCCGGTCGCGGGGGTGGCGTGTTGCAGGACGCGGGTGTCGCGGGCGAACGGCGGGCGGTGATCGGGCCGGAGGCGGAACGCACGCGCCTCGACCGGGCGCTGGCCTCGGCCTTCCCGGACGTGTCGCGCGCGCGGCTGCAGGATCTGGTGAAGGCGGGCCACGTCCGCCGCGACGGGGTGACGGTGCTCGATGCGGCGGTGAAGGTCGGGCCCGGCGCGGTGCTCGCGGTCGTCCTGCCCGAGGCGGTGGCGCCCGAGCCCCGGCCCGAGACGCTGGCCCTCGCGATCGCCTACGAGGACGACGACCTCGTCGTGATCGACAAGCCGGCCGGCCTCGTGGTCCACCCGGCGCCGGGCCACGAGGCCGGGACGCTGGTCAACGCGCTGATCGGCCATTGCGGGGCGAGCCTGTCGGGGATCGGCGGCGTGCGCCGGCCCGGCATCGTCCACCGCCTCGACAAGGACACCAGCGGGCTGATCGTCGTCGCCAAGAACGACGCCGCCCACCGGGGCCTCACCGCGCAGTTCGCCGACCACGGCCGCAGCGGCCCCTTGGAGCGGGCCTATCTCGCGCTCGGCTGGGGCGTGCCCGAGCCGCGCGTCGGCACCATCGACGCCAACCTCGCCCGCAGCCGGCGCAACCGCGAGAAGATCGCGGTGGTGCGCGCCGACGAGGGCCGCCGCGCGGTGACGCATTACGCGGTTCAAGCGGCCTATCCGGACGCCGCGCTGATCCGCTGCCGCCTGGAGACCGGCCGCACCCACCAGATCCGCGTGCACCTCGCCCATCGCGGCCATCCGCTGCTCGGCGACGGGGTCTATGGCGGGGCCTTCCGCACCAAGGCCGCGCGCCTGTCCGGGCCCGCGCAGGCCGCGCTCGCGGCGCTCGGGCGGCAGGCCCTGCACGCGGCGCTGCTGGGCTTTGCTCATCCGCGGACGGGCGAGCCCCTCCGCTTCGAGAGCCCGTTGCCGCCGGAGATGGCGGCCCTGGTGCGGGCGCTCGCCGCCCCGTGACGGTCGCGGGAGCGGGAGCGGAACGGGCCCTGGGGCGCAGCGATCGGCGTGCGCAACCGCACCGCGATCCGCGACCTTTCGTGTCAGCGTCGACCTTCCGAAGCCCTCGCGCGTTGAGGCCGGTGTTCGCGTCGCGGACCCGCTACCGGTCCGGACCGTTCCCCGGTACGGTGGAGGTTCGGTGAGCCGGCTCCGGGAGCGGCCTCCGCGACGCAAGCGTCCGCTCATCCGGGCGGACCATCCAGGGAGATTGCCATGGCCGGCGCATTGCCCGTGCTCGCCAACGAGGGTGGCCTGTCGCGCTACCTCGACGAGATCCGCAAGTTCCCGATGCTGGAGCCGACGGAGGAGTTCACGCTGGCCAAGAACTGGCGCGACGGCGGCGACCGCGAGGCCGCGCACCGGCTCGTGACCTCGCACCTGCGCCTGGTCGCCAAGATCGCGATGGGCTACCGCGGCTACGGCCTGCCGATCGGCGAGGTGGTGTCCGAGGGCAATGTCGGCCTGATGCAGGCGGTCAAGCGGTTCGACCCGGACAAGGGCTTTCGCTTGGCCACCTACGCGATGTGGTGGATCAAGGCGGCGATCCAGGAATACATCCTGCGCTC
>NZ_CAXTHR010000211.1:0-5009 GCF_964244095.1 uncultured Methylobacterium sp. | reverse complement strand
GGAGACGTGGCCGAGCGGCTGAAGGCACTCGTTTGCTAAATGAGCATACCCAGAAATGGGTATCGAGGGTTCGAATCCCTCCGTCTCCGCCACCCATGCGTGGCACCTGCTAAGTGCTTGTAATAAAACGAAACGTCGAACCATCTACACCGGCGTTTCCACCCGATTACCACCCGCTCCCGGCCAGCGAATTACCACCCGCCATGGCCCGTGCCATCCACAGGATCGTGCCGCCGATCCTTGACCGCCCCCCGGCGAATTCTGAACGTTCGTTCATATTCAAGTGCTGAGAGCGTGCCGAGAACGTGTGCGGGGCGTGCCGAGCCCCACCTGTTATGATCATTTCGCGAAAAGGTCATAACGCCGGCCGGGCCGCGTCCCGGGCCCGCCGCTCGCGACCCAGCTTGCGCGCCAGGACGGCGAAAATCTATAGCCTTCACAACGACTTGTAGGACCCCGATTTTCGGCAAGTCCCCAACAAATCCCAGGGATTCGGGCTTAAGCCGGTCCCCACGGCGTCCAGGCTTTCCCCGATAAGGACTACCAAGGCAGGGCGAAGCGTATGTTACGTCGTGGGACTTGACCGTCAGGACGCGGACCACGAAGCTCGGCCGAACATGGGAGGTCGCGTGTTCGGGTTGTTCAAGCGGCGGAAATCGTCCGCGCGGATGTCGAAACAGATCTCCCTCGACTTGGTGACCGTCGCCAACCTGGTGAGCGTGCAGACGCGCTACCTGATGTTTTTCCATGGGGCCAAGCGCGAGAATTTCTGGGGCAACGGATATTTCCGGCTCTACGTGCTCGGCGCCTTTGACGCGGCCACGACACGGTTCGGTATTGACATCCGTAAAAGCCTCGGCCCCGGTATCCGGGAGATGGGCTACGTGAACTACCTCGTGGGTGAGTTCGGCGTCGACAAGTCTGCCGCCAAGGCCTACCTCGACGAGACAGTCGCATCCGACCGCTACCGCGATCCAGCGGTCCAAGACGGCGGCACTGACGGCATGGCCGCCTTGTCCGGTGCAGCCCCCGACACGCCGAGGCTGCTTGCGCGCTTCATGGACGTGGACGACGGGGAACGGGAAGTCACGCCGGAGGAGATGCAGGCGTTCCAGCGGTTCTGCAACGGGCAGGATCATCTCACCGGAACGCACGGGACACGCTGAAGCACGCCCCTAAGGTATCTCCCAGCGATGTCTTCTGGTCCGCCGCCGGATTAACCGTAGGCCGATCCTACGCTTGCCATGGATCTGCAACTGCGTGAGTCTGCGGCCATGTCCGAGAAGCCGCGGGATGCCCGGCTTGCACGGCGAACCCGAACATCGGGTAGACCACCAGGCCGATCAGCCAGCTCACGACCATGCCGGAGCCGGTGTTCGCCAGCATCTCGGCCAAGCTCATGCGGCGGGACTGCATCAGGCTTTCCCTTCGATCGGCGCGTCAAGGATGGCCTCCCGCGCCCGGGACACCTCCCCATAGGCGCGGTGGTAGGTGATGGTCTGGATCGAGCGGCCGGACAGGAAGCCGGCGCCGTGGTGCCAGGCATCCTGCGCGACCGGCGCCTGGCGGGATTCCGCGACCACGGCGCCGGCCTCGAACCCGAGAAGCTTCTTGTGATGGATGTGGAAACCGTGGGCGTAGCGGAACCGCGTCAGGCCCCAATCCTCGGCGCGCCGGGCCGCCATGACGCCGGGCAGGTCCTGCAGCTTGGTCTCGTGGCCGTGGGTGGCGGCGAGCATCACCCGGCCGAACCTGGCGTACCAGAACAGGCTCGGGTCGAGGTCGACGGCGACCCGGGGCTCGTTGCGGTACCAGGCGTACAGGAAGTGGGCGATCGCGACGGCGCAGTGCTCGTCGTGGTTCCCCTTGAGGATCCGGACGAGGATCCGGTCGTGCCGGCGCAGCATGGCGTCGACGGTCCGGACGGTGATCCTCGTGCAGGGAGCCGCCGCAGCACGCGCAGCGATCCGGACGATGATCGACGACGGCATCGGGATCCTCGCTCATCACGCGGCTATGGCCCTCGTGCCCGGGCTTGGCACCGCCCGGCTTGGCCTGCGCGCGTCGCTCCTTGCGGTCGGTCGCGGGAGGCTTGGAAGACGTGCGCGAGGTCTTCTCCGGACGCTGCAGCCGCAGCACCAGTTCGATCAGCTCTTCGCGGCTCAGTCGCTCAAGATCGCTTCGGCCCATCCCACGAAGGAATCAACGAAATCCGAACCGCGCAAGGGAGTGGGTAATTACGGGAACAGCTCCCCGCATCGATCGCATCTTTCAATTGCTGAAGTTGTGGCAGCATCGAATCACCCCGCTGGGTATCGGAGTCTATTCAACGTGATTTTCAGCAAAAATAAATATTCGTCTTTACTGAAATTCTAATTTGACCCGTTTCGGGCGACGAAGTCCCGCAAGCCCGAGATGGGCCGGGAAACGCGTCGGTCTATTCGCCAGCGACTCCGATGCTCAGTCCAACGGCTTGATCAGCCCGTCGCGGATGGTGACGCGGCGGTCCATGCGGGCGGCGAGATCCATGTTGTGGGTGGCGATCAGCGCGGCGAGCCCCGAGGCGCGCACCAGCGACAGCAGGATCGCGAACACGTGTCCCGCGGTCGAGGGGTCGAGGTTGCCGGTGGGCTCGTCGGCGAGCAACAGGCGCGGGCCGTTGGCCACCGCCCGCGCGATGGCGACCCGCTGCTGCTCGCCGCCGGACAGCTCGGCCGGGCGGTGGACGAGGCGCTTACCCAGGCCGAGGAAGCTCAGGAGTTCGGTCGCCCGCGCCTTCGCCTCCTTACGGGCCAGCCCGCGGATGAGCTGGGGCATCACCACGTTCTCCAGTGCCGAGAACTCCGGCAGCAGGTGGTGGAACTGGTAGACGAAGCCCATCTCCTCGCGGCGGAAGCGCGTGCGCGCGGCGTCCGCCATCGCCGCGGTCGGCTGGCCGCCGACGTAGATCTCGCCCCCGTCCGGCCGCTCCAGCAGGCCGGCGAGATGCAGCAGGGTCGACTTGCCGGCGCCCGACGGCGCGACCAGCGCCACGAGTTCGCCGGGCCAGATCGCCAAATCCGCCCCGCGCAGGATCTCCACCGCGCCCTCGGCCTGCCGGTAGCGCCGCTCGACGCGGGCGAAGAACAGGGCCGGCACCGGCTGAACGCCGGCGGCCTCGGGGGAACCGCTCATGGATGCTCAGCCGTAGCGCAGCGCCTGCACCGGATCGAGCCGGGCCGCGCGCCAGGAGGGGTAGATGGTCGCGGCGAGCGCGAGCAGGAACGAGGTCAGCACCACCACGGTGATCTCGGTGGGGTTCATCTCGGCGGGGATCTCGGCGAGGAACCGCACTGTCGGGTCCCAGGCGCCGGGAAACAGCACCCGCTGGATCGGCTTGATGTTCAGCGTGATCAGCACCCCGAGCCCGAGGCCACTGAGCGTCCCCACGAGGCCGATCAGCGCGCCGTTGATCAGGAACACCCGCATCACCGTGCCCGGCGTCGCGCCCATGGTGCGCAGGATCGCGATGTCGCTCGACTTGTCGCGCACCAGCAGGATCAGGCCCGAGACGATGTTGAGGGTGGCCACCACCACGATCAGGCTGAGGATGAGGAACATCACGTTGCGCTCGACCTCCAGCGCGCCGAAGAAGGTGCGGTTGCGCTGGCGCCAGTCGGTGAGCAGCACCGGCCGCTCGGCAGCCATCTCCAGGGGCTCGCGCATGGCCGCGACGGCGTCGGGACGGTCGATGTAGATCTCGATCAGGCTGACGTCGCCCTCGCGGTTGAAGAAGGCTTGGCTCTCGGCGAGCGGCATGAACACGAAGGTCGCGTCGAACTCGGTCATGCCGACCTCGAACACCGCCTTCACCGCGTAGCTCTTGGTCCGCGGCGCGGTGCCGAAGGCGGTGGTCGCGCCCTTGGGCGTCGAGAGGGTGATGGTGTCGCCCGCCTGGAGCGCGAGGGTGTCGGCGAGCCGCCGCCCGATCAGCACGCCCGATCCGTCGTCGAAGCCCTCCAGCGTCCCGCCGCGCAGGCTGTTGGCGACCGCGCCGATCGCGGAGAGGTCGTCGCCGCGCACGCCCCGCACCAGCACGCCGCTGCCGCCGTAGGGCGAGGAGGCGAAGGCCTGTCCCTCGACTAGGGGAATCGCGGCGCGCACGCCGGCCACCTTCGACAGGCGCTCGGAGAGATCGGCGAAATCGGTGAACGTCCGGTCGATCGGGGTCACGAAGACGTGGCCGTTGATGCCGACGATCTTCCCGAGCAGCTCGGTGCGGAAGCCGTTCATCACCGAGAGCACGACGATCAGCGTCGCGACGCCGAGCGCGATGCCGAGCACCGAGAAGAACGCCACCACCGACACGCCGCCGCCGCGGCGGCGCGCCCGCAGGTAGCGCCCGGCGATGATCCACTCGAAGGCCGCGAACGGCGCGGTCGCCCCCCTGCGCCGGGGCGTCGCCGGGGCCTTCGCGCCGGCGGTCGCCATTACCCTGTCCTCAGGCACGCCGAATCCGTGCCAGCAGGTCGACGGCCGCGAGGCTCTCGCGCGCGCCGCCCGCACGGCGCTTCAGTTCGACCTTGCCTTCGGCCAGACTCTTGGGGCCGACGACGACCTGCCAGGGCAGGCCGATCAGGTCGGCGGTGGCGAACTTGGCGCCGGGGCGCTCGTCTCGGTCGTCGTAGAGCACCGACAGGCCGGCAGCCTCGCACTGCGCCTGGATCTCGGCGCAGGCGGCATCGGTCGCGGGATCGCCGGTCTTGAGGTTGATCAGCGCCACGTCGAACGGCGCCACCGCGTCCGGCCAGACGATGCCGGCCTCGTCGTGCGAAGCCTCGATGATCGCGGCCACCAGCCGGCTCGGGCCGATGCCGTAGGAGCCCATGTGAACCGGGCGCTCGATCCCGTCGGGACCGGCGACGCGCGCGCCCATCGGCTCGGAATACTTGGTGCCGAAGTAGAAGATATGCCCGACCTCGATGCCGCGGGCGGCCATGCGGCTCTCCTCCGGCACCTCGGCGAAGGCG
>NZ_CAXTHR010000210.1:0-5088 GCF_964244095.1 uncultured Methylobacterium sp. | reverse complement strand
TTCTGGGTATGCTCATTTAGCAAACGAGTGCCTTCAGCCGCTCGGCCACGTCTCCAGCGCCGTTGGCTCTAAAAGTTCGTGTCGGGGCGGTCAAGCGGCGCGGCTGCCCTGCGGCGTTCGTAGTGCTTGGCGATGCGCAGGTGGCGTGCGATCGCATAGTTCATGGCCGTCAGGAAGCCGTAGACCCCGCGCACGCAGTGGCGGCGGCCGACATAGGCCTTGAGGAAGTTGCCCGGCAGTTCGACGAAGATGCGCCACGTCGGAAGCGCGATGCCGCGGGCCGCAAGGTCGTCCGCCTGCTGGTCGGAATAGCGGTTGAGCTTGTCGAGCTGGTCCCCGAGCGAGCGCACCGAGAAGTGGTGGATCACTCCCTTGAGGCGGCCGGCCACGACGCTCGGCTGAAGCTCGACGCGGTCGTGGACCGGGGAGGGCGCGTAGCGGCCGCGATCCCTGCGGTAGAGCCGCACCGGCGTCAGCGCGTAGGCCCACGGGTGGGGGCGGTCCTCGCCGGGGAAGACCTCCGCGATGGCGATGCGCCACGCGGGCCGGCTCGGCTCGCCGTCCGCGAACAGCGCCCGGATGTTGGCCGCGAGGTCGGGCGGCACCACCTCGTCGGCGTCGAGGTTGAGCAGCCAGTCGTGGCGGCACAGGTCCTCGGCGAACCGCTTCTGCGGGCCGTAGCCGGGCCAGTCGTTGTGGATCACCCGGGCGCCGAGCGAGGCGGCGAGCGCCTGCGTGCCGTCCGTCGAGCCGGAATCCACCACCACGAGGTCGTCGGTCAGGTCGCGCACCGCGCGGATCGTCGCGCCGATGCGGTCCGCCTCGTTGCGGGCGATGATGAAGATGGAGATCTGCATGGCGTCACGGCGTCGCGGAGGCCACCCCTACCGGGCGGGCGCCCCGCGGACAAGCGACGCTCAAGGCTCCGCGGCGGCCAGCCGCCCGCGCTGGAGCTTGCCGTTGGCGGTGCGCGGCAGGGCGTCGAGGAAGCGGATCTCGCGCGGGCGCTTGTAGGCCGCGAACCGGTCGCCGCACCAGGCGAGCAGGGCGTCCCGGTCGGGCTCGGCGCCGGGCTCGAGCACGACGAACCCGCAGATCACCGCGACGTCGGCCCGCACCGCGACGGCGGCGACGCCGGCCTCGGCCACCGAGGGGTGTTCGATCAGCACGGCCTCGACCTCGTTCGGCGAGACGCGGTAGCCCATCGCGTTCATCAGGTCGTCGTTGCGGCCCTCGAACCAGAGGTAGCCGTCGGCGTCGAGGTGCGCGAGGTCGCCCCCGGCGAACCAGTCGCCGCGCATCACTTGGCCCTCCCCGGCGGGCCGGTGCCAGTAGCCGAGCATCAGCCCCGGCTCCGAACGGTGCACGGCGAGCAGCCCCGTCCCGCCTGCCGGCAACGGCTCGGGCGGCCCGTCCACCGGCAGGATAGCCACGCGGCGCCCCGGCTGGGGCTTGCCGGGCGAGCCGCGGCGTTGCGGGATCGTCGGGCCGGTCGAGGCGTAGGTCGAGATCTCGCTCATGCCGAGCGCCTCGTAGACCGGCTTGCCCGTGGCCCGGGTCCAGGCATCGAGGAGGTCGGGCGGCAGCGCCTCGCCGGCGGTGCAGCCGTGGCGCAGGCTCGACAGGTCGAAGCGCGCCGGATCGCCGTATTTCAGGATCTGCCGGTAGAGGCTCGGGACGGCGGCGAACACGCTCGCGCGATGGCGCGCGATCAGGCGCGGCCACACCGCCGGGTCGCGCGGCCCGTCGTAGAGCACCGCGGCGGCGCCGATCGACCACGGGTCGGTGATGCCGACGCCCAGCGTATAGGTCCAGTTCATGGTGCCCGCATGCAGCATCACGTCGGCCTCGGAGAGGCCGAGCCAGTGCGCCAGCATCGGCCGGTGGGCGTAGATGGTGCGGTGGCCGTGCAGCACGCCCTTCGGCCGGCTCGTGGTGCCGGAGGTGTAGACCAGGGTCGCCTGGTCGCCGGCTGCCGTGTCGGCGTAGCCGGCGACCGGCGGGCCGGCCTTCATCGCGGCGATCGCGGCGGCGTCGAGCAAGATGCGGCCGCCGAGGTCGGCCGGATCGACCGCGCACCCGGCGCCGACCGCGACCGCGGCGGCGCCCGAATCGTCCATCAGGAACGCCGCCTCGGCTGGCGTGAGCTGCGGCGAGGACGGCAGGGCCACGAGCCCGGCGGCCAGCGCGCCGAAATAGACGAGGACGTAGTCGACCTCGTTGCCCATGCGGATCATCACCCGGTCGCCGGGCCGAAGCCCCGACCGCAGGAGCCCCGCGGCGATGCCGCGGACGGCGCGGTCGGCCTCGCCGAAGGTGACGCGCGAGACGGCGTCGTCCGCGCCGACCATGGACAGCGCGGTCTTGTCCGGCCGCGCCCGCGCGTTCTCGCCGAGGCAGTAGCGGGCCGCGTTGAAGCGCGCGGGGGGATGACGGTCGTCGGACACCATGTCGGGCTTCCCGGACGTTCGCACGTCGTGCGGGTGTCCGTCAGGGGCGCCGGCTCCGTCAACCGCGCGTCGGGCGCTCAGGCGCGCCGCGGTGCCCGGCCCTCCTGCTCCTCGAAGCCCTTGAGCACCTTGTCCAGCGTCAGCGGGTAGTCGCGGATGCGGATGCCGGTGGCGTTGTGGACGGCGTTGGCCAGCGCCGCGCCGGCGCCGCAGATCCCGAGCTCGCCGAGACCCTTGCTCTTCAGCGGGTTCGCCTTGTCGTCGAGTTCGGGCAGGAACACCGCCTCGATCGCCGGGATGTCGGCATGCACCGGCACGTGGTACTCGGCCAGATCGTGGTTGACGAAGCTGGCGTAGCGGGGATCGATCACCGCATCCTCCATCAGGGCCGCGCCGACGCCGAAGGTCATGCCGCCGATCGCCTGACTGCGGGCGGTCTTGGCGTTGAGGACGCGCCCGCCGGTGAACACGCCGAGCATCCGCCGCAGCCGGATCTCGCCGGTGTCACGGTCGACGCCGACCTCGGCGAAATGCGCACCGAACGAATACTGCGAGAACGCCTCCTTCATCGTTCCGGGCTTGATCTCGCCCTCGGCCTCGACGCCGTTCGCCCCGGCAAGGTCGGACAGCGCCTCCGAACGGTTGCCCGAGGTGACGCGGCCGTCGGCGAAGACGGCGCCGTCCGGATTGAGGTCCGTGGCCGCGACGAGCTTCCGGCGGAGGTTGTCGCAGGCGACGTACAGCGCCGAGCCCGCCGAGCCCGCGCCGAACGAGCCGCCCGAGCCGGCGGCCGCCGGGAACAGGGTGTCGCCGATCTCGACGCAGATGCGGTCGATCGGCAGGCCCATCATCGCGCCGGCGATCTGGGCGAGGATGGTGTAGGTGCCGGTGCCGATGTCGGTCATCGCCATCCGCACGGTGAGCGTACCGTCCGGCCCGAGCCGCACGGAGGCCGAGGACGCCATCAGCGGGTTGAGGCGGGCGGCGGCCGACATGCCCATCCCGACCATCCAGGCGCCGTCGCGCGTCGCGCCCGCGGCTCCGCGCCGGTCCCACCCGAACAGCCGCGCGCCCTCGCGCATGCAGGGCACGAGCTGGCGGGTCGAGAACGGAACCTGCTTCTCGGGGTCCTGCGTCGGCTCGTTGCGGATGCGGAGTTCGATCGGATCGATGCCCATCCGCTCGGCGAGCTCGTCCATGGCGCATTCGAAGGCGAGCATGCCGACGGCCTCGCCCGGCGCGCGCATCGAGGAGGCGATCGGCAGGTTCAGCGTGGCGAGCCGGTGCCGGGTGAGCCGGTTCGGGGCGGCGTAGAGCGCCCGCGTCACGTTGGCGGACGTCTCGAAGAACGCGTCGCCCTCGGCGGTGTCGGACCAGGATTCGTGCGCGATGGCGGTCAGGCGCCCCTCTCGGTCGGCACCGAGGCGGATGCGCTGGATGGTGTCGCTGCGGTGGGTGCCGACGTGGAACTCCTGCTGGCGCGTCAGCGCCACCTTCACCGGGCGCGAGACCGCCTTCGAGGCGAGCGCGGCGAGCGTCGCCTCCGGCGTCGGCTGGAGCTTCGCGCCGAACCCGCCGCCGATGTAGCGGCTCACCAGCCGGACGTTCTCGACCGGCAGCTTCAGCACCTGCGCCAGGGACTTCTGCCCGCGGTTCAGCATCTGGTTGGCGGTGTAGAGCACCACGTGGTCGCCGTCCCACGAGGCGATCGTCGCGTGCGGCTCCATCTGCGCGTGGACCTGCGAGGGCGTGGCGTATTCGACGTCGAGCGTCACCGGGGCGGCGGCAAAGGCGCCGTCGAAATCGCCGAGCGCGGAATCCGGGTCGGTCTGCGCGGCCTTGGGCTTGTAGGTCTGCGGCATCGCCTCGCGCAGCGACGCCTTCGGCTTGCGGACATCGTAGGAGACCCTCACCAGCGCCGCCGCCGCACGTGCCTGCTCGAAGGTCTCGGCGACGACGAAGGCCACAGGCTGGTCGAAGAACGTGATCGCGGTGCCGGCAAGCTGCGGCCAGACCTGCTCCTTCTTCTCGCCCTGCTCCGGCACGTTCTCGTGCGTCATCACGTGGATGACGCCGGGCGCCTTCGCCGCCGCGGCCGTGTCGATCGCCCGGATCGTGCCGCTCGCGATCCGCGCGCCGACGATGACGCCGTAGGCGACGTTCTTCAGCTCGCGGGTCTCGTAGGCGTAGGGCGCGCGGCCCATCACCTTGAGGCGGCCGTCGATGCGGTCGATCGGCCGGCCGACGAGGCCGCCGGGCTTGCCGTCGAGCGGCGTGACGCCGACCGGCTGGTTCATCTCCATGGGGCGATCCTGAATGCGGGGGCGGGGACGGGCTCAGGCGCGGGAGGCTTCGGCCACCACCGCGCGCAGCGTCCGCCGGGTCAGCGGGATCTTGAAGTCGTTGCTTCCGTAGCCGCGGGCGCCGGCGAGGACGGCGTCCGCCGCATCATCCGCTTGCCCGGCGCTCACCAGGGCCGTCTCGGCAGCCTCGACCCGCCACGGCACGTGGGCGAGGCCGCCGAAGGCCAAGCGCGCCCGGCCGATCCTCCCGTCCGCCTTGCCGATGACGGCCGCCACGGAGACCGTGGCGAAGGCGTAGGAGGCGCGGTCGCGGACCTTGCGGTAGATGTGCAGGC
>NZ_CAXTHR010000209.1:0-5157 GCF_964244095.1 uncultured Methylobacterium sp. | reverse complement strand
ATGGACAACAACGGCGAGGGCGGCATCCTCTCGCTGATGGCGCTGGCGCGAAAGGCGCTCGGCGGCTCGCGGGTCGTGCTGGTGCTCGGCCTGCTCGGCGCCGCCCTGTTCTACGGCGACGCGGTGATCACGCCGGCGATCTCGGTGCTCTCGGCGGTGGAGGGCTTGAAGCTCGTAACGCCGGCCTTCGAGGGCTCGGTGCTGCCGATCACGGTGGCGATCATCCTCGCGCTGTTCCTGGTGCAGAGCCGCGGCACCGGCAAGGTCGCCGCCTTCTTCGGGCCGGTGATGGTGGCGTGGTTCCTGGCGATCGCGCTCGCCGCCCTGCCGCACGTCCTCGGCAACCTCACCGTCTTCAGGGCGCTGAACCCGTGGTACGCGGTGCATTACCTCCTCGGCCACGGCAGCGGCGCGCTGGTGGCGCTGGGCGCGGTGTTCCTCGCAGTGACCGGCGCGGAGGCGCTGTTTGCCGACCTCGGCCATTTCGGCCGCCGGCCGATCCAGCTCGCGTGGCTCGGCCTCGTCTTCCCGGCGCTCGGCTTCAACTATCTCGGGCAGGCGGCGCTGGTGCTGGAGCGCCCCGACACCACCGACCCGTTCTTCCAGCTCGTGCCCGAATGGGGCCTGCTGCCGATGGTGATCCTGGCGACGCTCGCCACCGTCACCGCGAGCCAGGCGGTGATCACCGGCGCGTTCTCGCTGTCGCGGCAGGCGATCCAGCTCGGGCTGCTGCCGCGGCTGGAGATCCGCCACACCTCCGAATCGCATTCGGGCCAGATCTTCCTGCCGCAGATCAACATCCTCCTGATGATCGGCGTCGTGGTGCTGGCGGTGGTGTTCCGCTCCTCCTCGGCCCTGGCCTCGGCCTACGGCATCGCGGTCACCGGCACGATGCTGCTCACCGCGAGCATGACCTTCCTCGTGGTCTGGCGGCTGTGGCACTGGTCGCCGGTCGCGGCCGCCGCCCTGATGCTGCCGTTCATCGTGCTGGAGTTCCTGTTCCTGATGTCCAACCTGCTCAAGGTGCTGGAGGGCGGCTACGTGCCGCTGCTTCTCGCCGCGGGCCTGATCGTGCTGATGTGGACCTGGGTGCGCGGCGTCACGATCCTGTTCAACAAGACGCGCAAGACCGACGTGCCGATCCTCGAACTCGTCGGCATGCTGGAGAAGAGCCCGCCGCATCACGTCCGCGGCACGGCGGTGTTCCTGACGAGCGACCCCGAGACCGCGCCGGCGGCGCTGCTGCACAACCTCAAGCACAACAAGGTGCTGCACGAGAAGAACGTCATCCTCACGGTCGAGACCGTCGACACCCCGCGGGCCAACGACGCGGACCGCGTGCGCCTCGCGCCGATCGGGCCCGGCTTCTTCAAGGTGGTGATGAAGTTCGGCTACATGGAGACGCCGAACATCCCCAAGACCCTCGTGCTGCTGCGGCGCGAGGGCTTCAAGTTCGACATCATGGCGACGTCGTTCTTCCTGTCGCGGCGCTCGATCCGCCCGGCAGCGCATTCGGGCATGCCGCTGTGGCAGGACCGGATCTTCATCACGCTGGCCAAGAACGCCAACGACGCCACGGACTTCTTCCAGATCCCCACGGGGCGGGTGGTCGAGGTCGGCACGCAGGTCACGGTCTGAGGCGCTCTTCCGACTGCTTCATTCGGAAGAGCGCCTCGGCAAGCCCGCGCGGCGACCGGGCGACGTCGAAATCCGCCATCCAGAAGGTCTTGATCGGATGCCCCCGCTCGGAGCGTTCGATCGTACGGATGGCTCGCCGCGTCCTGAGGCCGGAAGAGCCGTGCCTGCTCCGGCTGGGCGCGGTTAAGCTTTCGGATACCATTTTGCCTGATCGTTTGTGGCAGCTCGACTGCTTAGCTGCGCGCCCCCGACCGATTTCGAGTCGAAGCGCGATCACATCTCGAATGCAATTTCTTGGAGGTCGTCGTGGCCGGTCAAATGGAACTCTTCAGTACCATACACGACAAATATTATGAATCGACGACCGACGCGTTTGCCATCGCCTACAGAGAGGAAACCTCGCTCAATCCACTGGATCAGCTTTTGGATGCGGACGTGGAACGCGTTTTCGAACTTGCAGCGGGCGATGGCTTCGCCAGTCGGTGGCTGAAGAATCGTCGGCCGCACATTCAGATATCCGGCACTGACATATCGGAGAAGGCGGCAAACGATTACAGGGCAAAAACCGGAAGCGAATGCTTCGTGGCTGATTTCACAAAACCGTTTGATGTCGAGCAAAAGGTCGATGCCGTCATCGTGATGGGCGGAATCCATCATTTCGTCGCCGACTTGGATACCGCTTTCGAGAATATCAGGCGTATGCTGAAGCCCAACGGTATCCTCATCATGGCGGAACCGAACGCGGATTATTTCCTTCAGCCCCTACGCTCGCTCTGGTACCGGCTCGATCGAAAGAATTTCGATCACGCGACCGAATGGGCGCTCTCGCACAATGATCTTCTGAAAAGATACGCCGATCACTTCGTTTGCGAGTCCATTTCCTACAAAGGCAGCCCGGGAGCGTTGCTCATGATGCACAACTGGGCGCTCCGCATTCCACAATCGTTCAAGCCTTGGTACGCGCGTCCCGTGATGGCGATCGATCGGGCGTGGCACCGCCTGCCTGGACGTCTCCCATTCAACTTCTTCGTCGCGAAATGGCGAATGATTCAGCCTCCCGTCGCGTGAAGCTTTCGCAGATCGCCGGACCTGCTCACCGCGTTCGAGGTATAGGGCCACCTCATTTCGCGAGGACCGCCATCTGCGCCGGCGCGGTCGCATCGATCCGCCTGCGGTTCGAGGGCTCCTCGAACACGCCCGCCCACAGGCCGCGCCGGGTCGCCCAAGCCCTCGTCTCCTGCGGGACGTAGTCGGACGCGCTCAGCCGGTCGGCGACCGCGTAGCCGTGCGCGACCATCCAGGCGCTCAGGTCTTCCCCGTCCACGCGGCAGAGCGCGACCGGGCGGCGGTGGCGGTCGAGGCCCCGCGGCTCGCAGACGACGCCGGCCCCGCCGATGCGCGCGGCGAGCGCCCGGGCCGCGTCGGCCCCGCAGGCGACCGGCCTGCCCGCCGCGCCCTCGCAGGTCTGTTCGGGCGCCGGGGCGGCGATGCCGAACAGGCCGACGACCGAGCCCTTGAGGCGCAGCGTGTCGCCGTCGAGGACGACGGCCTGGCCCGTCGGCGCCTCGGCCCCGAGGGCGGGTCCGCACAGGAGGGCGAGCGAGAGCGTCGCGGCGTGGACCGAGCGTTTCATCGGGGGCCCCCTGACGGTCGGATGGGATCGTGGAGACCTACTCGCGCCCGGGCGCGGTGCTGCGCGCGGCGGTCTGGACCGGCTTGTCGGCGGCATCCATCACCGTGCGGCAGCTTGCGCTGAGCTGGGCCCGCTCCCGGCGCAGGCAGGTCTTGATCGCGCCGACGTCGGGGATCTGGGAGGCGCAGAGCCGCCAGACGTCCGGGGTGCAGGCGGCGCGCTGGGCGCCCGTGGCTTCGGCGAGGACGGGCGCGGTGCCGGCCAGCAGCGACAGGATCGCGACGACGGAGAATGACTTCATGACCATGTGCCTTTTCACTTGCGAGAGCTTCGGGATCGGGTCGATCCGGCGTCCTCGTGTAGACTTGGTATGATCGATCGGCCTCCGCGTCGCTGTGCCGGCACGCACACGAACGCCCGGCGACGCAAAATCCTCGACGATCGACAGTATTGAGCCCTCGCCCGGTGCGCCCACACCGGAGCGGCGGCCGGACCCCGCGGCGCCGGCTCCCCCGGCGGGACCTCGTGCGTGACGTACCCCGGATCTCGACCGCGCGGACGGGCGCGACGCTGGACCTGCGTTGCGCGACGGGCGGGGTCTGCCCTAATACTACAGCCGGGTTTGCGCGTTGTCATGGCGGAGGTGTGCCATGAGGACGGTGACGCGGTCGGATACGGCGGATTGGGTGCGTGGGTTGGATGAGGTTCTGGCGCGGATCGGCGGTCGGTTCGGCCGGGCCGAGCCGCGTCGGCGCGCGGGGGCGTATCTTCGCAGTCTGCTTGCGCCGGTGGGGCGTAAGAACGGCTGGCAACTGGCCGAGGCCGCTGGCGATCCGACACCGGCGATCCGATACCGGACGGGGTCCAGGAGTTCTTGAGCCGGGTGCGCTGGGACGCGGACGCCGTGCGCGACGACCTGCGGGCCTATGTGGGCGATCACCTGGGCGACCCGAACGCGGTTCTGGTGCTCGACGAGACGGGCTTCCTGAAGAAAGGCACGAAGTCGGCCGGGGTGCAGCGGCAGTACACGGGCACGGCGGGGCGGATCGAGAACGCGCAGGTCGGCGTGTTCCTGGGCTATGCCGGCTGCCACGGCCACGGGCTGATCGACCGGGCGCTCTACCTACCCAAATCCTGGACGGACGACCGTGCCCGCTGCCGGGCTGCGCATGCGCCCGACGAGATCGGGTTCGCGACCAAGCCGGCTTTGGGCCTGGCCATGCTGGAGCGGGCGCACGCCGCCGGGCTGCCGTTTGCCTGGGTCGCGGGCGACAGCGTCTACGGGGCGGATCATGCCATCCGACGCTGGGCGCAGACGAAGCGGATCGGCTACGTGCTGGCGGTGACCACGGGCCTTCTATCTCACCCACGCGCCCGAGGGCGCGCCGCTGTGCGATCTGGTACGGATCGCCGGCACGCGCTGGACGATCGAGAGCAACTTCGAGCAGGCCAAGAGCCTGCCCCGGACCTGATCCGGAGGCGAGGTCGGGCTCGACCCGTACGAGGTGGCTCCTACGTCGGTTGGCACCGGCATATTACCCTGGCGATGCTCGCCCATGCCTACCTCGCCGCCCTGCGCAGGGCGGCCATCGGGGGCCGTGGTCACCACGGATCTCGCAGCCGACCTGCTGCCGCTCACCGTGCCCGAGATCCGGCACCTGCTCGCCGTCCTCGTCGGCCTGCCTCAGTCCAAACCAACCGCGATCCTGCGCTGGTCCGCAGGGCGACGCCGTCATCAGCAGCGTGCCAAGCGATCCCATTGGCGACGACGAACCCAGCGCGTTCAAAAGCCCGCCAAAAAACGCACGCCCTCTAAAACCCGGCTGTAGTACTAGTGTCCTGGTTCAGAAGTTTAGCAGATTATGTTTTTTGCGGAGCGGCTCGCA
>NZ_CAXTHR010000208.1:0-5193 GCF_964244095.1 uncultured Methylobacterium sp. | reverse complement strand
GGATCGCGATCCAGGCGTAGACGCGGATCAGGAAGCTCGTCCAGAACGGCACCACGATCAGCGCGACCAGCAGCGGCTGGCGCTTCTGCGGGCTGCGCGCGACCGCGTAGGCGAGCGGCGTCGCGAGCACCGCGAGGATCGCGGTCGCCGCGAGCGCGTAGGCCACCGAACTCAGCGCCGCGTCGCGGTAGAGCGCGTCGGCGGCGAGCGTCGCGTAGTTCTCGAAGTTCAGCGCCTCCAGGAAACCCGACCAGCCCTCCGGGCCGCCCTGCCAGTCGAGCACCGGCCGGTAGGGCGGCATCGCGGTCGCCGGCTCCGACAGGCTGATCTTCAAGGTGATCGCGAACGGCACCAGGAAGAAGGCGCCGAGCCAGAGCCAGACCGGCAGACGGAGGAGGCCCCGGAGGCTCCGGGAGGATGCGCGCGCGCCTTTCATGGCCTCGAACGCGCGAGGCGCAGGCCCCCGAACGTCGGCCGATCGATCGATCCAAGAGCTGTCGATCCAAGACATACGGCGAGCGGATCGGGCGTGCGTCTCCGCTTCCGGCCGGGAGGGGGACCCGCGCTCTTCCCGGATCGCGTGGAGCGATGCGTGCATCCGCAAGCCCCCTGGAAGAGGGCGCCGCCCTGCGGCCCGCGCGATCGATCGGACGCAGCCATGCGGCGCCTCGTCCCAAAGCTGCGCATGCCGGCGCTGCTCATGCCGGCAGGATCGTCGCGGCGTCGGGGGCAAAGTGGACCCGGACGGCATCGCCGACGGCGTGCGTCCCCTCCCCCGGCGCGGCCGTCGCCCGCACCCGGGTCCCGTCGGCGAGCCGGACGATGCGGCGGATGCGGTCGCCCAGGAACGTTTCCTCCGCGAGGGTACCGGGCAGGCCCGCATCCCCGAGGACGAGGCTTTCGGGACGCACGGCGACCACCATCGCCGCGCCCGGTGCGCGCGCGGCATCCGGCGCGGCGGCACGCAACGGCCCGAGCGCGGTCTCGACGCTGCGATGCGGGCCGGGCTCGTCCGCCCCGAGGGTTCCGGGGATCAGGTTCACATCCCCCAGGAGCCCGGCGACGAAGCGGCTGGCGGGGCGGCGGTAGAGCTCGGCCGGGGGGCCGACCTGCACGAGCCGCCCGCGATCCATCACGCCGATGCGGTCGGCGAGCGTCATCGCCTCGGCGGGGTCGTGGGTCACGACGACGAAGGTGGCGGACAGCCGCCGCTGCAGCGCGCGCAGTTCGCTTTGCGTCTCCTCGCGCAAGGATCGGTCGAGGGCGGCCATCGGCTCGTCGAGGAGCAGCACCCGCGGCTCGCGGGCGAGCGCGCGGGCGAGCGCCACCCGCTGGCGCTGGCCGCCCGAGAGCGTCGCAGGTGCGCGGCTCCCGAAGCCGTCGAGGCACACGAGGCGCAGCAGGGCCTCGACCCGCCCGGCCGTCGCCGCGCGGCCGAGTCCCAGACCCTTGAGTCCGTAGGCGACGTTCTTCGCGACGCTCATGTGCGGGAACAGCGCGTAGGACTGGAACATCATGTTCACCGGCCGGCGATGCGGCGGCAGCGCGGTGAGGTCCTGGTCTCCGAGCAGGATCGCCCCGGCGCTCGGCGTCTCGAAGCCCGCGATCAGGCGCAGCAGGGTGCTCTTGCCGCAGCCCGAAGGCCCGAGCAGGCAGAAGAACGCGTTGGCCGCGAGGTCGAGGGAGACGGATTCCACGGCAGTCTCGGACCCGAACCGCTTGGTCAGGGCCTCCAGCCGCAACAGCGGCGCGGGTTGATCCGACAAGGGTTCGGGCGTCCTTGAGTTCAGGTGTCCTCGCGCAGGGCCTCGGCGACGCGGGCCTCGAGCAGGTCGGGCCGGCGGATCACCAGGGCGCCGCGGGTGCGGTCGACGAGGCCGTCGGCGGCCATCGCCGTGAACTCGCGGGTGACCTGCTCGCGGCGGCAGCCGATGCGGGCGGCGAGCACGTGGTGGTAGGGCGGCGGCGTCACCACGCGCTCCTCGCCCCCGCCTGCGCGTGGCACCGAGAGCCGCAGCAGTTCGGCGTAGAGCCGGTGGCGCAGGTCGAGCAGCGCGTGCTCCATCAGGCGGGTGTTCAACTCGCGCACGCGCTTGGTCAGCAGGCGGAACAGCCGGTCGGCGATGGCTTCCGAGGCGAACACCATCTGCCGGAACACCGGTGCCGGCACCACGCAGACCTCGCCGCGGGTCAGCGCCGTGACGTTGGCCGAGCGGCCTACCCCATCGAGCGCGGCCAGTTCGCCGAAGAACGCGCCGCCGCGCATCTCGCCCAGGATCACCTCCTTGCCCGACTGCGTGCGGTTGAGGATGCGCACCTCGCCGACGGCGAGGAAGTAGACGTCGGTGGAGACGTCGTCGAAATCCACCAGCACCTCGTTCTCGTCGAACCGGCGCCAGTGGCAGCGGGTCTCGAACGGAGCGAGATCGATGCCCGGCTCCTTGAAGAACGGAATGGTGGACAGCCGCGCCATCGAAAACCGGTCCCCTCGCGCTGCGTCGGGCCCGCCGCGACGCGGACGATCCGCAAGGCCGCGCGCCGCGCGATCCGGAGGATCGACGCCGCCGCGCCCGTGCCGGGATCGTGACGAGCGTGTCCGCACCGGTCAAGCCGTAGGGCCGCGATCGAGGTGGATGGCGGCAGATGCCGGCGTCGGCGCACGCGGACGTGTAATCTTCCTATCCTTCCGGCTCCGACGAGGGGAAACACCGTGATTCGCGGCAGGCGCTGCAGGCGACCTGCACTACACTGCGTCGGCCGCGTCGGCCCGCGATACGACGTTCCGACATCGGACCGGCCGCCCCGGAAGGAGCCGTATGGATCGCGTCGTCATGCCGAGTTTTCTCCACGCGATCGGCGAACCGGTCCCGGACGCCGCCCCGTCGGGTGCGCCCGGCTTCCGGGCGACACTGGCCGCGCCGTTCGCACGCTCGGGGCGCGGGCTGCATACCGGGCGCCACGCCAACGTCCGCGTCGGGCCGGCGCCGGCCGGCCACGGCCTCGTCTTCCGCCGCACGCTTCGGGACGGGTCCGCCGTCGACGTGCCGGCCCTGTGGCGCCACCGCGAGAGCCAGCCGCTCTGCACCGCCTTGCGCGTACCCGGCGGCCCGCTGGTCCGCACCGTCGAGCACCTGCTCGCCGCGCTGTCGTCCCACCGCATCGACGACGCGCTGATCGAGATCGACGCCGAGGAACTGCCGATCTTCGACGGCGGCGCGGTGCCGTGGTGCCTCGCGATCCGCGAGGCGGGCCGCGTGGAGGGCACGGTCCCGCGCCGGGCGATCCGGGTGCTGCGCCCGGTTGCGGTCATCGACGGGCGCCGCACCCTGCGCATCGAGCCCGGCGACGGCCTGCACGTCACCGCCCACCTCGCGCTGGCGCATTTCGGTCCCCTCGACTGGTCCGGTGCGATCACGCCGGACGGCTTCCTCGCGGAGATCGCGCCGGCGCGCAGCTTCGGCCGGTACTGGCGCGCGATGCTCGGGCGCGCCTACGGTTTCGCTGCGCGAAAACCCTTCCTGCAGGGCTGCGGCGTGGCTTCCGCGGCGATGCTCGTGCGCGGGCGGGTCGTCGGCGGCCTGCGCGTGCCCGGCGAGCCGGTGCGCCACCGCGTGCTCGACCTCGTCGGCGACCTCGCGCTCGCCGGGCACCCGATCCTCGGGCGGCTCACCGCGGCCCATACCGGGCACGAACTGAACCACGCGCTGGTGGCCAAGCTCATGGCCGAGCGCGCGGCGTGGGAGCTGGTCTGACCCCCGATCGCCGCGGGCCGCTTGCCACCGCGCGCCGGCCTCGCCAGAACGCGCCATGCTCCGCGTCAACGACCTTACCCTCCGCATCGGCGAGCGCCTGATCCTCGACGGCGCGAGCTTCTCGATCCCCGACCGTGCCCGCGTCGGCCTCGTCGGCCGCAACGGCGCCGGCAAGACCACCCTGTTCAAGGCGATCCTGGGCGAATGGCCGGTGGATGCGAGCGCGGTCTCGATGCCGAAGGGCCTGCGCATCGGCGCCGTGGCGCAGGAGGCGCCGGCCGGCCCGGAGACTCTGCACGCGGTGGTGCTCGCCGCCGACACCGAGCGCGCGCGGCTGATGGCGGAGGCCGAATCCGCCGACGGCCTGCGCCGCGCCGAGATCGAGACCCGGCTCGTCGACATCCGCGCGCATTCGGCGCCGGCCCGTGCGGCGGCGATCCTGCACGGCCTCGGCTTCGATGCGGCGGCGCAGGCACGGCCCTGTGCCGACTTCTCCGGCGGCTGGCGCATGCGCGTGGCGCTGGCCGCCGTGCTGTTCTCCGAGCCCGACCTGCTGCTGCTCGACGAGCCGACCAACTACCTCGACATCGAGGGCACGATCTGGCTCTACGACTACCTCGAACGCTATCCGCGCACCGCGATCATCATCAGCCACGACCGCGACCTGCTCGACGAATCCGTCGATCACATCCTGCATCTGGATCGCGGCAAGCTGACGATCTACCGCGGCGGCTACACGTCGTTTGCCCGGCAACTGTCCGAGAAGCGGACGCTCCAGGCCAAGGCCAAGGTGAAGCAGGACGCCGAGCGCGCCCATCTCCAGAGCTTCGTCGACCGGTTCAAGGCCAAGGCGACCAAGGCACGCCAAGCGCAGTCGCGCGTGAAGAAGCTCGCCAAGATGGTACCGATCGCCGGGCTCATCGAGGACGACGTGCCGGTGATCCACCTGCCGAGCCCCGAAAAACCCCTTTCCCCGCCGATCGTCGCGATGGAACGGGTGCAGGCGGGCTACCCCGACCGCATCGTGCTGTCGGGCCTGAACCTCAGCCTCGCCCCCGACGACCGCGTGGCGCTGCTCGGTGCCAACGGCAACGGCAAGTCGACCTTCTGCAAGCTGATCGGCGGCCGGCTCGACGCGCTCTCGGGCGCGTTGCGGCGCTCGTCGAAGATGAAGGTCGCCTACTTCGCGCAGCACCAGCTCGACGAGCTGCGCCCCACTGACAGCGCGGTCGCGCACCTGCGCACCCTGATGCCGGACGCGCCCGAGGCGCGGGTGCGGGCGGCCACCGCCCGGCTGGGTTTTCCGGCCAGCAAGGCCGACACGCCGGTGGCGCAGCTCTCGGGGGGCGAGAAGGCCCGGCTGCTGATGGGGTTGGCGGCCTTCGACGGCCCGCACCTGCTGATCCTCGACGAGCCGACCAACCACCTCGACATCGAGAGC
>NZ_CAXTHR010000207.1:0-5311 GCF_964244095.1 uncultured Methylobacterium sp. | reverse complement strand
CCCTCGGGCAACATCCTCGGCCTCGACGCCAAGCGCATCAAGAACGCCGACAAGATCAGCACCGTCTTCACCAAGGGCGAGGTCGCCGGCAAAAAGATCGGCGACCAGGGCACCGCCCCGAAGAAGGTGTTCTACCTCGAAGGCCAGACGGGCAAGGGCTTCGCCACGGCGCCGACCGAGTGGATCACGCTGATCCCGGCGACCTACAACGCCGACACGCTCGGCATCCGCCCCGACCTGATCAAGCGCCCGGTGACGAGCTGGAAGGACCTGCTCGACCCCGAGTTCAAGGGCAAGGCGTCGATCCTCAACATCCCGTCGATCGGCATCATGGACGCGGCGATGGCGGTGGAGGCGCGCGGCGACTACACCTATCCCGACAAGGGCAACATGACGAAGGCCGAGATCGACCGCACCATCAAGGTGCTGATCGATGCCAAGCGCGCCGGCCAGTTCCGGGCCTTCTGGCAGGACTTCAACGAATCCGTGAACCTGATGGCGTCGGGCGAGACGGTGATCCAGTCGATGTGGTCGCCGGCCGTCACCAAGGTGCGCACGCAAGGGGTGCCCTGCATCTACCAGCCGCTCAAGGAGGGCTACCGCGCCTGGGCCACAGGCTTCGGCCTGCCCAAGACCCTGACCGGCCGGAAGCTCGACGCCGCCTACGACTTCATCAACTGGTTCCTGTCCGGCTGGGCGGGCGCCTACCTCAACCGCCAGGGCTACTACTCGGCGGTGCCCGAGACCGCCAAGACCCAGATGCAGCCCTACGAGTGGGCCTACTGGATGGAGGGCAAGGCCGCCGAGAAGGACATCCACGGCCCCGATGGCGGCCTGCTCGAGAAGGCCGGCACCGTCCGCGACGGCGGCTCGTTCGATACGCGCATGGGGGCGGTCGCGTGCTGGAACGCGGTGATGGACGAGAACACCTACATGGTTCGCAAGTGGAACGAGTTCATCGCGGCGTGAGCGGCCGACGGCACCCGGCGGCATTCCCTTCACCCCTGCGTGGTGGAGGGACATGCCGCCCGTTCGGATTGTCGAGGCCGATACGATGACCGACGCCATCCTTCCTGCCTTGTCGGATGCTCCCGCCGCGCGCGCGCGGGACGCCTCCGGCCCGGCGCGCCGCCGGACCCGCCTCCCCTATATCCAGGCGGCGCCGATGGCGCTGGTGTTCCTCGTCTTCCTCGCGGTGCCGCTGCTGCTGACGCTGGTGGTCAGCTTCTGGGAATACAACGAGTACGCGATCGTCCCGGCCTTCACGCTGCAGAACTATCGCGATGTGTTCGAGGGATGCCTCGACGGCGCCGACCTCTGCACCACAGCGCGGACCTACCTCTCGACGCTGAAGTTCTGCGCGCTGACGCTGGCCTTCACGCTGCTGATCGGCTTCACGGTGGCCTATTTCCTCGCCTTCCACGTCCGCTCGCGCACGGTGCAGATGGGGCTGTTCCTGCTCTGCACGATCCCGTTCTGGACCTCGAACGTGATCCGGATGATCTCGTGGATTCCGCTGCTCGGGCGCAACGGCCTCGTCAATGAGACGCTGCAGGGGATGGGCCTGACGAAGAGCCCGATCGAGGGCCTCCTGTACTCCGACTTCTCGGTGACGCTGGCCTTCGTGCACCTCTACACGGTGTTCATGATCGTGCCGATCTTCAACAGCATGGCGCGGATCGACCGCGCGCTGATCGAGGCGGCCTATGACGCCGGCGCCACCGGCTGGCAGACCCTGTGGAACGTGGTGGTGCCTTTGTGCAAGCCGGGCATCGCCATCGGCGCGATCTTCGTCCTGACGCTGGTGATGGGCGACTTCGTCACCGTCGGCGTGATGGGCGGACAGCAGATCGCCTCCGTCGGCAAGGTAATCCAGGTGCAGATGTCCTACCTGCAGTTCCCGGCGGCTGCCGCCAACGCGATCGTCCTGCTCGCCGCCGTGATGCTGATGATCCTCGGGCTCACTCGGGTGATCGACCTGCGCAAGGAGCTTTAGGCGTGCGCGACCGGCCCCGCGGCATCGCCTTCTACGCGCTCGCCGCGTTCTTCGCGCTGTTCGTGCTGTTCCTCTACGGGCCGACGCTGACCATCCTGGCGCTGAGCTTCCAGGGGCCGCAGGGCGGCCTCACCTTCCCGATGAACGGGATCTCGACGCACTGGTTCGCGCGGCTCTGGGCGGGCGGCGGCATCGTCGACATCTGGGCGGCGTTCGGGCGCTCGCTCCGCCTCGGCTTCGTCGTGATGGGGCTCACCGTCGTGTTCGCGTTCTTCGCGGGGCTCGCCTTCCGCAAGGGCTTCCTCGGCTCGGGCGCCTTGTTCGCGGTGGCGGTGGCGAGCCTGATCGTGCCCTCGATCGTGGTGTCGCTCGGCATCGGCCTCGAATTCCGGCTGATCGACGACGCGATCAACGCGCTCGCCGCCGCCACCGGCTGGGGCTGGCTCCAGGACCACGGCACCGCGATGGGGCTCTACACCTCGGCGCTCGGCGCGCATCTCACCTGGACGCTGCCGTTCGGCCTGCTGATCATGTTCGCGGTCTTCAACCGCTTCGATCCGGCCTACGAGGAGGCCGCCCGCGACCTCGGCGCTAGCGGCGCGCAGACGCTCGCCCACGTCGTCGTGCCGATCCTCGCGCCCGCGCTCGTGGGCGTCGCGCTGTTCGGCTTCACCCTGTCCTTCGACGAACTCGCCCGCACCAGCCAGGCCATCGGCGGGCGCAACACCCTGCCGCTCGAACTCCAGGGACTGACCACCACCGTCACGACGCCGGAGATCTACGCCCTCGGCAGCCTGACGACGGCGGTGTCGGCGCTCGTCATCGGCGCCGCGCTCGCCACGACCCTGTGGTTGCAGCGCCGCCGCGCGCGCCTCGGACTCGCGGGGCTGTGACCGTCAGTCCCCCTCGACCGGGGCGTCCGCGGATTCGACCAGCGTGAGACGGGGGATCGTCTTCTTCTGATCGGCCGACGCGATCAGGCGGAGGTTCATCGCCTGCCGGCTCTTCTTCAGGTCCTCGGCGATCTCGCCCGTGTTGCCGGCGATCCGCTTGGTGCGCTTGTCGTATTCGGCCATCGAGACGACCGAGGTGTCGCCGCTCTCGGGGATGCGCGCCATGTCCGCCTCGAAGATAACGACCGGCCGCACGGGATCACGTGACCGGCGCGGCGAGCGTAGCACGCTTTCACGCGGCCCCGACGCACGATTCGCGCGTCTTCCGTCACCCGGTTTCCGAACCATCGTGCGGATCGCGAGCACGGTTGCGTGTGCACATCGCATGGTGATTGCAAAATTTCCGTCGCCGTGCCATAAATAGCCGATCGAACTCTGGCCAGATATCCGGCCGTTCCGCCCGTCACGGGCGTGCGCTCTGTTCTCTCCCACATTTCGACGACCAGCGACCGGGCGCATGATCCTCATGCGCCCGTCGGTTTCGTTCGCCTGATAAGATACGGAATTTTCTATGAGCACCGGCACCGTCAAGTGGTTCAACGATCAGAAGGGCTTCGGCTTCATCCAACCGGATGACGGCGGCAAGGATGTCTTCGTGCACATCTCCGCCGTGGAGCGCGCCGGAATGCGCGGCCTCACCGAGGGGCAGAAGATCTCCTACGAGATGGAGACCGACCGTCGCAGCGGGAAGCAGTCCGCGGGCAGCCTCCAGGCCGCCTGACGTTCGAGGCCGCCTCGGACCATCGTCGAAGCCGTTCCCCACGGGGACGGCTTCACTTGTTTTCGCATCGCTGCGTATTTTCCGCATCCGGCACGGGGCCGGTGGCGCGTAAGGATCTTGTGTGAACCCATCCAAGGACAACCAGTTCTCAGACCGGCTCGAGACCGCTGCGAAGGCGCGGGAAGCGATGCTGGATCGCTACAAGGCGCGGCCCTCGGCCGACGACCCGGCCGTCGTCGCCCGCCAGGCCGAGCGCCAAGCGGTGATCCGGGCGCGCGAGGAGCGCAACAAGGAGCGCGCGGTCGCGCGGGCCGCCGACGAAGCCAGGCGCGTCGTGGAGGCGAAGGCGCTGCGGGAATTCGAGGCTGCCGAGGTCCTGCGCGTCGCCGCCGAGAAGGTCGCGCGTCAGGCGGCGATGGCCGCCGAGCAGAAGCAGGCCCGCGACGCGCGGTTCGCGGCGCGCAAGGCGCGCGTCCGGAAGTAGTCCGAGACGCCGGGCCGACCCCGGCGCCCCGCGCATTCGAGAGACCGTCAGCCGAACGCCGCCGCCCGCCGCGGAAGCGGTGCCCGGCCCCGCGGCGATCAGGAGTGATCCGATGTCCCACAAGTTCAAGATCGGGCAACGCGTCCGCCAGTCGCGCGCCGGCTTCGGCGCCGCCAAGGACGTGTCGGGCCAGTTGTGCGAGATCGTCCGCCTGATGCCCGAGGATCGTACCGGCGAGCCGTGCTACCGCATCAAGTCGTCGGCCGGCGAGCGCGCCGCGAACGAGAGCGAACTCGTGCTCGCAAGCTGAGCTTCGCCGCGTGGCTCCGCAGAGGCGGAGCCGGGCGCCATCTGCCGTTGCACGGAGCGCGGACGTGCCGTGCGTTGCCAAACGCGACGCGCCGCTCCATCTCACGCTCCCGCAGGCTCCGGCCGTGGGCGGACGCGATCCCATGGCAGGTCGATGCCGACCGGCGCGGCGGGCTCCGTCGTCGCCGACCGTTGTTTGTCCCGGGCGGCGTTCCAGGCCGGCCCCAACCCCCAAGAAGACGATGAGTAAGCGCACCAGGCAAAGGCCGCAGGAGCGGGGCTCCGTGCTGTTCGACGTGTTCTACGAGGACGGCTCCCAGGCCTCCAACCGCCGCGTCCCGATGGAGGTTCTCGGCGGCCTCGACGGCGACGAGCCGGCTCGCGATGTGATCGCGGCCCAGGACGAGGAGATCGCGCAGAAATCGGGCCGGCCCCAGCGGTCGATCCTGAGTCTCGCGCGCTCGCCGATCCCCGATCCGAAACCGAAGCCCCCGCGCGGCACGTAAGGCGTGCGGGATCGGAGGGCTTCGGATCGGAGGGCTTCGGCATGAGCCACAAGTTTCACCTCGGGCAGCTCGTGCGGCGGCGCGATTCCGCGGCCGCCCGCAACGGCAGCCGGATCTTCGAGGTCGTCGGGCTGTTGGCGGCCGAATCGGGCGAGCCCGGCTATCGCATCCGCAGCAGCGAGGCCGGCACGCACGAGGTCCGCGAGGCGGGCCTCACCGCGGCGTCGTGCTGTACCGCGCCCAGGTCCTGACCGGGACCGATCCTTGGGTGTGGCCGATCCTTGGGCGTGGCCGATCCTTGGGCGTGGCCGATCCTTGGGCGTGGCCGATCCTTGGGCGTGG
>NZ_CAXTHR010000206.1:0-5397 GCF_964244095.1 uncultured Methylobacterium sp. | reverse complement strand
TCCCACGAAGGAATCAGCGAAATCCGACCCGCGCAAGGGAGTGGGTAATTACCCTCGAACCGGCCCATGATGCACCATCACACTCCGGGACTGCACACCTAGAGCCGTGCCCGACCACGTTGGGTCGGGTTACGGCTCTAGGTCTTTGTTTTAACGCGCACTTTCGCGACGAACCGGCATCCACTTCGTCGAAGTGCGCTCTAGAGCATTTTCCAGCGAGGTGGATACCGGCTAGCGTGAAGAAAATGCGACCACACAGAGGCTTAGAGCAGACGCCTGAAGCCGCCAAGGATGCCATCGACATCGCAAACTGACACCAGCTTCTCAAAGCCTATCACCGAACGCAATACTACACGACGTAGTTAAACAGGCTCTCAATACCCCAGCGCGCTGCCGTCCTTGCGCGGATCGGAACCCGCGGTGAGCGTGCCGGAGGCGTGGTCGATCCAGATCACCTGCCCGCCGCCGAGCGGCAGGGGGGCGGGAACCGCATCGTGGCCGCGGTCCTTCAGCCCGGCGCTGAGCTCCGCGAGGCCGCCCTCCAGCTCCAGGATGCCGTCGTAGGCGAAGCTGCGCGGCGCATCGAGCGCCTCTTGCGGGTCGAGGCCGCGGTCGATCAGGCCGGTGAGCAGTTCGACGTGGCCCATCGCCTGATAGTGCCCACCCATCACGCCGAAGGGGGCGACGGCGCGGCCGTCGCGCATCAGCAGGCCGGGGATGATCGTGTGCATCGGCCGCTTGGCCGGGCCGATGGTGTTGGGATGGCCGGGCTCGACCCGGAACGACAGGCCGCGGTTGTGCAGCAGCACGCCGCTTTCCGGCCCCACGATGCCCGAGCCGAAGCCCTGGAACACCGAGTTGATCAGCGAGATCGCGTTGCCGTCCCGGTCCACGACGCAGAGGTAGACCGTGTCGGTGTGGGCGCGCTCAGTGGCAATCTCCGGGTAGAGCACCGGCGCCTGCGCGCGGGCCATGTCGATCGCGCCGTGCGCCGAGGCCTGCCACGCGTCCGACAGTAGATGCTCCACCGGGATCGCCTGGAGGCTCGGGTCCCCGAACAGGGCGTCGCGGTGATGGTAGCCCTGCTTGCAGACTTCGGCGAAGAGGTGGACCCGGTCGAGGTCCGACAAGCCTGCGACGTCGAAGGGCTTCAGGACGTTGAGCATCATCAGCGCGGCGAGCCCCTGGCCGGGGGGTGGGCACTCGTAGACGTCGTAGCCGCGGTAGTTCGTGCTGACCGGCGTCACGAAGTCCGGCGCAGCCGCGGCGAAATCCTCCAGGGTGTGCAGGCCGCCGAGCTCGCGCAGGCGCGCCACGAGATCCTGCGCCACCGGCCCATCGTAGAAGCCGCGCGGACCGTCCGCAGCGATCCGGCGGAGGGTCGCGGCAAGCTTCTCCATCCGCATCACCGTGCCGACGGCGGGCGCCCGGCCGTCGATCAGGTAGGTCGCCGCCGCGTGAGGATCGCCGGCGACGCGCGCGACGTTGCGCGCCCAGTCCCAGGCCACCCGCGGCTGCACCGGGAAGCCCTCCTCGGCGAAGCGGATCGCCGGCTGGAGCAGGTCGGCCAGCGGGCGGGTGCCGTGGTCGGCGGCGAGCCTTGCCCAGGCCGCGACCGCGCCGGGCACCGTCACCGCGTGCGGCGAGGCCGGCGCGATCGCGACGCCGTGCTCGCGGTACCACGCGTCGTCGGCCGCCGCCGGACTGCGGCCCGAGCCGTCGAGCGCGATCGGCACGCTCGCGCCGGCGGGCAGGTAGAGCGCGAAGCAGTCGCCGCCGATGCCGGTCATCAGCGGGTCGACGACGCACTGCACCGCCACCGCCGCGATCGCGGCATCCACCGCGTTGCCGCCCGCGCGCAGGGTCTCGATCGCTGCGAGCGTCGAGGCCGGATGCGAGGTCGCGACCGCGGCCTCCGCCGCGTAGACGGGCGAGCGGCCTGGTTTCTCGAAATCCCTCACGCCGCAGCCCCTCCGGTCGGTTCCGCCACAAAGTGCCCCGGCGCGACTTCCACGAGGTCCCCGCCCTCGGCGATCGGTGCCGCCGGGCTGGCATTGGCCGCCGCGAGCCGCGCCCGCTCGGCGGCCGGGTTCGGCACCGGCACGGCGCCGAGCAGCCGCCGCGTGTAAGGATGGCGCGGGTTCTCGTACAGGAGGTCGCTCGGGGCAAGCTCGACGATCCGGCCGCGCCAGAGCACCGCGACCCGGTGGCAGAGGTGGCGCACCATCCGCAGGTCGTGGGAGATGAACAGGTAGGACAGGCCCAATTCGTCCTGGAGGTGCTGCAACAGGTTCACCACCTGCGCCTGGATCGAGACGTCGAGCGCCGCGATCGGCTCGTCGGCGACGATGAAGCTGGGGCGCAGCGCGATGGCGCGGGCGATGCAGATGCGCTGGCGCTGGCCGCCGGAGAACTGGTGCGGGAAGCGCCCGGCAAAGCGCGGCTCCAGCCCGACCCGCTCGAACAGGCCGGCCACCGCCTCGCGGCGCTCAAGGCCGCGCATGCCGGGCCGGTGCAGCTTGAACGCCTCGGCAACGTAATTGCCGACGCTCATGCGCGGGTTCAGCGCCGCGTAGGGGTCCTGGAACACGGTCTGGATGCGCGCGCGCGTCCGGCGCATCGCGGGCGCGGAGAGCGTGGCGAGGTCGACGCCCTCGAAGGCGACGGTGCCCGCCGTCGGCGGGTTCAGCATCGTCACGGCCCGGCCGATCGTGGACTTACCCGAGCCCGACTCGCCGACGAGGCCGAGCGTCTCGCCGGGGCGGATGTCGAAGCTGACGTCCTCCACCGCGCGGAAGACGGACGCCTTGCCGCCCCACCACGACCGCAGGGGATAGTGCTTGGAGAGGTTGCGCACCGAGACGATCGGGTAGCCGGGGGCCTGCATCACCGCGACACGCTCTCGGCTTCCCGCGCCAGGATTTCCGGCAGGTCGTACCATGCGGCGACGAGGTGGCCGGGCGCCGCGCCCGGCGCCTGGGTCAGCGGCGGCATCTCGGTGGCGCAGCGCGGCGTCGCGTAGGCGTTGCGCGGGGCGAACGGATCGCCCGTCGGGGGCGCGCGCATGTCGGGCGGGGCGCCCTCGATCTGGCGCAGGCGCCCGCGGCCCGCGCCCCCGCGGGTGAGGTCGGGCAGCGAGCGCAGCAGGCCGAGCGTGTAGGCGCTGCGCGGGTCGGCGAAGATGTCGTCCACCGGCCCGCGCTCCAGGATGCGGCCGGCATACATCACCTGCACCGTGTCGCTGATGCCGGCGACGACGCCGAGATCGTGGGTGATCCAGATGATCGCCATGCCGATCTCGCGCTTCAGGTCCTGCACCAGGGCGACGATCTCGGCCTGCACCGTCACGTCGAGGGCCGTCGTCGCCTCGTCGGCGATCAGGAGTTTGGGGCGGCAACTGATGCCGATCGCGATCATCACCCGCTGGCGCTGGCCGCCGGAGAACTCGTGCGGGTACTGGTCGAGGCGGGCGGCCGCGTTCGGGATGCGCACGAGGTCGAGGAGATCCTTGGCGCGCGCGCGGGCGGCCCGCCCGTCGAGGCCGAGGTGGATGCGCAGGGGCTCGACGATCTGCGCCGCCACCGTCATGCCGGGGTTGAGCGAGCTCATCGGGTCCTGGAACACGAAGCCGATCCGGCCGCCGCGGACCTTGCGCAGGTCGCGCTCGGGCAGGCTCAGCAGGTCGCGGCCCTCGAACAGCACCTGCCCGCCGACGATGCGGCCGGGCGGGCGCGGGATCAGGCCGAGCATGGCGAGGACGTGCACGCTCTTGCCCGAGCCCGATTCGCCGACGATGCCGAGCGTCTCGCCCTCGCGGAGGGCGTAGGACACGCCGTTGACCGCGTGGACCGCGCCGCCCTCGGTGTCGAAGGCGACGGCGAGATCCTTGACGTCGAGGATCGGCGCGGCGCTCACGTCCGCCCCCGCGGGTCGAGCGCATCGCGCAGCCCGTCGCCGAACAGGTTGAAGCCGAGCACGGCGAGGAAGATCGACACGCCGGGCCAGATCGCCATCCACGGCGCCTGATCCAAAAAATTCTTGGCGACGTTGAGCATCGCGCCCCAGGACGGTTCGGGCGGCTGCTGGCCGAGGCCGAGGAAGGACAGGCTCGCCTCGGCGATGATCGCGGCTGCGATCGTCAGCGTCGCCTGCACCAGGATCGCCGGCACGATGTTGGGCAGGATGTGGACCAGCGCGATCCGCCAGGGCGGGTTGCCGACCGCGCGGGCGGCCTCGACGAACTCCTCGGCCGCCACCGCCTGGACCTGGGCGCGGGTCAGCCGCACGAAGGTCGATGTGGCCGAGAGCCCGATCGCGACCATCGCGTTGGTCAGGCTCGGGCCGAGGAACGCGGCGAGCGCGATCGCCAGGATCAGGAAGGGGATCGCCAGCAGCGCGTCGGTCAACCGCATGATCGCCCCGTCGATCCAGCCGCCGGCATAGCCCGCGACGAGGCCGAGCGGCAGGCCGAGCGAGACCGCGAGCGCCACGGAGACGAGCCCGGCGCCCAGCGAGGCGCGGGCGCCGAAGACGATGCGCGCGAGCACGTCGCGGCCGACCTCGTCGCCGCCGAAGGGGTGGGCGAGGGTGGGCGCGGCGCGCACCGCGCCCCAGTCGGTCGCCGTCGGATCGTAGGGGGCGATCAGGCCGGCGAAGACGGCCATCAGCACCAGGGCCACGACGATGGCGAGGCCGGCGAGCGCGCTTTTCCGCGCCCGCAGCCGACGCCAGAAGGCGGCGAGCGTGCCGGGCTCGCGGGGGAGGGCGGTGCGGGAGGCGGCGGGCGCGGCATCAGTGCCAATGCTGGTCGCGCGGGCGATCTCGCTGCCGGTGCTCATGGCATGTTCCGCATGACGCTCGGACGCTTCCCTCCCCCCTCTGCGGGGGAGGGTGGGCCTCGCGTCAGCGAGGGTCGGGAGAGGGGAGCGCCGTTTCCGGCACCGTCGCTCCCCTCTCCCGACTTAGCTCGCGGGCCACCCTCCCCCGCAGAGGGGGGAGGGAGGAGCACGGCACGGTCACGCCACATCCCGCTCATGCCCGCCTCAGCTTCGGGTTGACCACCGCCGCGAGCACGTCGGCGGCGAGGTTGAGGCCGACGTAGGTCGCGGCGGTGCAGATCACGACGCCCTGCACGGTGGCGAAGTCGCGGTTGAACACGGCGTCGACCATCAGCTTGCCGAAGCCCGGCACGGAGAAGACCTGCTCGGTCAGCACCGCGCCGGAGAGCAGTTGCCCGAATTCCAGGGCGCCCAGCGTGATGATCGGGATCGCGGCGTTGGGCAGCGCGTGGCGCAGCACCAGCCGCAGGGGCGAGACGCCCTTGGCGCGCGCCGTGCGGACGTAGTCGGAGCCGAGCACGCCGAGCATCGCCGCGCGGGTGTGGCGCATCATCACCGC
>NZ_CAXTHR010000205.1:0-5467 GCF_964244095.1 uncultured Methylobacterium sp. | reverse complement strand
CGTCGATGAAGATGATGCAGGGCGCGTTCTTCTTGGCCTGCTCGAACATGTCGCGGACGCGGCTGGCGCCGACGCCAACGAACATCTCGACGAAGTCCGAACCCGAGATGGTGAAGAACGGCACGTTGGCCTCGCCCGCCACCGCACGCGCGATCAGGGTCTTGCCGGTGCCGGGGGGGCCAACGAGGAGCACGCCGCGCGGGATGCGCCCGCCAAGCCGCTGGAACTTCTGCGGGTCGCGCAGGAACTCGACGATCTCCTGGAGATCCTCCTTGGCTTCCTCCACACCGGCGACGTCATCGAACGACACGCGCCCGTGCGCCTCGTTGAGGAGCTTGGCCTTCGACTTGCCGAAACCCATCGCGCGGCCGGCGCCCGACTGCATCTGGCGGGACAGGAACACCCAGGCGCCGATGAAGACCAGGATCGGCAGCCAGCTCACCAGCAACTGGATGAACCACGGGGTGTTGTCGGACGGCGGACGCGCGGTGATCTGCACGCCCTTGCCCGAGAGCTTCGAGACGAGGCCGGGATCGTTCGGCGCGTAGCTCGTGAAGCTGCCGCCGCCGACGTAGGAGCCGGAGACGTCCTGGCCGGAGATCACCACCGACTGGATCTTGCCGGAATCGGCGTCGTTGAGGAGTTGGCTGTAGGCGATCTCGCTCCCGCCGCCGCGATGACCCGGGTTCTGGAACAGGGTCACCAGCGCGAGGACGAGGAGGAAGATGACGACCCACAAGGCAAAATTGCGGAAATTCGGGTTCATCGATCAATCCCTGGGGCGTGCGGATCGGGGGCCGCTTGCTGCGGTTCGGTCCGCACGCTCTAGGCCAATGTAGGCAGAGGTCTCTCCCTTGCCAAGTAAGTCCTTAGCCCCTGCGGCAAGGCCGGCCGGTCGCCGCGGAGGCGCTGCCCGAATCGTCACCCGGCCCGCCGAGTCTGCGGCGATCACGAGGCCGCGCAGCGTCCGCCGCAGCGCCGTCCCGGCCCGCAGCGCCGGCAGCAGATCCGCGAGCACCAGCCGCTCCAGCCGCGCGAGCTGCCGCGGCATCGCGCCGCCGGCGCGGTCGAGGGCACGGTCGAGGACGCGCAGGGCGATCGAATCGGGGAGCGCGGCGAGGGCGGGGCCGTGGAGGTGAAGCTGTTCGGCTGTGGCGGCGCCCCCTCCCCCCCCTGCGGGGGAAGGCGGCTCGCGGAGCGGGTCGGGAGAGGGGAGCGACGTCTCCGGATGCGGCGCTCCCCTCTCCCGACCCTCGCTCACAGAGGGGGGAGGGAGGGCGCGGCGCTCGCCCCTGCGCGATGTGTGCATCCGGTAGCGTGCAGAGGGGGGAGGGAAACGCACGGTTCTTCCGATGGCGTCCGGAGCCGGACGCATCGCTGCGTCGAGAGCTTTGTCGGCCGCCGCATCGAGGGCCGCCGCGTCGCGGGCGGCGCGCGCGGCGAGCGTCACGAGCCGGTCGGCGGTGAGACCCTCGCGCGCCAGGAGCGGCAGCAGCCGGCGCAGCCGGACGCGGCCGTAGCGGTCGTCGGCATTCGACGGGTCGCGGACGAAGCCGAGGTGTCTGGCCTCGCACCACGCCACGAGGTCGGCCTTGGGAAGCGCGAGGAACGGGCGGGCGAGGACGATCCCCTCGGCGAGCGGGCGCCCAGCCCGCATGCCGGCGAGCCCCGCGGGTCCGCTGCCGGCGATCAGGCGCATCAGCACCGTCTCGGCCTGGTCGTCGCGGGTGTGGCCGGTGAGCACGATCCCGGCGCCGACCAGGAGCGCGTGCGCGGCGAGCAGGCGGTAGCGGGCCGCGCGCGCCTCGGCCTGGGTCGCGCGCCTGGCAGGCGCATCCTCCCAGCGGAGGATGGCGTGCGGGAGCCCGAGCGCGTCCGCGGCGCGGCTGACTTGGCGCGCCTCGTCGGCGGCCTCGGGGCGCAGGCCGTGATCGACGCTCGCCACGAAGAGCGACCGGGGCCGCAACGAGGCGGCGGCGTGCATCAGGGCGGTGGAATCGGGGCCGCCGGAGACGGCGAGCAGCACGGCCGCGCCGGAGCCGAGCCAGGGTTCGAGGGCGCGGCGGATTCGTGCGTCGGGATCGTCGCGTAAAAAACTCAAGCGGCGCAGCGGGCGCGCTTCTGCTCGCGCACGACGCCCTGGCGCACGCCCGGGCTCGCTGCCGGGAACTTGCGGTCGAGTTCTGCCAGGGTCGCGCAGGCCTGCTCGCGGGCGCCGAGCGCGTTCAGCGACACGCCGAGCTTCAGCATCGCCTCCGGCGCCTGCGGCGAGCGGGCGTAGTCGGTCGAGACTTTCAGGAACTGCTCGGCCGCCTCGCGGTTGCGATTGCGCGCGAGGTAGCTCTCGCCGAGCCAGTAGGTCGCGGCGGGCACGTGGCCGTCGCGGGGATGCGACTGGATGAACTGGCGAAAGGACATCTCGGCCTGCTCGTAGCGTTTTTCGCGCACGTGGCCGAACGCCGCCTCGTAATCCGCACCCGCATCCCCCGTGCCGGTGGCGGCGACGCTCGCCGCGGGGCGGGCCGCCGGAAGCGCGCCGGTGGTGCCGAGGCGGGCGGGCGGCGTCAGGTCGACCGGCTCGTCGTAGCCTGCGCCTCCTTCCGTCTCCTCGCCGTCGTCGATCGCCGGCTCCGGCAGGCGCCGGGTCTGCACCACGGGCGCGGCCGGGACCGCCGCCGGGGCGGAGGGCGGGGTGGCGCCGAGCTGCATCGGCGCGCCGGGGCGGCCGGGGTTCTGATCGGGGTCGAACGCGTCGCCGCGCTTCTGCGGACGCGCCGCGCCGGGATTGCCGCCGTTGACCGCGCCGGCCGGCGCCGGGGCCGCCCTGCCGCCCTTGCCTTCGTTGCCCTTGCCTTCGTTCAGGCGGAACTCGACGTCCTCCTGGAACTTGCGCAGTTGCTCCTTGAGCTGCCGGTTCTCGTACTGGAGCGTCTCGATCTGCCCGGCCATCATCCGGGACTGGTTCTCGATCCGGTTGAGGCGCACCACGAAGTCCGACGCGTCCTGCGCCGCCGCGGGCGCGGCGACGGAGAGGGCGAGACAGGCGGTGAGCAGCAGGCGGCGGAGCATGGCGGCACCGGTCGTATCGGGGGCGCCGTCCTCGGCGCGAGGCCGGCAGCCAATGCGCCGCAGCGCGGCGAAGTTAAGGCGATCGGAGGATCGCCGCCGTCAGGTCCCGGCGCCGCGGTCGAGCACCGTCACGGCGCGGCGGTTCTGCGACCAGCACGAGATGTCGTTGCACACCGCGACCGGACGCTCCTTGCCGTAGGAGACGGTGCGCATCCGCCCCGCGGCGATGCCGCGGGAGGCGAGGTAGTCGTTCACCGCCTGCGCGCGGCGGGCGCCCAGCGAAAAGTTGTATTCGCGGGTGCCGCGCTCGTCGGCGTGGCCCTCGATGAGGAAGCTGTAGCGCGGGTAGCGTTGCAGCCAGGCGGCCTGCTTGTCGAGGGTGCCGGTCGCGGTGGCGGTCAGGTCAGTCGAGTCGGACTCGAAGAACACCCGGTCGCCGATGTTGACCACGAAGTCCTGCGCGCTGCCGGGCGTCGCGGCGCCCGCGCCGAAGGCGGAGGCGTCGGCGAGGTCCTTGTCGCTGCTGCACGCGGAGACGGCGAGGCTCGCGCAGAGGGCGAGGGCGAGGGAGGCGGCGCGGAGGCGCGCGGAACTGGGCATGTCTGTCACTCCACGGGCGGATTCTTTCGCGACGGCCCCGAGCCATCCCGGGGGATCGAGGCGTGTCCGCGCGTTCAACCGAGGTCTTGGTCCAGCGAGGTCTTGGTCCAGCGAATTCTCGGCTCTCGAGGTCCCGGTTCTAGGCCGGTCGGGTTAAGCGAAGGTTCCAGCAACCTTGACGCCGGGTATCGAACGGGGCTGGGCGCGGACGACGTGCCGTCGCGCACCCGGCCCCGCCCGTCAGGTGCCCGGCCCGTCCTGCAGCGCCGTCAGGCACCCGGAATGCGGCGGCGCCACGGCCGCGGCCGCCGCACGAGGCGTTTCGGTACGGGCCGTTGCCGGGGCGCAACAGCCGGAGCTGCGGCGGCGGTCGGTCCGCCGCCATCGTCCGGGCGGGGTGCGCGCACCGCTGATCGCCGAATTTCCGGACGCCTTCATGCAAGCCCCGTCGGCCATGCAAGCCCCGTCGGCGAAGAGGATCGCAACGGAGGCCACGCATCTGCGCGGGCGCCGATGCCGGCGCGACCCGGAAAGGCGCCCGGGCCCGTGCCGATCGACGGATTCGTCCCTGCCGTCGGGCCGAAAAAACGTCTACTGATGCGGGGAGGGTCAGCACGTGGCCGCCACCGGGGGGAGGAGCCGTGTCGACGGCGAGCAGGACGAGGGCGCCGGCGCGGCGCCTGCGCCGGGACGGGGCGCTGCGGCGCGAGGCGGTGCTCGATGCCGGGCTGGAGGTGTTCTCGACGCTGGGCCTGTACGGCGCGAGCCTCGACCAGATCGCCGAGCGCGCCGGCCTCTCGAAGACCAACCTGCTGTACTACTTCCCGTCGAAGGACGAGCTCTACGTCGCGGTGCTGCGCCGGGTGCTCGACGTCTGGCTCGATCCGCTCCTGGCGCTCGACGCCGGGAGCGAGCCGGCGGACGCGTTGCGCGGCTACATCCGCAGCAAGGTCGCGCTCTCGCGCGATGCGCCGCAGGCGTCGCGCCTGTTCTGCCTCGAGATCGTGCAGGGCGCGCCGCTGCTGCGCGCCGAGCTTGCAGGACCGCTGCGGACCCTGGTGGAGGCCAAGGCCCAGATCCTCCGCGGCTGGGTCGCGCAGGGGCGGATCGCGCCGCACGACCCGCAGCACCTGATCTTCTCGATCTGGGCGATCACCCAGCACTACGCCGACTTCGCCACGCAGGTCGACGCGATCACCGGGCGCAGCCTCGCCGACCCGGACTTCTTCGAGGCGACGGTGGCGAGCACCCAGCGCCTCGTGCTCGCCGGACTGGGACTGACCTGAGGCTTCCGCCGGAACGGCCGAACCGGTCTTAGATCCGCTCTTCCGCTGGGCAGCCCCCGCACGGTTTGCGGGCATCGCGCGGAGAGTTTGTGCAAAGGGTCAAAACCCGACCTCCGGAAGTTTGACCATTTGATCCGGTTCGGTATCGTAGGGGTATCGCAAGCCTGCGTGCTTGGCCGATGACTGCCCACGCCATCGTCGCGCGCAGTCACCGCCGAACATGCGCGCGGCCGATGTCGTGCGTTCGTTCCGGGAACGAGCGCACAGGAAGCGCGAGGGTGGCATGTCCGAACCCATGACCGAGCCGGCGGCGAACGCCCTGAACGTCGGGGTGTTCATCCCGATCGGCAACAACGGCTGGCTGCTCTCCGAGAACGCGCCGCAGTACAAGCCGAGCTTCGCGCTGAACAAGGCCATCACCCTCAAGGCCGAGGGCTACGGGCTCGATTTCGCGCTCTCGATGATCAAGCTGCGCGGCTTCGGCGGCAAGACCGAGTTCTGGGACCACAACC
>NZ_CAXTHR010000204.1:0-5529 GCF_964244095.1 uncultured Methylobacterium sp. | reverse complement strand
AGGTCCTCGATCGAGCCGCCGCCGCGGGCGACGATCAGCACGTCCGGCCGCGGGATCGGGCCGCCGGGGGCAAGCGCGTTGAAGCCGCGGATCGCCGCGGCGATCTCGTCGGCCGCGCCCTCGCCCTGGACGCGCACCGGCCACACCAGCACGGGCCTCGGGAACCGGTCCTCCAGCCGGTGGAGGATGTCGCGGATCACCGCGCCGGTCGGCGAGGTGACGACGCCGACGACCCGGGGCAGGAACGGGATCGCCCGCTTGTGCTGGGCTAAGAACAGCCCCTCGGCGGCGAGCACGCGCTTGCGCTCCTCCAACAGCGCCATCCACGCACCGATGCCCGCGGGCTCCAGGCTCTCGACCACGATCTGGTACGAGGACTTGCCGGCAAACGTCGTGATCTTGCCCATGGCGACGACCTCCAGCCCCTCCTGCGGCTTCTGCCGGAGGCGGTTGAAGGTGCCCTTCCACACCACCGCGTCGATGCGGGCGTTGCCGTCCTTCAGGGAAAAGTAGGCGTGCCCCGAGCCGTGCTGACCGCGATACCCCGAGATCTCGCCGCGCAGGCGCACGTGCCCGAAGGCGTCCTCGAGGGTCCGTTTGAGCGCGGAGGCGAGGTCGCCGACCGACCATTCGGGCTGGTTGGCGACGAGCAGGGCGGAGGGCGGGACGTCCGCGGCGGGTATGGACTGCGCGGCGGGCGAGGGGGGCGGGACGAGGGCCATGGCGGCGGACGCTAGGCGGAGGCAGACGCGCGGTCAAAGGGCACCGGCAGAGCGGGCGGAGACCGGCGACGTGAGGTTGCCCTGAATCAGCTCAAACCTACTATTCTAACGCGGGTGCGGACCTAGCGGCCGATCCAAGAGGACGACACGTGCCAGAACAAATTGCCGTGGTGGATGACGAGCCTTATCAACGTGCTTTGAACCGCATCGCTGCTGTGCAGGCGAGCGGGGAAGATACATTGTCGTTGAAGGGATTGGGACTCGACACCCTTCCGACGGAAATCGGTGAGCTCACAGAATTGCGAACTCTAGACGTCGATTTCAACCGGTTGAGTACGTTACCGGACTGGATCGGCAACCTCACAGGACTCCAGAGCCTCAATCTCAGCGGCAACGGTCTGAGCACGCTGCCGGACTAGATCGGCAACCTCACAGGCCTCCAGAGCCTCCATCTCAGCGCCAACCGTCTGAGCACCCTGCCGGACGGGATCGGCAACCTCAAAGGCCTCCAGAGCCTCAATCTCAGCGCCAACCGTCTGAGCACGCTGCCGGACGGGATCGGCAACCTCAAAGGCCTCCAGAGCCTCAATCTCGGCGCCAACCGTCTGAGCACGCTGCCGGACGGGATCGGCAACCTCACAGGTCTCCAGAGCCTCTATCTCAGCGACAACCGGCTGAGCACACTGCCGGATGGGATCGGCAACCTCACAGGACTCCAGAGCCTCGATCTCAGCCACAACGGTCTGAGCACGCTGCCGGACTGGTTCGGCAACCTCACAGGCCTCCAGAGCCTCCATCTCAGCGGCAACGGTCTGAGCACCCTGCCGGACTGGTTCGGCAACCTCACAGGCCTCCAGAGCTTCGATCTCAGCGACAACCGGCTGAGCACACTGCCGGACTGGCTCGGCAGCTTGACGTCACTCGAAGCTGGTGCACGAGCTTTGTTCGAAACGGGGCTCGACGTCACGAACAACCCGCTGCCGCCGCCCTATCCGACGCTGATCGCGCTCGATCAACCCAAGGCAACGGACACCGTACTGGCCTATCTGCGCGGCGAACTCGATCCGGCGACGCTGCCGGACACGCCGGATGGCGACGAGGAGGGTGAGGCGGCGGAAAACCTCGCGCAGGTCACAGAGCAGCGCCCGGCCGCCTACCGCTTCGGCCTGCGCGACGGCCTCATCGATGCCGTGCCGGAACCGGCCGAACCGATCGACCCGGAGGTCGCCGCCGATCTCCTCGCCGAGCTTCGCGACAAGACCCACGACCTCGACGAACGGCTCGCCGCCGCCAACGCCGATCCGCGGGTGCGGCGCTCGGTCGATCGGCTGCGCGAGGCCCTGACGGGCGAACCCCTGCGCCCCGGCCTCCTGCTCTCCCGCGCGCGCAGCATCGAGGCCGACCGCGACGCCTTCGATACCCCAGAGGGGCGGGCCGAGCTTTTCCCGGACGCCATCGCTCACATGAACGACGTGCTGCTCAGCCTGCAGGACGTATTAGCGGTTTATCCGGTGGTACGCCGGATCGAGGCGGAACGCGTCGCGCTCGATATTCAACGGGATCCGGAGCGTCTCGAGGCGATCGCCCTCGAAGCGGCCGCGATCGCCTCGGCTGCGGCGGGCTCCGACGCGGTCACACCAGCGGCCGTCACCGCGCTGACCGTCAACGACGCCGCGATCGCCGATGCGACAACGCTGGACGTTCGCGCCGGCTTGGTCGCCGACAAGCTCCTAGTCGTCGCCAACCTGACGCGCGAAGCGATCAGGGCGGCCGATCGTGCGGACACGGACGTGGCGGCGAGCCTCCCGGACTCCGATGCCCAGGCCGCCAAAGCTGCCGCTTGGGCCGCCGGCCCATCGATCAGCGACGGACCCCTATCGGCGGAGCTCAGTCGCCGTATCCAGCGCGAGATCCTGGAGAACCTGCCGCCGGGCATCGGTGACGTCGCCCGCATCGCACCGCTGGTCGTGTTCACCGTTGTTCTCTTGCAAGTGCTCGGGCCTCTCGGGCTGCTCGCCGGCTTCATCCCGACGCTCAAGCCGCTGGTGGGTGCGGCCAAGAGCCTGCGGCATCGCAGAACAGCCAGAAGGCCGGACTCTGACTCCACAGGCGGGGCAACGACTGCGTCGACGACGGACCACCAGCCAAAGTCACCTTCGACCTCGCCAAGGCGCGAGGCGAAGACCCGAAAGAAAGGCGTTCGCAGAACCAAGCGAACGTAGCCGACCCCATGAGGACAAGTGGGTTCGCGCCGTTCCGGTGCACGAGTGCACGGATCTGGCAGACGTCCTCTTTCCCCGGACCGGCTTTTCAGGGAGACTCCCAGCTCCATGAACATCCTTCTCATCGGCAACGGCGGCCGCGAGCACGCACTGGCCTACGCCATCGCGAAAAGCCCGCTGTGCACGCGCCTGTTCACGGCGCCGGGCAATCCCGGCACGGCGCGCCACGGCGAGAACCGGCCAGACCTGACGGTCTCCGACCACGCCGCGGTGCGGGCCTTCTGCGAGGCCGAGCGCATCGGCCTCGTGGTGGTCGGGCCGGAGGCGCCGCTGGTGGCCGGCCTCGTCGACGACCTGGCGGCCGCCGGCATCCGCGCCTTCGGCCCGACGAAGGCCGCAGCGCGATTGGAGGGCTCGAAGGGCTTCACCAAGGACCTCTGCGCCGAGCACGGCATCCCGACCGCGGCGTTTGCCCGCTTCACCGCCCTCGCGCCCGCCCTCGCGCATGTCCGGGCAGCGGGTGCCCCGATCGTCGTGAAGGCCGACGGGTTGGCGGCCGGCAAGGGCGTCACCGTCGCCGAGACCGTCGAGCAGGCGGACGCCGCGCTGCGCGCGCTGTTCGCGGAGCCCGGCGCCGAGGTGGTGGTGGAGGACTGCCTGTTCGGCGAGGAGGCGAGCGTCTTCGCCCTGTGCGACGGCACGCGGGCGATTCCCGTCGGCACGGCGCAGGACCACAAGCGGGTCTTCGACGGGGACCGCGGCCCCAACACCGGCGGCATGGGCGCCTACTCGCCGGCCGGCATCGTCACGCCGGGCATCGAGCGCACGGTGATGGAGACGATCATCCAGCCGACGCTCGACGGCATGCGGGCGCGGGGCACGCCGTTCACCGGCATCCTCTATGCCGGCCTGATGCTGACGGCCGACGGCCCCAAGCTGATCGAGTACAACACCCGCTTCGGCGACCCGGAGGCGCAGGTGCTGATGCCGCGGCTGGCCTCGGACCTCGTGCCGGCGCTGCTCTCGGCCTGCGACGGCGACCTCACCGGCGTGAGCCTGGACTTCGATGCCCACCGCGCCGCGCTCACCGTGGTGATGGCGGCGGCGGGCTATCCCGGCGCGGCCCTGCGCGGCTCGACCATCCGCGGCATCGCGGATGCCGAGCGCGACGGCGCCCTGGTGTTCCAGGCCGGCACCCGCGCCGAGGGCGGCGCGCTGCTCGCCGACGGCGGCCGGGTGCTCGCGGTCACCGCGCTCGGCGACAGCGTGCTGGAGGCGCAGGCCCGCGCCTACGCGGCCATCGCCCGCATCGACTGGCCGGAAGGCTTCTGCCGCCGCGACATCGGCAGCCGCGCGGTCGCCCGCGAAGTCGCCGGCCACGGCATTTAATTTCGTGACTTGCCCGGCGCGGTTGTGTCCTGCTCCGCGGCAAGGCCGGTCCGCGCTGCGGGACACCCACCTCGGCCAAAATCCCAGATCAACGGCCGAGCGCGTAGAGGGTGATCGCGGCGGCGTTCGAGACGTTGAGGCTGCGGATCGCGCCGGTGAACGGGATCTTGGCGAGCACGTCGCAGCAGGCGCGGGTGCGCTCGCGCAGGCCCTTGCCCTCGGCGCCGAGCACGATCACCGCCGGCCGCTTCGGCGTCAGCGTGTCGAGGCTGGTCCCGGCCTCGGAATCGAGGCCGATCCGGGTGAAGCCCTGTGCGCCGAGTTCGATCAGCGCCTCGGCGAGGTTGCGCACCACGAGGAAGGGCACGTGCTCCAGGCCGCCCGAGGCGGATTTCGCGAGCACCCCGGTGGCGCCGGGCGCGTGGCGCGCCGTGGTCACGATGCCGGTGACGCCGAAGGCGGCGGCCGTCCGCACGATCGCGCCGACGTTGTGCGGGTCGGTGATCTGGTCGAGCGCCAGCAGCAGCGCGTCGGCCGGCAGCGCGTCGAGGCCCGGGGAGGGGAGGGGGTCGGCCTCGAGATAGAGCCCCTGGTGGACCGCATCCGGCCCGAGCAGGCGGTTGATGTCGGCGGGCCGCACCCGTTCCGGCTCGATCCGCAGGGCGCCGAGTTCCTCGGTGAGCCGCGCGGCGCCGTTCTCGGTGGCGAGCAGCCGGTGCAGGCGCCGCTCGGCGTTGCCCAGCGCCTGCACCACCGGATGGAAGCCGTAGAGCACCGCCGCGCCCGCGTGCGCCGGCGGCGCGCCGGCGGGCCGGGGGCGCTGGCCGTGGGCCGGCTTGCCGACACCGGGTTTCCCGGGCTTGCGCGCCCAGGAACCGGCCGGCCGGCCGGGTGGTCCGCCGGTATCGTCGCGTCGGGTCGCCATCGGTCGAACCATCCCAGAACCGTGTCACGCGCGCGGCGCGCGCCAAACCACACCCTACAGAGGCTTGGAGCCGGAGCGGTAGCACGACCGAACCGAAGCGGCCGAACGCGGCCGTCCGCGACAAACCGGTCCGCCGCCGCGTCATGGCGCCGTCCTGGCGCCGTCCGCCCGTTGCCCTGCGTCCCCCGTCCGCCTATAGAACCTCGGCCCCAAGACGCGCCCTTCGTCTAGCGGTCCAGGACGTCGCCCTTTCACGGCGAAAACACGGGTT
>NZ_CAXTHR010000203.1:0-5563 GCF_964244095.1 uncultured Methylobacterium sp. | reverse complement strand
TCGCGGGTCTCGACGTGCATCGTGTCGTCGTAGCCGCGCAGGATCGCGTCGTTGCCGAGCGGGGCGACCACCAGGGGCTGGTGCGCCTGCCAGATCCGCGCGAGGCTCGGGCCGTCGAGATGGTCGTAATGGTTGTGCGTCACCAGCACCGCATCGATCGGCGGCAGGTCGGCGAACGCGATGCCGGGCGGGTTGACCCGCTTGGGGCCGGCGAAGCGGAACGGGCTCGCGCGCCGGGAGAACACCGGATCGATCAGGATGTTGCGGCCGGCGACCTGCACGAGGTAGCTCGCGTGCCCGATCAGCACGATGCGCAGGCCCGCCACCCGCTGCGGCGGCCGGTCGGGGGGGAACGGGCTCGGGACGCGGTTCGGCCACGCCTCGAACTGCCGCGCGGCCTTCCAGCGCGCGACCTCGGCGAGGCTCTTGTCTGCGACCTGCCCGGGCGCGAAGAAGCGCAGCCCGTCGAAATGGTCGCTTTCCGGGCCGCGGTAGTAGGGGTTGCGCCCGCGCCGGTGCACGGCGTAGCCGACGCCGCCGAGCGTCATCACCGTGGCCGCGCTCGCGGCCGTGAGCAGGCTTCGCCGTTTCATGCCACGATCAGATGGCCGGCGCGGCCCCCGGGTCAAGCCGATCGCCGGCGCGGGCGAGCTCGCCGGCGGGCGGGGCCACAATTCCGCTGAAATGCCGCGCTAGTGTTCACTCGTGAACGGACGGCGGCCGCAGGCTGCGCTATGGCATCGATCCAGGCAGGAAGCGAATCCGTCCCTCATGTCCGTCACCGTCGCCGAGTCCCTCGGCAGGAACCTCCTCCTGCGGGCGCTTCAGCCTGCGGACCGGGCGCTGATCGCGCCGCACTTGGAGCCGACCGAGCTCGCCCGCGGCGCGGTGATGTTCGCGCCGGGCGATCCGGTGTCGCACATCACCTTCCCCTGCGACCGCACCGTGGTCGCCATGGCGATCACCATGCTCGACGGCCGCACCGCGGAGACGGCGACGGTCGGCCGCGAGGGCGCGGTCGGCGGCGTGGTCAGCCAGGGCTACCTGCCGGCCTTCAGCCGCGCCGCGGTCCAGATCGGCGGCCCGGCGCTGCGGCTGGAGGCCGGGCGGCTGCAGGCGGCCAAGCACGCGTCGCGGACGCTGCGCAATCTGTTCACCCGCTACGCCGACTGCCTGCTCGCCCAGCTCCTGCAATCGGTGGCCTGCAACGCCCTGCACCCGATCGAGCAGCGCGCGGCCAAGTGGCTGCTGACCCTGCACGACCGCCTGTCGAGCGACGTCCTGCCGATCACGCAGGACGTGCTCGCCGAGATGCTCGGCGTGCGCCGGACCTACCTGTCGGGGGTGCTTCGCGGCCTGCACGAGCGCGGGATGATCGCGGTCACCCGCGGCCGCATCGCCATCCGCGACCGGCCGGCCCTGGAGCGGGCGGCCTGCGAGTGCCACGGGCGCGTGCGCCGCCACTTCGAGGAGGTGCTCGGCGCGGTCTATCTCGACGACGGCACGCTGGTGGCCGTCGACCCGGCCGCGGCCGCCGCGCCCGCGGACGGCAAGCCGCCGCACGGAAAGGCGGCGTGAGGACCATGACCGCCGCTCCGATCCCGGACCACGAGGAGGCGCGCCTCGCCGCCCTCGACGCGTTCGGCATCCTCGACACCCCCGCCGAGGACGGGTTCGAGGACATCGTGCTGCTGGCCTCCCAAGCCTGCCGCACGCCGGTGGCGCTGGTCAGCTTCGTCGCGAAGGACCGGCAATGGTTCAAGGCCCGGATCGGCTTCGATCCGTGCGAGACGCCGCTGGCGCAGTCCGTCTGCGCGCACGCACTCGGGCGGGACGGGCGCGGGCGGGACGGGCTCCTGATCATCCCGGACCTGACGCGCGACCCGCGGACCCGCGACAACGCCCTCGTCGGCGGCGGTCCGCAGATCCGGTTCTACGCCGGCGCGCCGCTGAACACGCGCGAGGGCTTTGCCATCGGCACGCTCTGCGTGATCGACACCGTGCCGCGGCCGGAGGGGCTGAGCGAGGCCGAGCAGGCGACGCTCGGTGCGCTGGCGCGGCAGGTGATGGTCCAGCTCGAGCTGCGCCGCGCCATCGAGAACCGCGAGCAGGCGCTGGCCGCCCGCACCCTCGTCGAGGAGCAGTTGCGGCTCGCGGTCGAGGCCACCGGCATCGGCATCTTCGACTTCGACCTGACGAGCGGCGAGCTGCGCTGGGACGCGCGGGTGCGCGCCCTGTTCGGCGTGCCGGCGCGGGGGCCCGTCACCTACGCGCAGACCTTCCTCGACGGCGTCCACCCCGACGACCGCGCGCGGACCGACGCCGCGGTCCAGGCGGCGCTCGACCCCGCCGGCGGCCGGGTGATCGACATCGAGTACCGGGTGATCGCGGCCGATACCGGGGCGCTGCGCTGGCTCGCGGCGCGCGGGCAGGCGCTCGTCGAGGACGGGGTGACCATCCGCTTCGTCGGCAGCGTCCGCGACATCACCGAGCACAAGGCGGCCGATCTCGCCCTGAAGGCCACGGAGGAGCGATACCGGCTCGCGGCGCGCGCCACCACCGACGCGATCTGGGACTGGGATCTGGCCGCCGACCACATCCGCTGGAACGAGGCGCTGACGCTGGCCTACGGGCACGACCTCGCCGTGGTCGAGCCGACCGGCGGATGGTGGCTCGCGCAGATCCACGCCGGCGACCGCGACCGGGTCGCCAACGGCATCCACGCCGTGATCGACGGCGACGGCGACATCTGGACCGACGAGTACCGCTTCCGCCGGGGCGACGGCAGCTACGCCGCGGTGATCGACCGGGGCTACCTGATCCGGGACGGCGACGGCCGCGCGGTGCGGATGATCGGGGCGATGCTCGATATCACCCGGCGCAACGAGACCGAGGCGCGCCTGCGCCTCAGCGAGGAGCGCCTGAGCCTCGTCTTCCAGGCCGCCGGCGCGGTCGGCTGGTGGGACTGGAACATCCCCGACGACCGCATGGTCGCCAACGCGCTGTTTTCCGGGCTCCATGCGGTCGATCCGGCGGACGCCGCCGCGGGCCTGCCGCTCGCCCGCTTCACCGATGGCATCCATCCCGACGACCGCGGCTGGGTGATCGAACGCATCCGCCACGCGATCGAGACCGCGGGCGAGTTCGCAGAGGAATACCGCCTGCCCCAGGCCGACGGGGCCGTGCGCTGGGTCTACGCCCGCGGGCGCGGCTACCACGGCGCGGACGGCCGCCCGCTGCGCTATCCCGGGGTCTCGGTCGAGATCACCGAGCGCAAGCGCACGGAAGCCGCGCTGGCGGCGAGCCAGGCCCGGCTCGACACCGTCCTCCAGACCATGCCGGTCGGCATCCTGCTCGCCGAGGCGCCGAGCGGGCGCGTGGTGTTCGGCAACCCGCGGCTGGAGCGCATCCTCGGGCATCCGGCCCTGCATGCGGCCGACCGCGCCGGCCACGCCTACCATGCCGATGGGCGGCCGGTGGCGCCGGAGGACTACCCGCTCGCGCGCATCACCGCGGGCGGCGCCGACCATGCCGAGTTGGAGGCGCATTACCAGCGGCCCGACGGCTCGCGGCGCTGGATCGAGTTCATCGGCGAGGCGGTCAAGGATGCGGGCGGCGCCACGATCGGCGCCGTGGTCGCGGTCAGCGACATCGAGGACCGCAAGCGCGCCGAGACGCAGCAGGACATCCTCCACCACGAGCTCGGCCACCGCCTGAAGAACACGCTGGCGCTGGTCCAGGCGATCGCGACGCAGACCCTGCGCAACGTCACCGACGTCGATTCGGCGCGCGAGGCCCTGTCGGCCCGCCTCGTCGCCATGGGCAAGGCGCACGACATCCTGCTGTCGGGCCACAGCGAGGGCGCGGGCATGGAGGCGGTGCTGCGCGGCGCGCTGAGCATCCACGACGACGGCGGCCTGGCCCGCTTCCGGCTGGCCGGGCCGGACCTCGCGGTCGGCCCGAAGGCGGCCCTGTCGCTGGCGCTGATGGCGCACGAACTCGCCACCAACGCGGTCAAGTACGGCGCGCTCTCGGTGCCGGAGGGCAGCGTGGTGCTGCGCTGGACGGTCGAGGGAGACGGGGCGGAGGCGGAGGTCCACCTGATGTGGCGCGAGCAGGGCGGTCCGCCGGTGGTCGAGCCGACCCGCAAGGGGTTCGGCACCCGCCTGATCGAGCGCGGCCTCGTGGGCGCGATCGGCGGCGCGGTGACGCTGGCCTATCCCGCAGCGGGGGTCACCTGCACGGTGACGGCGCCGCTCAGCGGGCTGGCTGAGGCGTGAGGCCAAGGGGTGCGTTAGGCCAAGGGGCGCGGCAGGCCAAGGCACGCGGCGGGTCGATCGGGGAGGGAAGCCCGCTCAGCCCGGATCGTCGGCGGGCTTCGGCCCGGCCGGCGCGAAGAAGTCCTCGGGCGGGGCGACGACGACGCGCCCTGCCGCGACGTCGAGTTCGGGGACGAAGCCCTGGGTGAACGGCAGGAGCGCGGTCGCACCGCCCGCGAGCGGGCGGATCTCCAAGAGGTCGCCGCCGCCGTAGTTCGGCACGGCGACGATGGTGCCGAGCACCGTTCCATCGGCATCGCTCACCGGGAGCCCGACGAGGTCGGCGGTGAAGACCTCGTCGTCGTCCGGCTCGCCGAGGCAGGCGCGGGCGACGTAGAGCGCCGTGCGGTTCAGGGCCTCGGCGCCGGTGCGGTCGGAGACGCCGCGGACGCGCGCGACCAGCAGGTCCGGCGACGCGCCGGGGGCCGGGCGCACGGCGGTGATCTCGATCCGGCGCCCGTCGGCGGTCGCGAGCGGGCCGTAGCCGGCGATCCGCATCGGATCGCCGGTGTAGGATTTCAGCCGGACCTCGCCGTTCAGCCCCTGCGCCCGCCCGAACTCGCCCATCAGGACGAGGCCCGGGTCGATGGCGGGCGCCGGCCTCGCCGCGGGCGTGTGCCGCGGCGAGGTGGTGGTCTCCGGCGCGATGGCGCCGCGGCGCGCGCCATCGCCGCGGGAGGGGCCGGAACGACGCATCGCGTCCGATCCCTTAGGCGGCCGCGTCCTCGGCGGGCGCCGCGACCTTCGCCGCGCGCTTGGCGGCGCGCTCCTTGGCCTTGTCGCCGGGCTCGGCCTTCTGCGGGTTGTTGCGCACCGGGCGCTTGGCGAGCCCCGCGGCGTCGAGGAAGCGCAGCACCCGGTCGGTCGGCTGCGCGCCCTTGGCGAGCCAGGACGTGATCTTCTCGGCTTCCAGCACGATGCGGGCCGGGTCGTCCTTGGGCTTCATCGGGTCGTAGGCGCCGACCTTCTCGATGAAGCGCCCGTCGCGCGGCGCGCGGGCGTCGGCGACGACGATGCGGTAATACGGGCGCTTCTTGGCGCCGCCACGGGTGAGACGGATCTTGAGGGACATGGTTCGCTCCTAGCGTCTGTCAGGTTTCATAGGGCGAATGGCGGATGGCGAATAGCGAATAAGAAGAGGCGCTTGCACAGCCTCCATTCGCCATTCGCCATTCGCCATTCGCCAAGAGTCACTTCTTCTTTCCGAACGGGAAACCGCCGAGCCCCGGCAGGCCCGGCCCCTT
>NZ_CAXTHR010000202.1:0-5662 GCF_964244095.1 uncultured Methylobacterium sp. | reverse complement strand
ACGGGCCGCGCCGGGCACCCGAGGACCGTCGTGATGCTGACCTGCGACGCCTTCGGGGTGATGCCGCCGATCGCCAAGCTCACCGGCGCCGAGGCGATGTACCACTTCCTCTCTAGCTACACCGCCAAGGTCGCCGGCACCGAGCGCGGCCTGACGGCCCCCGAGGCGACGTTCTCGACCTGCTTCGGGGCGCCGTTCATGCCGCGCCACCCGAGCGTCTACGGCCGCCTGCTGCGCGATCGCATCGCCAGGCACGACGTCGATTGCTGGCTCGTCAACACGGGCTGGACCGGCGGCGGCGGCGGCACCGGGCGGCGCATGCCGATCCGCGTCACCCGCCGGCTGCTCGCGGCGGCACTCGACGGCTCGCTGTCCAAGACCGCGTTCCGCCGCGACCCGTATTTCGGTTTCGCGGTCCCGGTCTCGGTGCCCGGCGTCGAGCCGCACATCCTCCAGCCGGTGAAGACCTGGGCCGACAAGGCCGCCTTCGCCGAGACGGCGACGCGGCTCGTCGGGATGTTCAAGGCGAACTTCACGCGCTTCGAGGCGCATGTCGACGCGGACGTGCGCGCGGCCGGGCCGAAGGCGCAGGCGATGGCGGCTTGAACCCCGTGACGCGGCGGCGGACGGTCTCCTCGGGGCCCGGCCGTCAGCCCGGCTTCCGCTCGCTCAGGAACGCTTTCATCCGCTCCAGCGCCCGCAGGATGTTCTCCGCCGAGTTGGCGTAGGACAGCCGGATGTAGCCCTCGCCGTGCACGCCGAAATCCGGGCCGCCGATCACCGCGACGCCGGCCTCCTCCAGCAGGGCCGAGGCGAGCGCCTTGGCCCTCCAGCCGGTCCCGCCGACGTTGGGGAATGCGTAGAACGCCCCCTTCGGCATGATGCAGGAGATGTCGGGCAGGTCGTTCAGGCCCGCGACCACGATGCGACGCCGCCGGTCGAACGCGGCGACCATCTCGGCGACGCAATCCTGCGATTCGTCGAGCGCCGCGATCCCGGCCCATTGCGTCGCTGCGTTGACGCAGGAATGGGCGTTGACCGCGAGCTTGCGTGCCGCCTCGTAGAGGGGCGTGGGCCAGACCGACCAGCCCAGCCGCCACCCGGTCATGGCGTAGGTCTTCGAGGCGCCGTCGAGATAGATCAGACGGTCGCGGATCTCTTCGTAGGTGAGCAGCGAGTGATGCGCCTCCCCGTCGTAGGTCATGGTGCCGTAGATCTCGTCCGACAGGATCGCGACGTCGGGATGCGCGGCGAGGCCCTTCACCAGCGTGTCGATCTCCGCCTTGGGCGTCACGCCCCCCGTGGGGTTGGCCGGCGCGTTGACGATCAGCAGGCGGGTCTTCGGCGTGATCAACGCCAGCGTCTCGTCGGCGGAGAACGCGAAACCGTTCTCCTCGCGGATCGGCACCGGCACCGGCCTCGCGCCGGTGAACGCGATCATCGAGCGGTAGATCGGGAAGCCGGGATCGGGATAGAGGATCTCGGCGCCGGGCTCGCCGAACATCAGGATCGCCATGAACATGGTGACCTTGCCGCCGGGCACGATCATCACGCTCTCGGGGGACACCGCGACGCCGTGGCGCCGGTGGATGTCGCGGGACACCGCCTCGCGCAACGGCAGGATGCCGGTGGCCGGCGTGTAGCCGTGATGCCCGTCGCGAAGCGCCTTGATGCCGGCCTCGACGATGTGGGCCGGCGTCGGCATGTCGGGCTGGCCGATGCCGAGGTTGATCACGTCGCGCCCCGCGGCGGAGAGCGCGTCGGCGCGGGCCAGGACGGCGAAGGCGTTCTCCTCGCCGATGCGTCCGAACGCCGGAACGACCTGCATCATGGAAGCGCCCTCGCGATGATCGTCGTCCGAGGCCGCCCGCGCGCTGAACCCGCCGCCCTGCGGTTCGGGACGCTTCGGAAGACCCGCAGGCGTCAGTGCAAGGCGTCAGTGCTTGGCGCGCTCGGCCAGCTTGCTCGCGCCGAAGGAGAGCGCGACGGCGAGGATGCCGAGGACCACGAAGGTCTTCACGGCGGCGTAGAACAGGGCCGGCTCGATGCCAGCATCGGTGTAGAGAACGAGCCCGATCGCGGCAAGCGGCAGGCTGATCAGGATGAAGAGCGGAACGAGCGGGTTCATGAACGGCACTCAGGTCGTACGGGGGCAGCAGGGGCCCGCGCGTCTCGGACGCGTCGCCCGTGCATAGCACCGCCCCGCCCCGATGGGGACACCCGCCGCCCCGTTTTTTTGTCGCGCGGGGGCGCCGAAGGCGGGTCCCGGCGGCTGGAAACATCGCGTCGCGGACGAGGCGGCGTCGCTTACTGAAGACGCACGTCTATCGTCTCGGCGAACACCAGCCCGCCTTGGAGAGCCTCATCACGGACCGATTCCGGCGCATCGGAAGGCCCGGGACCGGAATCTCATCCGCGTAGAGGTGCATGAAGCCTATTCGTCCTCGCCGAAACGGTTGGCGAGCAGCGCCTCGAGCGCATCGAGGCAGGCTTCGGCATCGGCCCCGACGGCGGTGACCATGACGGCGGTGCCCTGTGCGGCGCCGAGCGTCAGCAGGCCCATGATCGAGCGGCCGCCCACCGTCTCGCCCGCGCGGGTGACGCCGACCTGCGCCTCGAACCGCTCCACCGTCTGGACGAACTTCGCCGACGCCCGGGCGTGCAGGCCGCGCCGGTTGACGATCGGCAGGCGCCTCAGGAAGCCGCCGTCCGGCACCGGCGGCGGCTCGTGGTCCGGCTCGTAGAGATCGTCCATCGCCCGGCGCGCTTCCCTGTCCGTCCCCGCGCGGTCCTCCGCGTCGGTCGGAGGCGTGTGCGTCACGCACGGGGGCCACCGTGCGTAACGGCTCCGCGCCCGGGACGAAAGACTATTTGAAAGACTACTTGCCGGCGAGGACGCGCGAGGCGACGTTGATGTACTTGCGGCCGGCTTCCTGCGCGTGAAGCACGGCGTCGCCGAGCGATTCGGCCTCGCGCACGCTGGCGAGCTTGATCAGCATCGGCAGGTTGATCCCCGCCACCACCTCGACCGCGCCGCCGTTCATGCAGGAGAGTGCGAGGTTCGAGGGCGTGCCGCCGAACATGTCGGTGAGCACGACGACGCCGGTCCCGGTGTTCACCCGGCCGACCGCGGACATGATGTCCCGCCGCCGCAACTCCATGTCGTCCTCAGGTCCGATCGTGATGGTCTCGATCTGTTCCTGCGGGCCAACCACGTGCTCCAGCGCGGCCTTAAACTCGGTCGCGAGCAGCCCGTGGGTGACGAGCACCATGCCAATCATCGACACGAATTCCGCCGTCCTGTGAACGAAGCCGCCATCTTGTGCGTTGCACGCACAGACTCAAGGCGGCCGCGACGTTTTCATCGACCGTCGCCATCACCATGCCACGCAAGTCGGCACCGCGCTACGGGCGCGCGCCGTCCGGTCCGTCGTGGACGCGCGTGTGCGGCTGCGAAGACACGCTCGCCGCCGCGAGGACGAGCAGGGCGGCGAGCCCCGCCTCGCGCGAGGCCCGGTCGATCGCGAGGCGGGGCAGGCGGATGCCGAGGATCGCCGCATCGGACGCGGGCGTCTCGGGCAGGCGCGGGCCGGCCTCCTGCAGGTCGACGACGAGGCGCACGACGCAGGCCGGAACCGCCTCGACCGCGACGATCCCGTGGCCGCGGATCTCGATCAGCCCGGCGATTACGGGATGGGGCCGCGCGACGAGGCGCCCGTTCACCGCCGCGACCCGCACCCGGTCGTCGCCGACGAGGGCGCCGAGCTTCCCCGTTAAGCCGGCGCCCGCGATCAGCGCGCGGGCGAGGCTCGACTTGCCTGCGCCTGCGACACCGCGGATCAGCACGCCCGCCTCCCCGATCACGACGCAGGTGGCATGGATCGTATCCCTGGTTCCTGGCGGAGCGGGTTCGGTGCTCATCGGAGCGGCCGGCGGCGCGCGATCCGCAGGCCGCCCTCCCGAACGGGACGAAAGACCCGCGTCGCACCGGGATCGAACACTCTCACGCCGCCGACGATTGCCGCGGGGCCGCCGGCAGGCGGACGATGAAGCGGGCGCCGCGGATCGTCGGCTCGCCGTCCTCGTCCGCCGGGCCGGGGCGGTTCTCGGCGCGGATCGAGCCGCGATGCGCCTGGACGATCTGGCGCGAGATCGAGAGGCCCAGGCCCGAATTCTGCCCGAAGCCCTGCTCGGGCCGGTCGGTGTAGAAACGCTCGAAGATCCGCTCCAGGGCGTGCTCGGGGATGCCAGGCCCCTCGTCCTCGCAGATCAGTTCCACGTCGCCGCGCACCCGCCGCAGCGCGACGCGCACCTTGGCCTCGGTCGGCGAGAACGAGCGCGCGTTGTCGAGGAGGTTGTTGACCACCTGGCCCAGGCGGCTGTCGTGGCCGATGATCGCGAAGGGCGCGTCCTGGTCGCCCGGCGCCGCGTCCACGTCGAGCTGGATCAGGCAGTCCTTGGGGCGCTTGCGCTCGTTGGCGACCGAGACCACCGTGGTCAGGAGCTTGCGCAGATCCACCTTGCGCGCCTCGGCGCGGGCGAGCTCGGCATCGAGCCGCGAGGCGTCGGCGATGTCGCTGATCAGCCGGTCGAGGCGGCGCACGTCGTGCTGGATGATCGCCATCAGGCGCCCGCGCGACTCGTCGTTGCGCGCGAGCGGCAGCGTCTCGACCGCGCTGCGGAGGGAGGTCAGCGGGTTCTTCAGCTCGTGGCTCACGTCGGCGGCGAAGCTCTCGATCGCGTCGATGCGCCGGTAGAGCGCCTGCGTCATGTCCCGCAGCGCACCCGAGAGATGGCCGATCTCGTCGGTGCGGCTGGTGAAGTCGGGGATCTCCTCGCGGGTCTTGATGCCCATCCGCACCTTCTCGGCGGCCTCGGCCAGCCGCCGGACCGGCCCGGCGATGGCGCCCGCGAGCAGGATCGAGAGCACCATCATCACCACCGCGGCGACGAGGAAGACCTGGAACAGGCTGAAGCGCTCCGAGGCGATGACGCGGTCGATCGCATCCCCTTGCGTCGAGAGCAGCAGGGCGCCGCGCACCGCGCCCGACCGCTGGATCGGCACCGCCACCGAGACCGTGGTCTCGCCGAGTTCGTTGCGGCGGACCAAGCTGCCGCGGGCGCCGCCCAGCGCGGTCTGGACCTCGCGCAGCGAATGGCCGTTGGCCGGCCCGACCTCCTCCTGCGGCTTCACCCGGTCGCCGAACAGGCCGAAGGTCCAGGCCTGGGCGAACTCGAAGGCCCGTTCGAGCAGGGACCGCTTGCGCATCTGCGGCGCACCGGCCGAACCGTCCGTGCGGTTGAACAGCGAGCGCGTGTCGAACAACAGGCCGCCCTCGCGGTCGTAGACCCGCGCGCGGTTGCCCGTGGGGGTCACGAGGCGGCGCAGCAGCGGCGCGACCTGTTCGGGGTTCAGCGAGAAGGCGAGCGGCGAGGATTCCTCCTCGGGGCCGCTGCCCTCGCCGGCCTGCTGCTGGAGCAGCTTGTCGGGGTCGATCCGGATCGTTCCCGTATCGACCGAGGCCGACGAGGCGATGGCGCCGGCGATGATGTCGCCCTGGATCGCCAGGCTCTCGACGCGGGCCTGGATCAGGCCCTGCCGGAACTGGTTCAGGTACAGGAAGCCGACGAGCAGCGCGATCAGCCCGACGAGGTTGAGCAC